>LICD01000124.1 GCA_001438145.1 OM182 bacterium BACL3 MAG-120619-bin3 | reverse complement strand
TCCCACAGACCGAGCTCTTTGAGGTCTCGAACCAAGAATGGGTTAACGACCGTAAACTCACCCGACAGATTCGACTTAACATAGAGGTTTTGATAGGTCGGCTCGATAGACTGAGAGACGCCGCTGATGTTCGCAATCGTTGCGGTAGGCGCTATCGCGAGGACATTTGAATTGCGCATTCCGTCTTTATGTATCTTGTTGCGCAGACTGTCCCAGTCAAGGCGCTGATCCATGTTGACGTCGAGGAAGTCTACTCCGCGTGCTTCGTAGAGAAGCTTTAGCGAGTCTATTGGCAGTATGCCTTGATCCCAGAGAGACCCTTTGTATGACTGGTAGCTACCGCGTTCTGCGGCTAGATCACTTGACGCATTCAATGCATAGTAGCTGATCACCTCCATCGAGACGTCTGCGAATTCAACAGCCTGATCCGACGCATAGGGAATTTTTTGGGCATAAAGTGCGTCCTGGAAACCCATAATTCCCATGCCAATTGGGCGGTGTTTCAGATTTGAATTTTCGGCCTGTGGCACTGAGTAGTAATTGATATCGATCACATTGTCGAGCATGCGAACGGCGGTCGTAATCGACTTCTTAAGCTTTTCGCGGTTCAGGCCGTTTTCATCAACGTGGTTTACCAAGTTAATAGAGCCTAGGTTACACACGGCGATCTCATCTTTATTCGTGTTTAGAGTGATCTCTGTGCACAGGTTCGATGAGTGGATGGCGCCAATGTGTTGCTGGGGCGAACGCACGTTGCAGGCATCTTTAAAAGTAATCCACGGATGACCGGTTTCGAACAACATTGAGATCATCTTGCGCCAGAGATCGCTAGCCTTGACAGTTTTGTAGACGTCAATTTGCCCAGCAGCGGCTTTGCGCTCGTACTCTGCGTATTTTTCTTCGAAAGCGAGACCGTGAAGATCGTGCAGCTCTGGCACATTGTTCGGCGAGAATAGGGTCCACTCTTGATCGTTGAAAACGCGTTTCATGAAAAGGTCGGGAATCCAGTTAGCCGTGTTCATGTCGTGCGCGCGGCGTCGCTCGTCGCCTGTATTCTTGCGAAGCTCTAAAAATTCTTCTATGTCGAGATGCCAAGTTTCCAGGTAAGAACAAACAGCGCCTTTGCGCTTGCCACCCTGATTTACCGCAACCGCGGTGTCGTTAACGACTTTGAGGAAGGGCACGATGCCTTGTGATTTTCCGTTTGTGCCTTTGATGTGAGCACCTAAGGCGCGCACAGGCGTCCAGTCGTTACCTAAACCACCGGCCCATTTTGACAACATGGCGTTGTCACGAATCGCCGAGTAAATGCCAAAGAGGTCGTCGGGTACCGTGGTTAAGAAGCAAGAAGAAAGCTGCGGACGCAATGTGCCTGAATTGAACAGCTGCGGCGTCGACACCATGTAATCAAAGCTCGAAAGCAAATTGTAAAACTCGATCGCGCGGTCTTCGCGATTTTCCTCATTGCTTGCCAGTCCCATCGCAACGCGCATAAAGAACACCTGAGGTAATTCGAAGCGCGTGCCGTTACTGTGAATGAAGTAGCGGTCGTAGAGTGTCTGCAGGCCTAAATAAGTGAACTGCTGGTCTCTGTCAGCCTGCAGCGCAGCGCCTAATTTGCCTAAGTCGTATTCGAGTAAATGAGGGGAGAGTAGTTCGAGTTCAACACCTTTCTCGATATAAGGCTTGAGGGTGGCGGCGTAGCGGTAATGCATCTCGGACTGCGTCGCGGCGTCTGCTATACCTAAGAATCCGAGCGCCTCAGCACGGACGGTGTCCATCAGGAGTCGAGCAGTAACATAGGAGTAATTTGGGTCTTTCTCAACCATAGTCCGTGCACACATGACGAGCGAGGTACGCACGTCGCTCATCTTTACGCCTGGATAGAGGTTTTTTAACGTCTCTTTATAGATCGCGTCGGCTGAAACCCCTTCAAGCCCTTCACAGGCCTCATCGATTACGACACGGAGGCGCTGAGCGTCGAGAGGGCCCTGTTCGCCATTATCGAGTGTAATGCTGATTTGCGCTTCTTTGTCGACTGCAACCTCGCGCTTCTGCTGACGGAGCCGGTCATGTTCAGCGCGATAGATCACATAGCTACGAGCGACTTTGTGCTCGCCGCTACGCATTAGAGCCAGCTCAACTTGGTCTTGAATATCTTCGATGTGGATGGTGCCGCCGGAGGGCATGCGGCGT
Organism: OM182 bacterium BACL3 MAG-120619-bin3; assembly: GCA_001438145.1. Lineage (GTDB taxonomy): Bacteria > Pseudomonadota > Gammaproteobacteria > Pseudomonadales > Pseudohongiellaceae > UBA9145. Next base: position 4,053 of record LICD01000124.1, on the reverse strand, counting down.
CCAAAAATGTCTGTTATCTGAATGGCCAACTGCGCGACCGATTCGTGGATGCGCGTTGAATCAGCGGCATTGCCACCTTCGACCTCCAGATAAGCTTTGGTAATCGCGACACTGATTTTGGAGGCGTCGTAGCCAACCACAGCACCATTGCGCTTAATAACTCGAAGTTGCCCTGGGGCAGTTGCTGCGGGGCTTGGCGTGTCTATCGAGGGGGAAATTGCGGGTTTTGTGTTGGCTGTGGTCTGTGCATCGATCTGCATTATGCGCTCCGGTATTGTTCTATGCTTTTTGGCAGCTTGGTTGCCGCCTTCTATTCTTTTAATGGTTCTTTTAATTGATGGTTCTTTTAATTAATGGTTATTATCGTAGTTCTTTTTCGCGTTTATTGGGTCTTTCGATTGCCTTTCGATTGTCTCGTGTTTGTCTCTAGCGTCTCTGCGTCCGAGCGTCCGATGACATCAAAACAAGTGTACACACTATATATAGTGTTTTCTTTCTCAGACTTTAGCTAATTCTTTAAAATAAATTAAATTTTATTTAGCGAGGTCTTTACTGGGCGACTTGGATCTTACGCGGGCCCTGTTATTTATCCATAAAAAACAGAAGACTGGCCGTGCTGCTTTACTCATTTTGTTCGCTTGGTTCGCTCGGTGCGTGCTAGCTGATATTGCTCTCTCACCCATTGGCAGCCACGAGTTTAGGGGCCTGATCGCTGAAATAGCGGCTATTTCCTTGCTCTAATATGGCGCAGAATCATGGCGAAGTCACAATATGTAGGCGCTAAACGCCCCAGTTGCACAAGATAGTGATTTGCCTGCCTAAATGCAAGTGTAATAGTTGTTTGCGCTCTGTGTATAGGCTGTGGATAACCTCTGCGCGGCGCGCAGAGCGGGAAAAGATAAGAAAGAGTTAGGAGGAGCAGCTAGCCGGCTTAGTTTGCGTCGGAGCAAAACGGCCGCAGTCTCTCCTAGGAGAGACTGGGGTCTACACAACGTAGGGATTGGGTAGAGTTGTCCTTAAATTGAGGAAAAGACGCTAAGCGGACCCAAAAACCGTCAAAAGAGCATTAAAAGACGACCACTAGATATAGTGTTAAGGTTGATTGCTCTCAGGGCGTATAACTGGGTGCTGTTACTGTGAGATGCAGCTGTTAGACGCAACTATGAATTGAGTAAAAATTCGATAAGCGCCTTCTGCGAATGCATGCGGTTTTCAGCCTCATCCCAGACAACTGACGATTCGCCATCAAGTAATTCAGCGCTAACCTCCTCGCCACGATGAGCCGGGAGGCAATGCATAAACAGCGCGTCGCTAGCGGCGTAACTCATCAATTCCGCATTGACCTGGAAACCTGCGAACTCCGCAAGCCTCTTAGCTTGCTCTTCCTCTTGCCCCATCGATGCCCAGACATCGGTTACAACGAGGCTTGCACCGGCAACGGCCTCCTGTGGCGAGCGGGTGAGATGCACCCGAGACGAGTGCGCGGCTACTAGCGCCGCATTCGCCTCAAAACCAGCAGGGCTAGCAATGGTTAGTTCGAAATCGAGTAATTCAGCAGCGTTGATATACGAATGACACATATTATTGCCATCGCCTATCCACGCGACGCGTTTACCCGCTATATCCCCCCGATGCTCTGCAAAGGTTTGCATGTCTGCGAGTAGTTGGCAGGGGTGAAAATCGTCAGTTAAGGCATTGATAACCGGCACCGTCGAATAGCGCGAAAAGGCTTCGAGTTGTGCATGGTGAAATGTGCGAATTGCAACACAGTCGACCATTCTGGATAGAACGCGAGCGGTGTCCTCTATAGGCTCCCCGCGACCGAGTTGTGAGTCGTTGCTCGACAGAAAAAGCGCGCTGCCGCCAACCTGATTCATAGCCACCTCGAACGCAACTCGCGTGCGCGTGGAGGATTTCTCGAAGATCAAGCCAAGGGTTTTGCCGTCTGCGCGAGTGGCGAGCGCGGGGGTATGCTTAAGCTCGGTAGCCCGAGCGATGACCGCGCGAAATTCGTCGCTACTGAGGTCTTTCAAGGTGAGGAAATGTCTGCAACTCATGGTCTATGACCCTTTAAACAGGCCTCTGCGTTGGGAGGGGGTAAGAAGCCGGCGATTGGAATGAAGGACTTGTGATGTCTCGTTCTGAAATGGCATTCTATCGGTAGGCAAAGCGAGAGGCAAACGACGCGCCGTTGGGGTTTTCGCCAGCTCGCCGCTCACGGGTGCAAAAGCCTATGATAAAGCCATAACCAAGGCATGATAAAACCGTAGCAGTCGGCCCCGCATCAGGCTAAGGCGACTGCAGAAGACGCAAGGACACGCCGTGAATCCCATCGAACTCAAGCTTTTTGCGAGCCGCTTACAATCCATTTGCGATGAAATGGGAGGCGTGCTTCAACGATCCGCATTCTCACCTAATATAAAAGACCGTTTAGACTTTTCTTGTGCGGTGTTCGCACCCAACGGGGAGCTTGCCTCGCAAGCGGCGCATATTCCCGTACACCTCGGTAGCATGGCCTATACGATGCAAGCGCTTGTGGCCACTCAAGCCTGGCAGCCTGGGGATATGCTGGTAATTAACGATCCCTACCTCGGCGGCACTCATCTTCCCGATGTAACGCTCCTCGCGCCCGTGTTTAGGGCAGATTCAACAGAACCGCAGATCGTAGGGTTCGTGGCGAACAGAGCGCATCATGCGAACATCGGTTGTGAAACACCTGGCTCGATGCCGTTGTCCAACACTATCGAAGAGGAGGGGGTGCTGATTCCACCGACACTCTTGCTCCGCGACGGCAAATTCCAATCCTGCGGAGCAAAAATCGACGCGCTGTTATTCGATCGGCCGGGTGTATTGAGCGGAGATTTTGCCGCCCAACTTGGCGCTAACCTCCTCGCTGTCGATCGCCTGCAGGGCCTTGTAGAATCTTATGGCGCTGAACTGTATTCGTCCGCGCTCAATGCGGTTAACGATTATGGGCGTCGTTTGTCGCTTGCTGCTCTAGGCGAGATAGCTGGCGGAATCTACAGCGCCGAAGATTTTTTGGACGACGATGGCTTCGGTGGCGAGGGGCTTGCCCTGCGCGTGAGCATCGAGATCAGCGAAGCGGGGATTAGCTATGATTTCACTGAATCCTCCGACCAGGTTCGCGGCAATCTTAACTGCCCTGAATCGGTTGCGGCAGCCGCTGCTTATTATTGTCATTGCTGTTTGCTGCCGGTGGGTGCGCCTCTTTGTGCGGGCTTATTTAAAGATCTCAAAATACTGACAAGGAAGCCCTCGATAGTGAATCCTGCATTTCCCGCGGCGGTGGCTGCAGGCAATGTCGAGACGTCAATGCGCCTCGTCGACCTCGTGTTTCGCGCGTTAGCGAAAGCCTTGCCGCACCGCATTCCTGCAGCCTCTCAGGGCACCATGAATAACGTTGCAATGGGCGCTGCTGGCGCTAATGGCTTGAGCTGGGACTATTACGAAACGCTCGCAGGTGGCGCCGGCGCGGGCCCGCATCGGCCTGGACGCTCGGCGGTGCATACGCATATGACAAACACGCTAAACACGCCTGCCGAAAGTCTGGAATACCATTATCCCTTGCGGCTGACTCGCTTCGCGATACGTCGCGGCAGCGGGGGACGTGGATTGCATGCGGGAGGCGAGGGATTGATACGCGAAATTGAGTTTCTCGAAGAGGCGCAGGTGAGCTTGCTGACCGAGCGTCGGCGGTTTGCACCCTGGGGGCTTGACGGAGGAGGCGACGGCGCGGTGGGGTATAATTGGCTTAACGGTGAAAAGATTGCTGCAAAGGCGGACATCTTTGCCGTCGCTGGGGATCGGTTGTTGATCGAAACCCCTGGCGGCGGTGGCTGGGGGACTCCACCAGACTGACTGTTATTCGCGCTTCATTCTCATTCACATCTTGCGGGCTGCTTACATGGAGAACCGATACGAGGTAAGCTTCGTTTCACGAACGCGCGGCATTTAACATGCGGTACTTATAACACGCAGCACTTAACACGCGGCACTTAACACGCGGCAATTTGAAAAGACAAAGAGGACAGT
>LICD01000123.1 GCA_001438145.1 OM182 bacterium BACL3 MAG-120619-bin3 | reverse complement strand
AATACGATGCGGCCTTAACCGCCCTCGACACAGCGCGCGCACAGGTGACGCAGACCGCCGGAACCGTTTTGCTCGAAACACAGATTCTTCAAAACATGGGCCGCGCCGACGACGCCGCGCGCGTAATGAGAGCTGGCGTTAAGGTCTTTGATACCGATCCGATACTTCGCGCAAGCCTCGCACGTCTCTATATCTCGCAGGATAAATTTGACGACGCGTTAGAACAATACGCGATTCTGATAGCACAAGACGCCGAAAACTGGGAAGCGGTCTACGCCAAAGCCTTAGTGCACCTAGAAATCGAGGAGTATGGCGAAGCAGAATCGCTTTTCCAGCGCCTTATCGATTCGGGCGAGCGTGTTGACGAAAGCCGCTACTACCTCGCCACCTCTTTCGAGCGGCAAGGCCAGCTCGAAAGAGCTATCGACAACTACCGCCTCGTCTCTATCGGCACTAACAACTTCTTAGGCGCGCAGCAGCAAGCGACTCGCCTGTCTATTGCGCTTGGCGCTGTCGACGCCGCACACGACTGGCTGCAACGCGTTTCTCGAGGCCAGCCTAGGCTCGAAGTGCTGTTTATCAACATGGAGGCGCAGCTGCTGCAGCAGGCTGGCTTGCCCGCAAAGGCGAAGCAGCTCTTAGATCGCAGCCTCAACCGCTACCCCGGCGAGGTCGACCTGCTCTTCGCGCGCGTGATTTATTTCGATTCGATCAAGGATCTGGCCGGCTCCGAGGCTGACCTGCGGTCGATTATTGCGATAAAACCCGATGACGCCAGAGCCTTGAATCATCTCGGCTACATGCTCGCCGATCAGACAACGCGTTACGAAGAAGCGCTCACCTTGCTAGAAAGTGCGATAGCCCTCAATCCCGGCGATCCCGCCACCACCGACAGTTTGGCGTGGGCGCAATACAAACTTGGTCGTTACGAAGACGCCTTACAGAATATTCGCCGCGCGTTCGCCGTCTTTCCCGATCCAGAGGTCGCGTCTCACATGGGAGAAATACTCTGGATGATGGGTCGCCGCGACGAAGCGCTGGCCGTTTGGCAGCGGGCACTTGAAGGCGCACCAGACGATCCGCTCGTCACCGAAGCGATGCAGCGACTGCAAACCCAAGCATCAGAAGACGAGTCGGAATAGCCAATGACGTCGCTCATTAGCCGATTATCGGGCTGCGCGATTGCCCTTTTTTCGCTCCATGGCTGCATGCTGGCGCCTCCTGCAGAGAGCAACTCAGACTGGGCGCGTCTCAAATCCGACCTCCAAGAGCTAACGACGTGGGAGCTAAGGGGGCGCGTCAATATTCGCTATGAGGGCGAGTCGCACACCCCCCGAATCCGTTGGCAGCAAGACCAAGACGACTACGCTATTCGCCTGTGGGGCACTTTTAACGCGGGCAACACGCTTATCACGGGCAAGTCGGGTAGCGTAACGCTCGAAACGGACGGCAGAACTAGCAAGGCGCGCACACCCGAAAAACTGATACTGCGCGAGCTTGGCTATGAGCTACCAGTGTCCTCGCTAAACTATTGGATCAAAGGCTTGCCTGCGCCACGCCCGCGCGCCCAGCTCACCTTTAATGAATTCAACCACCTCGAACAAATTGAGCAGGAAGGCTGGCTGATCAACTATCCAGACCCGAGACAGTACACTGATATCTCACTCCCTCGCCGTATCGAGATTAGTCGCGGCGAGGATGACATTAAGCTCGTATTTGTTGGGTTAAACTGGACCCTCGACCAATGATTGCTCGCGCTTTGCACTGCCTCGCACCCGCAAAACTCAATCTTTTCCTGCATATCACCGGCCGGCGACCCGACGGCTATCACGACCTGCAAACTCTTTTCCAACTTCTCGATTTTGGCGATGAGATGACTTTTGCTCCCAACGATTCAGGGCTTTTGTCGCTGTCGGCGCACGGCCCGACGGCGAATACGATGCCATTAGATGGCAACCTTATTTTGCGGGCGGCGGAGCTCCTTCGGGCGACTTGCCCGGGCAAAACTCTCGGTGCCGACATCCTTATCGACAAACGGTTACCTGCGGGCGCCGGTCTCGGCGGAGGGAGCTCTGATGCCGCCGCCACCCTCGTCTCTCTCAACCAACTATGGGAGCTAGGCCTCACTCGCGAGCAGCTTGGGGCGATCGGCGTCACGCTTGGCGCCGATGTTCCCGTGTTCGTGCGTGGTCACAGCGCCTGGGCTGAGGGCGTCGGCGATCAGCTCACTGATATCATGCTAGGGCAGCGAATCTACCTTGTTGCAACCCCAAACTGTGCGGTGTCTACCGCAGAGATATTCGGCATGCCCGATTTGACACGGAACACGCAAGCGATCAAAATGCCCGACTTTCTGGCCGGTAGGTCTCGCAACGATTGCGAAGCGGTTACCCGCAGACTCTATCCGCTGGTGGCGTCGACTATCGATTGGTTAGCGCAATACGCGAGCGCAAGAATGACCGGAACCGGCGCGAGCGTTTTCGCCGAATTCAACGATTCTGACTCAGCGCAGGCGGCCCTTCGAGACCTGCCTGACTACTGCACCGGCTTCGTTGCTCGGGGTATCGACAAGATTGAACGTTAAATGGGTTTCAGCCGTAGCGATAAGCGCAAAGACGGTGTAGAATATGCCCGCATAATTAGACAAGACACAGGCAGTTCGCAGAAGAGCGATAGCCGAGTAAAAGTTTGTTGGGGTGTCGCCAAGTGGTAAGGCACAAGGTTTTGATCCTTGCATGCGTTGGTTCGAATCCAGCCACCCCAGCCATATTCTCACCAGTTGTTCACCCGTCGACCAACTCGGAAGCCACGAGCATAGAACACCAAAAGTCCGGCCCAGAGCCGTTCATCGCCAACGCGATCCCAATCCGAGCACGTCCCCAACTCTAAAGGTAATTACTCGTGGCAAACAATTTGATGGTCTTCAGTGGTAACGCTAATCCCGCTCTCGCAGACGCAATTGCGAAGCACATTGGCCTCCCACTCGGCTACGCGAGCATCAGTAAGTTTTCCGATGGTGAGATTAGCGTTGAGTTGAACGAAAACGTTCGCGGCAAAGACGTCTTCGTTATTCAGCCAACTTGTGCGCCGACCAACGATAGCATCATGGAACTTCTGCTCATGGCCGACGCGCTGCACCGCGCCTCTGCCAACCGAATCACTGCCGTAATCCCCTATTTTGGCTACGCGCGCCAAGATCGCCGCGTACGCTCGGCACGCGTCGCTATTAGCGCCAAGGTTGTCGCCGACATGATCGGCGCCGTTGGCGTTAATCGCGTGCTAACTGTCGACCTTCACGCCGAGCAGATCCAAGGTTTCTTTAGCATACCGGTAGATAACGTCTACGGATCGCCCGTTTTAACCGACGACATTGAGCGCCAGAATTACGAAAACCTAATCGTTGTATCACCCGACATCGGCGGCGTGGTTCGCGCCCGCGCGGTGGCCAAAAAACTCAACGTCGATCTGGCGATCATTGATAAACGCCGCCCTGCCGCTAACGTCGCCCAGGTTATGCATATAATCGGCGATGTTGCTGGCCGCACCTGTTTAATTGTCGACGACATGGTCGACACGGCAGGCACTCTCTGTAAAGCCGCCGATGCACTTAAAGAACACGGCGCAGCGCGAGTAGTCGCCTACAGCACGCATCCGGTACTGTCTGGTCCTGCTATCAAAAACATCGAGAACTCGAACCTCGACTCGCTCGTGGTTACCGACACAATCCCATTGAGCGAAGAGGCCAAAAACTGTGGCCGCATTCGCCAACTTTCGATGGCAAAGCTACTCGCCGAATCGATCCGCCGCGTAAGCAACGAAGAATCCATCAGCGCGATGTTCGACAACACCTAACACAGGTGTCGTTCTGTCGCGCGGATAACCCGGCTCCGAATCAACAGATTCTCAGCCATTTACTAAACACCCTGACAAGCCGGTCGCAAGCGAGTTAGGGTTCCCGCAAGGGATACTCAGGAGAGACATCATGTCTACAGATGTATTTGAATTAAATTGCACGGTCCGAACCGACTTAGGGAAAGGTGCGAGCCGCCGCCTACGTCGTTTGGAAGGTAACATTCCTGCCGTACTTTACGGTGGAGACGCAGACCCGATCTCGCTAACGATTCCTCATAAGGACATCATCAAAGCGACGAGCAACGAAGCGTTCTTCTCGCATGTAATCACACTGAACATTGGCAAAAAGAAAGAGAAGGCGGTTATCAAGGCGCTTCAGCGTCACCCAGCCAAGCCTTTCATCTTGCACGCTGACTTTTTCCGCATTGATGAGAAGCAGTCGATCACGGTTAAGGTACCACTACACTTCATCAACGAAGAGAAGTGCGCGGGCGTTAAGATCGGTGGTGGCAGCATTCTCAAGACTCTCAATGAGATCGAAGTAGACTGCCTACCGAAGGATCTTCCAGAGTTCATCGAAGTCGACATGGTGAAAGTTGAAATCGGCTCAACTGTCCACATCTCTGACATCACCCTGCCAAAGGGCGTTACAAGCGTGTCACTTACGCATGAAGACGGTGACCTCGCAGTAGCCACAGTGAAAGCACCTAAGGGTGAAAAAGCTGACAAGGCTGACGGCGACGACGCTGCAGAAGAAGCAGGCGACGAGTAGTATTGTTCCTCAGACAGACTCGCTATTCGAAAAGGGCTGGGCTAAAACCCAGCCCTTTTTTGTGCCTACAGCAGCGCTCTGCAACGAATACCCGCACCGTACTTAGCTGATACAATAGCGTCAACGCAACCGATAGTGAACAGCACGAATCATGCAGACAAGCCCTATCAAACTCATTGTTGGCCTAGGCAATCCCGGTCCCAAATACGATTCAACGCGGCATAACGCCGGCGTCATATTTCTGCACCACCTCGCCAAAAGCTACGGCGGGGAACTGCGCGGCGAGACCAAGTTTTTCGGCGAATTTGGCAGCATCAATATTGCCAACCATGAAGTAAAACTCTTATTCCCGACGACCTTTATGAATGGCAGCGGCAAGTCGGTTGCAGCGGTTTGCCACTTCTACAAAATCGACCCTGAGAATATTTTAGTCGCCTACGATGAGATCGATTTCGATGTCGGTGTCACTCGCTTAAAATACGAGGGTGGCCACGGCGGCCATAATGGTATGCGAGACATTATTAACGCGTTAGGCGGCGCACGTAACTTTTACCGCTTACGCATCGGCGTCGGCCACCCCGGACACAAGTCTATGGTCGCAAACTATGTGCTAGGCGATCCTTCGCGCTCGGAAGCCGAGCTGATCATGAGAGACATCGAAGACTCCATTCGCGTCATGCCCAAGGCGGTGAGCGGCGAGTGGGAAGAAGCAATGAGGCTTCTGCACAGTGACTAGCCTCTAACGACCAACAACGACAGAACTAACGTAAAGCGAGATCTAAACAATGCCAGTACAATGCGGAATCGTCGGCCTACCCAATGTCGGCAAATCAACGCTGTTTAACGCGCTCACCAAGGCCGGCATCGCCGCGGAAAATTTCCCTTTCTGCACCATCGAGCCAAACTCGGGCATCGTGTCGATCCCCGATGCGCGACTCACCCAGCTCGCCGACATCGTTAAGCCGCAGAAGGTTATACCAACGACGGTCGAGTTTACTGACATCGCCGGCCTCGTCGCGGGCGCTTCGAAAGGCGAAGGCCTTGGCAACCAGTTTCTCGCGAACATCCGCGAAACCGACGCGATCGCGCACGTCGTTCGTTGCTTCGAAGACAGCAACGTAACCCACGTAGCTGACACCATCGACCCTGCGGCTGATATCGAGACGATTAACACCGAGCTGGCGCTTGCCGACCTCGAGTCGGTCGAAAAAGGCATCGAGCGTTTTGCGCGGCTGATAAAGAGCGGCGACAAAGACGCGGCCAAAAACACCGAAGTACTGCAGCGCGTTAAAGCACACTTAGACTTAGCCTTGCCAGTAAGAAGCCTTAACCTGAGCGAGGACGACATAAAGGCGATTTACAGCCTGCACTTGCTCACGATCAAACCGGTCATGTACATCGCTAATGTCGACGAGGAGGGATTTGAGAACAATCCCCATTTGGACGCAGTCCGCGCCATTGCCGAATCAGAAGGCGCTCAAGTAGTCCCAGTCTGTAACAAACTCGAAGCCGAAATAGCCGAACTCGAAGACGATGAACGCGACGAGTTCTTGCAAGAGATGGGCATGGAAGAGCCAGGCCTCGATCGCGTAATCCGCGCAGGCTATGCCCTTCTGGGCCTGCAGACGTACTTCACAGCAGGCGTTAAGGAAGTGCGCGCATGGACCGTCAA
>LICD01000122.1 GCA_001438145.1 OM182 bacterium BACL3 MAG-120619-bin3 | reverse complement strand
ATGGTCACAAAAATAAACGCGAGCACCACGGCGGCGAGCCACTCTTGAGAACCCCAGCCGCTGGTGTTTATCACACTTGCTAGCATGCGCAATGTCTAGCGGATTTAGTCCTCACCGGCCAACTCCTTGAGTAATTGCATGAGGCTTTCCGCGCGTGCCCTAGGATCATCAAGTTCGAGCAGCGCCTGCCTTATATTTTCGCCCATCGGAATGAGTCCGCTGAGATGCCAGCCCAGCTGCCAAAGATTTTCGTATTCGATATCCAAGTTCTTTTCGGCGACTAACGGATGTTCTTCGAGACCTTTTAATACCTCGACCAATTCATCGAATTCGTCTGAGTAGGCAACGGGCTCGCCGTCGATTGTATCGCCCTCGCTGAGTACAACCTCGCCCATCAATAAGTCAGTGTCAGATTCCCAGCAGTCCTCGACGCGAAATTTCGTTGTGCCCTCGATCGTGATGCCCAGAAGGCCGTTATCCAACTGATTCCAATCGATGATGCGAGCGAGCGTGCCTATCCGACTAACGCTCTGAGAAGAGTCTGCTGTGCGTGCTTCGGTACCTGCCTCGATCGAGCAAATACCAAATGGCGTGCCCGATTTAAGGCAGTCGGTCACCATGTCGATATAACGTCGCTCAAATATCTGGAGGTCATGCCGCCCCGCAGGAAATAACACAATCCGCAGCGGAAAAAGGGGAACAGTAATGGCGTCTTCTAACTTCGCGAACGACATATAAATCTACCTTAATACAGTGTTCGGGCTTAGCTTAACGCTTAAGTGCCCGCAATAATTTGTCGTGAATGCCGCCAAAGCCGCTATTGCTCATCACCACAATGTGGTCGCCTTCGACTGCGCTTTCTGCGAGATAGCTAACAATCTCGTCTACCTCGTCGAAGCTGCGGCTCGGCACAGGATTGCTCGCCTCGAGCGCGGCAAAGTCGAGCCCCGAGTTTGCAGGACGGCGCCAAACGACTTCATCTGCAGATTCGCACGCAGCGACCAAGGTCTCCTGATGTACGCCCGCGCGCATAGTATTAGATGCCGGTTCTATTACAGCAACCAAACGCTGCTTCTTGCCGCTGCGGTCGGAATGAAGCCGCGCAGCCATGCCCTCAAGCGTGGTCTCTATTGCAGTCGGGTGATGCGCAAAATCATCGTACACACGAATGCCGCGACGCTCACCGCGCAGCTCCATGCGTCGCTTAACGCCGCGGAAATTGTTCAGCGCTTCTGCAGCCGTTGATACCTGAACCCCCGCATGATGCGCCGCAGCAATTGCCGCCACCGCATTATTCACGTTGTGGCGCCCGGTCATCTGCCACTCTATCAGAACGTATTCGATCGGTTCGCCACCTACACCCATTTTAGACAGCGAAAAACGACTGCCGTCTTCGCGATTGAGCTCTGCATTCCAATAAACGCCGCCTGCATCGAGCAGCGCAAGCGAATCTACTGGCACCGCATCGACACCGAAGCTCTGTCTCGGCGTCCAACAGCCGCGCGCGAGGACATCCTCCAGTGCCTCTTCACCGCTGCCCGACAAAATAAGTCCATTGCCTGGGAGGGTCCGAACGAGGTGGTGAAACTGCCGCTTAATCGCCTCAAGGTCATCGAAAATATCGGCGTGATCGAACTCAAGGTTATTAAGGATCGTCGTGCGCGGTGCGTAATGAATAAATTTTGAGCGCTTATCGAAAAATGCGCTGTCGTATTCGTCTGCCTCAACCACGAAGAAAATGGAGTCACCGAGACTCGCCGAGGCTGGTAGGTTGTTCGTTACGCCGCCAATTAAGTAACCCGGTTTCATTCCTGCGTATTCGAGTATCCACGCGAGCATGGCACTTGTAGTTGTCTTTCCGTGTGTGCCGGCTACGCCGAGCACCCAACGGCCGTGCAACACGTTCTGTGCCAACCACTCCGGGCCCGAGGTATAACGAATGCCCCGATCGAGTACGTATTCGACACTGGGATTTCCACGCGACATTGCATTGCCAATAATCACGAGATCTGGTGCAGGACGCAAATGTTTAGGATCAAAACCCTCGCAAAGACGAATACCTTGCTGCTCTAACTGAGTGCTCATTGGTGGATACACATTCGCATCGCTACCACTGACTTCGAATCCGAGTTGTTTCGCGAGTATCGCAAGGCTGCCCATAAAGGTGCCGCAGATACCGAGTATATGAATATGCATAGGGTCTAGTTTCGCGACTCTGCAGGCCGCCTCTTTCGTGGATGAGTCGTGTTTATAACATGAATCTCGGGTAGCATTGCAGCCCAAGTAGAGCAAACCTGACTACAACCCAAGCTAAGAGAGCAATACTGTGAACCTATGGGAATTTTCACTCTCCGTATACGGCAAATCCGGTGTGCCTGATGCCTGCCTCACCTTGCAGAACAGCCATGGCTTAGACGTCAATCTTGTTCTCTTTTGTTTATGGTTAGCTACCGACTCTCGCTGTTTGGCAGGGGCCGAAGTGGAAGAGGCAATAGCACTTTCTAATGCGTGGCGGCAGAAGATGATTTCTCCACTGCGTGCACTCCGCACCGAGATGAAAGAATGGCCGTCTGAGGAGAGTGTCTCTGCGTTTTCGCGTCGCACAGACTTTGAGGAACTTAGAAATAAAGTGAAAGCGGTCGAACTCGAGGCAGAGAGATGGCAGCAACAAATGCTGACGAGCCTCGTGGGGCGCTCTCAGACCAGTGAAGATAACAATTTACGTGGTTTTTCTGCCAGCCTCGACTTAATAGCTGCGCAAAGCAAAAGCTGCGAGCGGGCATGGAATGAGTCAATTGTATTTATTGCGGACGCGCACAGTGACGACTTCGGCAAAAAAGTACGCAGCGTTCTCTCGCCGTTTCAGAGTAACCGCTAACGCCCCCTCCTAAGCGAAGAGGGGGCACGCCGTTAGCGCGTGGGACGCACCTTCTCGCGAATCGTTTGCCACAGCGAACTTCCGCCCTCGGGCTTTGCTGGTGCAGTTCTTTGGCCACCCGAGCCTTGGCGTCTAGGCCGATTATTTGCTGCGCCGTTAGCACCTCGGCCGCCTGCCGGACGCGGCTTGTCGGCAGCGCGTGGGGCGCGATTACCACGATTGTCATCCGCATCGATACGATTACCGTTGCGGTCGCCGTTTTCATCGCGCGCTGTCGACTGCGCTCTGCCTTGGCTTGGACGGCGATTCTGGGTTTGGGCTTGAGTACGACCCTGCGTCTGCCCCGCACCTTGTGACCGACCTCGGCCACGCGAGTCGCCCGCAGCGGCGCCATTGGAGCGACCGCCATTAGCTGCCCCGCCCCCGGCACTGCGAGCGTTGCGGCCGCCGCGTGCACCGTTGCCGCGAGGCTGACGAGGAGGACGCGCCTCTTCGACATAGTCCTCTGCGCCAGCGACGGGCGTGAGATCAAACTCTTTCATGTCTGCTTTAGGAATAGGCTTTTTAATCAACCGCTCGATATCTCGCAGTTGCTTACGCTCGTCGCTGCTAACCAAAGAGATCGCGAGGCCTTCAGCGCCTGCGCGGCCCGTGCGACCAATGCGGTGGACATAATCTTCGGGGACATGCGGAAGATCGAAATTGATCACCGACTCAAGCTGATGAATGTCGATACCGCGCGCGGCGATATCCGTGGCCACTAACACCTGAATCGAATCTTGCTTAAATGAATCGAGCGCTTTAGTGCGCTGCGCCTGCGACTTGTTGCCGTGAATAGCCGCGGCTGTGATGCCGTCTTTCGACAGTTTTTTCACTAGATTATTGGCGCCGTGTTTAGTGCGGCTGAAGACCAGAGTCTGGCTAGTATTAGAGCGGAGAATAGCGCTCAGCAATTGCGCTTTCTGCTGCTTCTCTACGAGGTACATGCGCTGTGTAATTATTTCGACAGTTGAATTGCGCGGTGCCACGTCGATCTCGACAGGTTGGTGGCAAATAGTTTTGGCAAGCTTACGAATATCATCCGAAAAGGTTGCCGAAAACATGAGGTTCTGACGCTTTTTGGGCAGGAGTGCGAGTATCTTACGAATATCGCGAATGAAGCCCATGTCGAGCATGCGATCGGCTTCGTCGAGAATCAAAATATCGACTTTATCGAAATGCACGGAGCGCTGCTGATGAAGATCAAGCAGGCGGCCAGGTGTGGCCACAAGAATATCGAGGCTCTTGCGCAGCATAGTTTTCTGCGGATTAATGTTTACGCCGCCGAACACAACGCCCGAGCGCAGATTCTCATTCGTGCCATAGGTTTCGATACTGTCTTGTATCTGCGCGGCGAGTTCGCGGGTAGGCGTAAGCACAAGCGCACGCATTGTGTCTGGCTTTTTGTTGGTCTCGCCGCTGAGCAGTTGTAGCAAAGGAAGAGTGAAGCCAGCCGTTTTGCCTGTGCCAGTTTGAGCGGCGGCCATAACGTCGAGGCCTTCTAGGATTACGGGTATCGCTTTTTCTTGAATGGGCGTTGGCTTGGTATAGCCGGTCTTTTCGACGGCGCTAAGCAGTGAATCGGAAAGGCCGAGGTTTGCAAATGTCATAAAAATCTCTAATTTATCTTGTTAATTTACGCATAACAGCGCTGCTACTCGGTGTTCGAAATTAAGAACAAACATCGAGGTAATAGCTTGTGTCTTGCCGCAAAAAGTGGCGCTAATTCGCGCACAGGATGACGCGGCTGCGTTAAGACAGCGGCATCGTTACGATTACAGTGTTACTGTGAAGCCTCAGACTATTGGCATGTGTGCTGCGCATAACGCGGCAACAGACAACAACGGTGGCAAGGTGCACGGGTGTGCATTCGAAAGGTGTCTAGCTGGCTTGCCGTGACCGCGAGACGGTTGCAAGGGGAGCTAAAAACAGTAGAAGCACAGTCGATGGCGAATCGGGGGCCTTAGTCGACTTGCGCGCAAGGTACAGCAATAAGAGGCTCGCGTCAGCTTTTATTTCGCGAGCCTCTTGTTGATTCACTCTCTAGTTAATAAAGAATCCGCCGTCGATCAGCAAACTGTCGCCGGTGTGATAGCTGCTTGCATCACTCATCAAATAAACAGCAATCGCCTCAAAATCAGACCGATCACCCCAACGCCTGATGGGAATCCGAGGAAGAACGGCATTGGCGAACTTCTCGTTAGCGTAGTTATCCGCCGTCATCGCCGTCTCAATATGCCCTGGTAAAACCGAATTAGCAGTCACGCCGAAGCGGGCGTATTCGACTGCCAGCGCCTGCATCATCGAAATCACGGCGCCTTTGCTTGCACCATAGGCTTCGACTCGCGCCATGCCCATCAAGGCGCCGAGTGATGCCGTGCCGATTAGTCGGCCGCCTGCATCGCCCGCTTCAGCACGAGCGCGCATGTGACCTGCGGCTGCTCTGAGCGTGTAAAACAAGCCGTCGAGATTGACGTCGAGCACCGCACGCCACTCCTTTGTCGTGGTTTCATCGAAGCGACCTGAGCGCGCGACACCCGCATTCGCAAAACACGAATCGACGCGGCCGAACACGTCCAGAGTCTCGGCAAAGCTCGCCTCTACCGCAGCCTCATCAGCCACGTTGCAAACAATCGAATGAATCTTCTGTGACGCGTCACCCTGCTCTTGCGCCAGTGTCTTAAGCGTGGCTACTGCCGATGCATTCTTCTCGGGGTTGGTTCCCCATAAACACACACTCGCGCCATGCTTTATCGCACCCTCGCCAAAACCAAGCCCAATGCCACTATTGCCACCGGTAATGAGGGCGACCTTGCCGCTGAGATCAAATAAGTTTGCTGCCATGGGAGCTCCTGTTTCTTAAGTTTAATTATTTAGCGTCTGCGATCGCCTGTTGCACGCCTTGCCAGCGCTGCACGAGGCCCGGGTCGATATCGAAGAGGTCTAGCACGCGACCAACGTGATGATTCACAAGATCGTCGATTGTCTGCGGTTTAATATAGTGCGCGGGCATCGGTGGCGCGATAACCGCGCCGAGTTGGCTCGCCTTGAGCAATAATTCGCAGTGGCCAGTATGCAACGGGGTCTCGCGAGGGACCAAAACTAGGCGTCTGCGCTCTTTTAAAATAACGTCTGCTGCACGCACGATAAGCGAGTCGGCATAGGAGTTAGCGATGGCCGAAAGCGTCTTAATAGCGCACGGAGCGATGACCATACCGTCGGTGCGAAACGAACCACTCGCAATGCTCGCGCCGATATCTTTGTTGGAATGGACGTGGTCGGCTAACGCCTCCACTTCCTTCGCGCTAAAGTCAGTTTCGACGGCGATATTTAATTTGGCAGAGTCCGACATGACCAGATGCGTCTCCACGTCGGCGACGTCTTTCAATACTT
>LICD01000121.1 GCA_001438145.1 OM182 bacterium BACL3 MAG-120619-bin3 | reverse complement strand
GTCCCAGTAGGCCCAAGCATCGTTGTGTGCGCAACCGCGATATTTCTCGTCCTCACACTCGCGCGAGGCGGCAAACTCTAGGCCGACATGTTACTCGGTACCGAGCAACACTCTGACCACGGCGAGTAGGTCTCTATCGCGATGTGGCGGACGAATGACGCCGTGAAAGTCGCCTTGCGGATTGATTAAGGCAATATGCCCGCTATGGGTGATGAGATAGTCATCAGCCGCGCTTTCGCCTGCCCCTGTATGACTCGAATGCGCACCATCGCTCGAAGGCGCGTGCTGCGATGAACTGTCTGCTGTTTGCGCGGGGGCTTGGTCATCGTGATTGTCGTGGTTGACCAGTTCAGCGGGGTCCGAATACGTCACATAGAGCTGTTTGGTTAACACGCTAAGCGCGACGCGCGAGCCGGTGAGGCCGACGAAGTCATCGCTGTATTTAGCAACATATTCCGCCATCGTCGCCGAATCGTCACGTTCTGGATCGACTGTGCCTAAAATAACCTGTAACTGCGCACGCTCGGCTTGGGTGAGCTGTGCCGCCATCTCTGCCAATTCTTTCATAGTCAGCGGGCAGATATCGGGGCAGTGAGTAAAGCCAAAAAACACGAGGCTCCACTTGCCCACTAGGTTCGCGCTAGTGAAATCGTTTCCCTGTGCGTCGATCAGCGAGAAGCTTGAGAGAGGTCTGGGTTCAGGAAAAAGCGTTGTCCCTTTTTCGCGCAATTCGCTTGTCTGTTCTGCCGCTTCCTCGCCTGCGTTCCAGAGCTTGTAACCCCTGTACACCGCAAGGCCCAACAAAATATCGACAATAATAAAGGCGATAAGCAGACGCTTATTCATTCGATTCCTAAACTAGATAGTGATCGATCACTAACGCCACGAACAGTATGGCTAGGTAGATAATCGAGAAGCGGAACGTGTCCATCGGCGTAGACGCCTTTGGCCGAAACATGAGTTTGCAGGCGTAATACAGAAACCCAGCGCCGCTGAGCATCGCGATGGTTAGATAAAATGGGCCGCTGAGGCCAGAGAAAAACGGCAGTGCTGTCGTGCCGACCAGAATCACCGTGTAGACCAATATATGAATTTTGGTGACGTGCTCGCCATGTGTAACTGGCAGCATAGGGACGCCCGATTTGGCGTAATCGTCTTTTCTGTGAATCGCGAGCGCCCAGAAATGAGGGGGCGTCCAAGCAAAAATGATGAGAACGAGAATGAGCGCGTCGGGGTCAATCGTATTACTCACCGCAGACCAGCCCAATAGCGGCGGCATTGCGCCTGCAAGCCCCCCGATAACGATGTTTTGCGGCGTTGCGTGCTTCAGATAGCCTGTGTAGATAAAGGCGTATCCGATAAATGATGCCAGGGTTAGCCATGCGCTCAAGGCGTTCACCCAAATCATCATTATCGCCATGCCGGCTACGCCGATAGTGAGCGCAAACATCGCCGCCTGCATAGGTTCTACGCGCCCCTGTGCAACGGGTCGATTGTGAGTGCGCGCCATTTTTATGTCGATTTTGCGGTCGATCAGATGGTTAACCACGGCACCTGACGACGCGACGAGCGCAATGCCGAGGTTGCCGAGAATAAGAATGTCGACGGGAACCATGCCGGGCACGGCAAGGAACATTCCAACAAGCGAGGTCAGTATCATCAGATACACAACGCGCGGCTTACAAAGCTCGTAATAATCGCGCCAACTTGCTGGGGTGCTGCTGGTCATTTCAGTCACTGTGGAGTTCTCGTTTGCGCTATTAACGTCTTAGCGAATACGTGATGAATTTCGTCGCCACTCGGGCTCGTTTCGTGAGTCACTACGGGTAGTGAAATTTCGTTCGCAAAGCACAACATCTTGTTGTTGGAATTATCGTTTGAGCCAGCGCTTAAGCGCGCGCATTTGATCATAATTACACGCGAATCTCAACTTAAACGGTCGCTAGCCGAGTTCGGATCGCACTCAAAAAAGAAACTCTTTCGGCCGAGTTTTTGCGAATCATTCTCAGTTAAAGTAGAACCGACAGAACGCTGTCAAAAACGGTTGATTTTGCGCAATTTTCAGGGTTTTTACAGGCTCATTTACTTGCGGCTTAACGGGTTTTTCTATAGCATTCCGGTGCGCTAGAGGGTCATCAAAAATTCGATAATGTCACGTCAGGAAAGTGACACCATCGAGTCAATGTTTTCCTCGCCAGCATTACCAAACTTTAGATAACTTTCTGATTGGCTCAGATCTCTTTCTAGCAATCACTGGCAGTTATCTAATCGAAATCGAAAAGAGGGTCGTATGCTCCTCGCGCCGGTTTTGAACGCGCAGCTTTAGTTAATCTTTCGACAGGGATCTTAGTGAGTCGTTTGGCAAATGTTTGCCCTACTCGCTCGCCGTGTTTCGTGTCGAAAACGTTTGAAATCTCTACAAGGAAAACTGGGTATGATCTTAGCGGTCGTTATTTTCGCGCTGGTTATCGGATCGGTAATCTTTCACTTCGCGAGTCCATGGTGGTTCACCGACATCGTCTCTCAGTGGGACAGCATCGATGGTGTAATCAGTATCACGTTCTGGATAACAGGCGCGGTATTTGTTTTGTGCAACCTCTTCTTGGCCTACTGCGTTTACAAGTTCCGCAAGAAGCCAGGACATAAAGCGGTTTACGAGCCAGAAAATCACAAACTCGAAAGCTGGCTGTCTGCGATCACCACGGTAGGTGTTATCGCGATGCTCGCACCTGGTCTCTTCGTTTGGGCAGACTTCGTGACTGTGCCTGAAGAAGCAACCGAATACGAAGTGATGGGGCAGCAGTGGCAGTGGAATTTCCGCTATCCAGGCGCCGACGGTAAGCTCGGCACAGCTGACACCGAGTTCATAAGCGAACTCAATCCTTTCGGTATCAACCCAGAAGATCCAAACGGCATGGACGACATCGTCGTTAACGCCCCTGAGATGCATTTGCCGATCGGCAAGCCGGTAAAAGCGCTGCTGCGCTCGAACGACGTGCTGCATAACTACACGGTTCCCCAGTTCCGCGTGAAGATGGACATGGTGCCAGGTCTTGTTTCTTATCTCTGGTTCCAGCCAGAAGTTACTGGCCGCTACGACATCCTGTGTGAAGAACTCTGCGGAATAGGCCACTTCATTATGCGCGGCGCTGTCGTTATCGACACGCAAGAAGACTACGACGCATGGATTGCGAGCAAGCCTACTTTCGCTGAAACACAAGCGATGGCAGCGCCTGATCTCGCTGCTGGCCAAGCTCAGTACGCGGTGTGTGCGTCATGTCACGGTGCTGGCGGCGAAGGCAATCAAGCGCTTAACGCGCCGAAGCTCTCTGGTCTGCAAGACTGGTATATCGAGCGTCAACTCAACCACTTCAAGACGGGCGTTCGCGGCCAGACAGAAGGCGACCAGTACGGCGCATCGATGGTAGGCATGGCAAACATGCTCGTCGACGACGCTGCAGTGCGCAATATGTCAGCCTACATCGCTTCTCTTCCAGATGTGCCGGCTCAGCCAACGATTCAAGGCGACATCGCCAATGGCGCCGACATCTACGACCGTAACTGCGCTGCTTGTCACCTCGATAACGGCAACGGTACTTGGTACACGGACGCACCGAAGCTTTCTGGCATGAACGACTGGTATTTCGTCACCCAGATTAAGAACTTCCGCAGTGGCATCCGCGGTTTGCACGCAGCAGACCCGTATGGCGAGCAGATGGTGTCTATGGCCACAGCGATGGCCGCCAAGAACACGGACGACACGAAAGAAATGGAAGATGTTGCTGCTTACCTAAACACTATTCGCTAGTGTCCAGGTAGTAGTTAGTCCCAAGTAGATGTGCGCTGCCGCTAGGACAGGGCGGCGCCAAGCAAGAATTAGAAGTTTAACAAGTTAGGAGGTTTACATGGCCTACGTACCACTGGCTGACCAAGATCACGAACAGGAACTTCACCATCCCCATAGTTGGGTTGAGAAGTATGTCTGGAGCCAAGACCATAAAGTTATCGCTATTCAATACGGCGGTACTGCGGTTCTCGTTGGATTGGTTGCTCTCGTTTTGTCACTATTAATGCGCATGCAGCTCGGTTTCCCCGGGACTTTTGATCTTATCGATCCAAACGCTTACTACCAGTCGGTCACAATGCACGGCATGATCATGGTGGTTTATATGCTGACGGCGCTATTACTTGGCGGCTTCGGTAATTACATGATCCCGCTCATGATCGGTGCGCGGGACATGGTGTTCCCATTCCTCAACATGTTGAGCTTCTGGTTCTATCTGTTGTCGGTACTCATTCTTTTAGCGAGTTTCTTCGTGACGGGCGGCCCAACCGGTGCTGGCTGGACGTTGTATCCACCGCAAACCACAATGGCCGGTACGCCGGGCCACGACATGGGTATCGTACTGATGCTCGTCTCGCTGGCAGTATTCGTTGTTGCGTTTACGATGGGTGGCCTTAACTACGTGACGACAATCCTCCAGTTCCGTACACGCGGCATGACGCTAATGCGCCTTCCGCTGACTGTCTGGGGCATCTTCGTTGCCACGGTTCTTGGTCTCTTCGCCTTCCCAGCGCTACTCGTCTCTTGCATCATGATGATGTTTGATACGCTGCTTGGTACAAGCTTCTTTATGCCAGCGGTAATCGAGTCAGGTACAGCTCTCGACTACCAAGGCGGCAGCCCGATTTTGTTCCAGCATTTGTTCTGGTTCTTCGGTCACCCAGAAGTGTATATCGTTGCGCTCCCAGCGTTCGGTCTAGTCTCAGACGTTCTCAGCACACACGCGCGTAAGAACATCTTCGGCTACCGCATGATGGTTTGGGCGATTATCGCGATCGGCGGACTCAGCTTCATCGTGTGGGCTCACCACATGTACGTTAGCGGCATGAACCCGTACTTCGGCTTCTTCTTCGCCACGACAACGCTAATCATTGCGGTCCCTACAGCACTTAAAGTGTACAACTGGGTACTCACACTGTGGGAAGGCGACATTCGCCTCAACGCCCCAATGTATTTCGCGATTGGCTTTATCTTCACGTTCATCCACGGCGGCCTAACTGGTTTGTTCTTGGGCAACGTGGTTATCGATCTGCCGCTGTCAGACACCTACTTCGTGGTCGCTCACTTCCACATGGTAATGGGCGTCTCGCCGGTTCTCGTGATCTTCGCCTCTATCTACCACTGGTTCCCGAAAGTGTCTGGACGCATGTACCACGAAGGTCTTGCCAAAGCGCATTTCTGGATTACCTTCCTTGGTACTTATGCAATTTACCTCCCAATGCATTACCTGGGCTTCCTCGGTGTTCCCCGTCGTTACTACGCGATCGGTGAGACTGACTTCATCCCAGCAAGTGCACAGACACTGAACGAAAGCATCACTATCGCGGCCCTGATCGTAGGCGCGGCGCAGTTGATCTTCCTGTTCAACATTCTGTGGAGCCTACGCAACGGTGAGAAAGCAGATCCAAACCCTTGGGGTTCGGCTTCACTCGAGTGGCAGACACCTGATACACCACCGGTTCACGGCAACTGGGGCGACAAGCTTCCTACTGTCTACCGTTGGGCCTACGACTACAGCGTTCCGGGTGCGAAGTCTGACTTCATTCCACAGAACATGGCTGAAGAAGACGTAGAAATGGAAGCTTCAGCAGCGAAAGGCGCGTAATCAATGAGCTTATTCAAACAGATTACCGAGAAGCCTTGGGAACGCAAAGGCATCATCGGCGGCCTAAAACCAGAAGGCACGTTTAAGTCACCCGCGGAGCGAGTGGCATTAAACTTCTTCTTAACCGCCGCCTCTATCGTGTTTTCTCTGTTTGGGGTTAGCTACTACATCCGCATGGAATTGCCGGATTGGTTGCCGATCGCTGAGCCAACATCACTCTGGTTCAACACGGGTTTACTCGTGATGAGCAGCGTGTTGTTTCAGTGGGCGCGTAACGTCGTAGGTAACGGCGGTTCGAAGAACGTGAAGATTGCGTTTTTCGGCGGTGGCGTTTTCGCCATCTTATTCATCGCGGCCCAGCTGCAAACTTGGGAAGAGCTCCAGCTAGCTGGCGTCTATCTCTCGAGCAATCCAGCGGCTGACTTCTACTTCTTACTTACTGGCCTGCACGCGATCCACATCGCAGGCGGCCTGTACGTATGGATTAAGTGTGTATTCCGAATGGTTACCGGAGCAGAAGCGAAGGAACAACGCCTGAGCATCGAGCTTTGTACGGTCTATTGGCACTTCTTATTGGTTGTTTGGCTTGTGATCTTCGCGGTCGTTGCCAACACCTAATTTGGCAGGGCGGGAGACCGCCCTTCTAGGGACAGAATTTAAAAATAGAGTTAATGGGAAATAAGGATGAGTGAAACTGCAGCAATTCAAGGAAGCCCAGAAGGGGTGGAAGGTCTAGTCGAAGACTGGGCCAGCGATAAGCAGACCTATAATGTGCCTTGGGGCAAGGCGATGATGTGGATATTCTTAG
>LICD01000120.1 GCA_001438145.1 OM182 bacterium BACL3 MAG-120619-bin3 | reverse complement strand
ATTTGAGAGTAGGGAAAGAATGGGATGTACATTTCGATGGTAAAAACCGGTCTACTCATTGTTATTTTTTTAAGCTGCAACGCCTTTGGACAACTCGCAGAACACAACAGTGAGGGTCTCGCGTTCGGGCACGTTCGCCTCAATGTTTCGGACACGCAATACCATACTTCACTTTGGGTAAATCACTTTGGCGGGGTAGTAGCCTACGAAGGCGAAAGCACGATCATCCAGCTGCCTAACATGATGCTATTGTTAACTAACGATGAGCAATCGATAGGATCGCGCAGTACAGTCATGGATCACATAGGATTCAAGGTGCGAGATATCGAAACTTTTTTAGATAAATGGCGGTCAGCTGGCTTCGAAGTCGGGCGAGAGTTTATAGGAGCCGAGGGCCAAAAGAACGCGTACATCACAATGCCAGATGAAATTTACGTCGAACTACAAGAGGATCAAGCGCTTCCAGTGGCCGTCAGTGCCTACCATTTACACTTTTATACGTCTGAATATCAGTCTCTTCTCGATTGGTATCTCTCTGCCTTCCAGTTATCCATTCGATCCCGTGGCAGTATTTCGACAACGACAAATGTACCGGGAATGAATTTGAGCTTTGCTGACTCATCCACGACGCGATTCGCCACTAGCGGCTCTGCGATAGATAGCATTGGTTTTGAAGTCAAAAATTTGGATAGGGCAATACAGACACTGCGAGATAAGCAAATATCTATCGCGCCTCCCTCGAAATTTCTTACCTCGTTGGGGATAAAGTCAGCAGCATTAACCGACCCGTCAGGAGTTACGATAATTCTGACTGAAGGTTTAATGAATTTCCCTTAAGCGAGCAAGGGAGTCGGGTATACGAATGAAACGCCGGCGCTTTATACAAGATTTTGGATGGCTTGGCGCGGGACTCGGACTAATTCCCGCATGCACCACGACTCCGGCAGATACTAAGCCCAGCAAGATCTCTAAAGTTGAAAATTACTTTGGAGAATGGAAGACACAGGACGGCCTACCTGTGTTTGATTATCTTATTGATCAAGACGCTGATCTGAATTCGCTATGGGATCCGATTGATCGGCCAGAAAACCGTCGCCATTTCCATGTTATTGGAAATCGGGCATTACAAGTCGTCGCCTCTAATAGGGGAGACATTGGAATATTCGAAGAAAGGGAAGGTCACCGCTGGCTGTTCTATCAAGATGATCTTTACGGCTGTGGTCATTCGCTTATCCTTGAATCGGGAGGAGTGCGTTGGGGGTCTCTATACTCTGATCGTCCGAGAGACACTGTACCTCTTCGGCAATTTGGCCCCACTCATTTCTCTGTCCACTCAGAATACGAAGGATTGAGGTTAGAGAGGACTATTTTGTGTCCGGAAGGCGATCGGTCGTGGGTTTTGGTTAAGGTTCAATTAACTTTATCGCTAGACGCAGAGCCGCGCCAATTGACTCATATCGAGTCATGGCCGCTGCGCCCGAGATTTCTAAACACATTTCAGTCCGACGAACTGCGTGACAAGGCAGCTTTGCGAGTCAGTTACGACATCAATCGCTCGGTGCAAAAAATCGTCGCACAAGAGATTTTCAATGAACCAGCAGAGACGATAGGAGCGCCTGCGACATTACTGCTCGAGGACTTAAGCCGAGAAAATAGCGGGCAGATGTCCGCATTGGAAAATGATCAATGGCCTACACTGCAAATTGAAACTGGACTCGACTTAAAGCCAGGTGATACCCAAACTTTATGGTTTCGTGTCGGGCGTTCGACAGATGAAGAAATCTCGTCGCCTGAAAGTTTCTATGAGCAGCAGCTCAATAAGGTGAGGTCAAGAGTCCCTAAGACAACGTCTCTCAGCGTCCCTCATGTTGCTCGCGAAATTCCATGGCATGTCGCCATGCTTTCGGGCGGGGCGAACAAAGACGCGATCCTAGGTGGGCACACCTTGAATCAGTCCTCAGTTTATGGGTTTGGCCTAGGTGGGAATGCCGCTGCACGAGACTCTCTTCAACACGCGATTCCACTGGTTTATTCCGAACCTCACCTTGCGTTGTCTGTTCTTCGCAATACTTGTACCTGGGGCAGCCCAGACGGAGACCTGCCTTACGCTCTGACAGGAAATAAGAAGCCTCTTACCCAATTGCTGCGTCCCTCTGACCAAAACCTATGGGCGCTGTGGTTAGCGAGTGAATACGCGGCAGTAACCGGTGACTTGGCCGCGTTCGAGCTTCCTCAGCAATATCACCCTGATTATTCTGCGGCGAGTACGACGCTTAAAGATAATTTAAAAAAGCAGGCTTATTTTTTTATTGATTATGTTGGTCGAGGCCAGAATGGTCACGTACGTATTTTAAATAGCGATTGGAACGATATGGTTCTTCAAGACCCGATGATCGACAAGAACGCGATGATCGAAAAGGGAAGTTCGGTCCTGAACTCGGCAATGGGTAGCTGGGTGCTTGATCGATTTGCGCCGCTAATGGAGAACTTAGGAGAGCGCAACACGGCAGATCTTTGCCGGAGTACTGCGCATCAATTGCGCGAGTTGGTCGCCGCCAGTTGGAATGGTCGTTGGTTCGACCGGGGCTATGGCCCGCCTACTGAATCCCAGCCCGAAGGTACTGTGATCGGTCGAGATAGATGTTGGTTGGAGGTTCAACCTTGGGCGATCTTATGTGGAGCCGCATCAAGCGAACAATCAAGATCCCTCGTCGAAATATTTAAAACTGGGCATTGTATGCATAGTCCCTTGGGAGCGCGGGTTATTTGGCCTCCCGACTTAAGCAATAGCCGGGTAGGAGAGGGGACGCTTGGTGGCATTTGGTACTCTATTAACATGACGCTTATCTGGGCCACGGCAAAGATAGACCCAGAATTTGCCCTCGCGCAGTGGGAAGCGATGTCTTTGCAGCGCCATGGAGAAGCTTATCCATCTGTCTGGGAGGGCACTTTATCGGGTCCTGATGCCTGGAATGCACCGGAGTCGCCGCGCGCTGGGCGGACATGGTCGACTCCCGCATTCTCTATGCAGTCATTTCCCGTGAGTAACATGCACAGCCATTCTCAGCCGGTACTAGCCTGGCTGAGATTGCTAGGAATTGAACCTACAACAGAGGGCACCCTCGCTGTTAGGAGTTCTTATGAAAAAGCGCTGGGTTCTTATGTCAGCAGTACTTTCAGTGCTTCTTTTTAACATTGCGTGATTTTTCTGGACTCAGCACATTATCGGTCAATGTACGCAAAATCTAGAGGTAAGCAACGGCGGTCGCGAGCCCTGCTACCACCTCGCGCGAAGAGAATTTTTCCAGAAGCCCTATACGGACTCATCTCTGTATCGCTGAGGTTAAAGTGCTTCGTTAGCAGCAAACGGGTTTAGAAAAGGCTTTGGGGCGTTCTCCGCCTAAGGAGCTGCCATTGAAGATTAATGAACAGTAATTTTTTGCCAACACTGGCGCTGTTCCTGCATAGTCTAGTAGGTTAGAAATAGTTACCGCCCCGACAACTTCAGAAACTAGGAATCGTGAGTAGAGCCGCCATGCATTTATTCAGAAAACTGCTTAGATCGTCAACACTTTTGCGCAAATGCTACATTGGTGCCATATTTTTTTGCGCACTCGTACCGGGCATTCATGCTGCCACTGCACAAGAAATGCCCACAATCGGCGAGACCGTTGCAGGCAACACAGCAATAGAGGGCTATTTCAACTTATATTGGGATGATGCCTCGGGCAATTTATACTGGGAAATAGACAAGCTCGACACCGAATTTCTCTATCAAATATCGATGGGCTCCGGCTTAGGTTCAAACCCGATTGGAATCGATCGCGGTCAGCTTCGCGGCACTTATGTGCTCGCCGCTCAGCGTGTGGGTCCGAGGGTGTTATTAGTTGAGCCCAACTACCGGTACAGGGCAACGAGTGACAATCCTTTAGAGGTGCAGGCAGTCAACGATGCGTTTGCGCCTTCGGTTATCTGGGGCTTCGATATCGTCGCGGCCGAAGGCGACAGTGTGCTGGTTGATGCCACCAATTTTTTCCTGCGCGATGCGCGCGATGTCGTTGGGCAGATTGCGAGAAGCAATCAGGGCGCGTTCTCGCTGGATACCTCACGTAGCGCACTATTTTTGGACAATACCGCGGGCTATCCAGAGAACGTCGAAGTCGAAGCGATGCTGACATTCACGAGCAGCAATCCTGGCAACTTGGTTAATTCGGTTGCCGCTAGCGGAAATTCGATAACCCTTCGCCAACATCATTCGATCGTAAAACTGCCAGACGACAATTTCGAGCCTAGGCTAGCTGATCCGCGCATTGGCACGTTCGGTCCCACTATCCAAGACTACGGCACAGACATCGATACCGACAAGAATGTCCGTCTCGTTGCTCGCCATCGTCTAGAAAAAGCCGATCCCACTGCGGCGCGTTCGAGAGCGGTTGAGCCCATCGTTTATTACGTTGATTCAGGCACACCGGAGCCGATAAAAACGGCGCTGATCGAAGGCGCCTCGTGGTGGAATCAGGCCTTTGACGCGGCCGGATTCATCGATGCGTTTCAGGTGCGCGAACTGCCCGCAGGTGCGGATGCTCAAGACGTACGCTACAACATGATTCACTGGACACATCGTCGCACACGTGGCTATTCCTACGGTGGCTCGGTACAGGATCCGCGTACGGGCGAGATCATCAAGGGCAATGTTAACCTCGGCAGCCTGCGTCTGCGCCAAGATTATTTGATGGGTCAGGCGTTGGTGCCCGCTTTCGATTACATGGCAGAGGTGGTCGCGGATACCTCGGCGTCGGTGAACATGGCGCTGGACCGTGTGCGGCAGCTGTCGGCGCATGAGGTTGGGCACACGCTGGGATTTCCACACAACTATATTGCCAGCGCCTATGGCCGCGAGAGCGTGATGGACTATCCCGCGCCGCTAATCGAGATCACCGACGATGGCCGCATCGACCTGTCGAATGCCTATGTGCAGCGTATCGGCGAATACGACAAGCTCGCCGTGCGCTATGCCTACTCGCAGTTCGCCCCTGATGCCGATGCAGCCGAGGAGCTCGCGGCGATCGTGCAAGAAAGCCTGGATACCGGGTTGATCTTCATGGACCACAATAACAATAATTTCCGCGGTGCCGGGCATCAATTCGCAGGAGTCTGGGACAACGGCGACAACCTTGTGGAGCATCTCAAGCACGAGATTGAAGTTCGCCGTATTGGTTTGGCGAATTTCAGTCAGAACGTTATTGATCGCGGCACACCGATTTCGGAACTCGAGTGGGCGCTATTGCCGCTATATATGCATCATCGCTTTCAGTTGAACTCTGCTGCACAGAGCATCGGCGGAGCGGACTATCGCTACGCCGTTCGCGGCGACGGTCAGTTACCGCTTACTATTGTGGAGGCTGAAGAGCAGCGCGACGCGCTCGAGACCGTCCTGTCTACGCTCACGCCTGAGTTCCTCGCAATCGATCCCGAAATTCTTAAGATGCTGCCGCCTTCTGCCCATCGCTACGCTACCGGTGAGGCTTTTCCCGGCCGCACTCAACTGCTTTTTGATCCGCTAGGGGCGGCGGAAGCTGCGGCGAGTCTCACGCTCGAAATTTTGCTGCATCCCGCTCGCATGGCGCGACTCGTCGCCTACGGCAGCCTAGGTGACTACCCGAACCTCGAGGAGGTAGTCGATCGTCTGCTCGAGGTGACTTGGGGCGCGCAGACGCAGGGGAGTGACTATCTCACGCAGGTGCTGCATGTAGCGCAGCGCGTCACAATCAACGAGATGATGACTCAGGCCACGAGCGATGAAAACTCGGGAGAGGTGAGGGCGGTGCTTACGCAAGCGCTGGCACGACTTGCTAGCAGCCTTGAGAGCATACGCAGCCCCAGTTCGCATCAAGCGACTGCTGTGGCAGACATTCGACGTTGGCAGGCAGACCCGACGCGGAATGCGCCAGCCGAAGCACTGACAATGCCGCCGGGGGACCCTATCTGATTGCAGTCGTTGGGGGCGGCTCTTTGTAGGCTGTTGAGAGGTGAACGCACCTACTGTAATTATGCGGTAAGTCTCGATTTACGAATAACAAGTTACCGGCGATACTGAGTGTCGATTCCTAATAGGAGCAAATTATGCCCAAGTTAATTGCAAAAAAGTTTAGTGCCGGTCTCGGACTGCTCGTCGCGCTAGCCACATCTGCGCACGCGCAGCAGCAAGACACCTACGACTACTGGCAGCCTCAGCGCGAGATGATTAGCCGCGGTCAGCAGGCTGTCTTTATGTGCAATGGGCTGTTCACGTCCGAGCGCACGCTTGAGCAGGTGTTTAAAGATGAGTTGGCGTTTCTGCCGAATCCTATTGGCACTGCAGAGGGCGGGGACTATAGCGTCGACTGGGACTTAAAGGCTGTCGAAATTGGTGCGCCGGGCGCCGCGCCAACAATGCGTGCGGTGTTTCGCGAAGGCAATGGCTGCATTATTTTGCCGCCAGACCAAACCCTTGCAGATATCGACAAAC
>LICD01000119.1 GCA_001438145.1 OM182 bacterium BACL3 MAG-120619-bin3 | reverse complement strand
GGCTGTGTTTGCATTGCCGCCCCCAACATCACTGTGGCTGCCAACAAACCAGCTTTGCTTGAGGTCGACTCCTGTTTTTGGCTGCCAGAGACAGGGTGCGAAGTCGCTCCGGCGTTCATCGAGCGCTAGTGCGTGGCGCGCAGTTTTCACGCTACTGCTTAATGCCGTATCGTGAAAGAGAAAGCTGCGCTTGTTGAGTGAGCCCCAGAACGGTGTGGGTATGCCTAGTGTCCCGACCGTTTCCCATACTCCGATGAAAGCGAGCGGCGTTCGATCGGCATGGCAGTGCTGATGCCGAAAATCCTCAGCGGCTAGCGAGTCTGGCGAAGCAGCCCTGCCTCGGCGACGGTACATAGCATAGGCCTCGGGTATTCGCTCAGCCTTATTCGATTTTAGAATGCCAGCGTTGCGCACAAGCCCAGCTAGCGAGCGGACTGTGTAAGCGCCGCGGCTGAATCCAAAGAAAAAGAGTTCATCGCCTACAGCAAAGTTGTGAACGAGAAACCGGTAGCAGTCTTGTATATTCTTGTCGATGCCGGCGCCGGTAATCGCGGCGAGGTGTTTGTCTGCATCGGTACCTATGCCCCAGTCATAGTAGACTATCTGCTCTATCTGCTCTATCTGCTCTTCTTTTGCTTGCCCGTTAGACGTGCCGCTGCTAAATCCATCAGTGGCGATCGCGCGCGTTAACCGCACAACATTGCTTGGGTGTTTAGTTTCAGGAGATCCCCAAGTGCCGTCTGCGCAGATTATGAGTCGCTTCATCCCTGCTCCTTGAATCTTGCCCTTTGCTTTGTAGCCTTTGGTTTTCAGCAGCTAGTTCGTCGCCGCTCGCTAGACGATGTGCCCGACCCAGCGGCCTGCGAGCATGACACCGCACCAAAGGAGCAGGGAAGCTAATCCCGCAAGTCGAAGCCTGAGATGAGGCTTGCTGCGTGTGTCATCAGCTTGCAGCAGAGTGGAAAGGCTGCGGTGCAGGTGTAGCATATTTATCCCGGCAAGCGCGAGTAGAAAGATTTTCCATTGGAACGCTGGGTTAACAACGTGAGAGGCGGCGCGGGTAATAAACATGCCTAGCCCTGTGATGGTCGCGACCATGAATGCACCCCACACCCAGGGAAGGATTTCGCGACCGAGCGTTGAAAGCGGGTAGCGAACGGCGCCGACACCGAGAAGCCGCAGGTCTATCGTCGCAATCGCGCCGACAAGCAACGCCGCGGCGATTACGTGAATCGATTCGAGAAAGGGAAACCAAGACGTACCGCCAATCTCCCAAGAAAGCGGCCAGTTCTCGATGTCAATCCAGAAAGGGGCTTTTAATAGTTCCTCTAACATGACGCTCACTCTAGGTGGTGTTTAGCTCGATGATGAAATTCGCAAGTTCTCTGTCGCGTACTTTTGGTTCGGGTGTCATCAGCTAAGCGGGATAGTAAAGATACTCCGCATAGGCGATCCAGCGTCCTGCCATGGCAGTCATTATCCAGAGTCCGAGAGAAAGCAACGCAGCAAGCTTGCTCGTTATGCGTCTCGCTGCTGTGCGTGACCAAATGTCCTCGCTGCGAAGACTGATTCGATAGACTAAAAAACTAAGCGCTATTGCGGGGAGTAAAAAAGCGAGCTTCCACAAAAACACAGGATTGTCTAAATAACGAAAGGGACGTGCGAACAAGAAGAAACCGCCCGACACAGCATTGGCTAGAAGTGCCCACCACAGCCACGGCATGAGGCGCGTATTCATCTCAAAGAGCTGCTGGCTGGGGAGCGCTAGCCCCAGCATGCGCAGATTGATCATAACGACGCTTCCCATAATCGCTGCTATGCCGAGGATGTGCACGGTTTGAATGATCGGCGGAAAGCCGGGGATGCTTCGCAGAGCCCAGAGTGCGCCGGCCTGCAGCGCACCTCCGTCGATGGCTTCCGCCAGAGTTAAAAACACTGCGTCCACAGCGATGCTCCGTTACAGATACTTGTCAGTCACAGCGCCCTCGGAGGCTGAGGCAACCATCGCGGCATACTTTGCCAGCACACCGCGCGTGTAACGCGGCGCAGGCTTCTGCCATTTGGCAAGGCGGGCGGCAATTTCTTCATCGCTGATATGTAGCTCGACCGTATTCGCGTCGGCATCTATCGAAATCTTGTCGCCTGTTTCAACGATCGCGATCGGCCCGCCTTCACTTGCTTCTGGCGTGACATGGCCCACAACGAAGCCGTGGCTGCCGCCAGAGAAACGGCCATCGGTGATGAGGGCGATCTCTTGACCCAATCCTTTACCCATAATTGCAGACGTTGGGCTGAGCATTTCGCGCATGCCCGGCGCACCGCGAGGCCCCTCATATCGAATAACAAGGACGTCGCCCGAGACGACTGTGCCGTCGAGCACGCCGGCGAGACACTCCTCTTCAGAATTGTAGACGCGGGCGTTGCCCGTAAACGACACGCCTTCTTTACCGGTGATTTTAGCGACCGCACCACCCGGCGCAAGATTGCCACGCAGCACACACAGGTGGCTGTCTTTTTTGATTGGATTGTCGAATGGGCGAATGATGTCTTGGCCGTCGGGGTAGGACTTCACGTTCGCAAGGTTTTCGGCAAGAGTCTTGCCTGTAACCGTCATACAGCTTCCATCAAGCATGCCAGCATCAAGCATGGTTTTCATAAGTGGCTGGATACCGCCTATCTTGATTAGCTCCGACATCAAATATTTGCCGCTTGGTTTTAAGTCTGCAACCATCGGTGTCTTCTTGCCAAGGCGGGTAAAGTCGTCGAGTTCGATGTCCACGCCCATCGAAAACGCCATCGCAATAAGATGGAGAACAGCGTTTGTTGACCCGCCTAGCGCGATGACGACTTTGATTGCGTTCTCGAAGGCGGCGCGCGTCATGATGTCAGAGGGCTTAATGTCATTTTTTACGAGATGCATTATCGCTGCGCCTGCGTCCAAACAGTCTTGCTGTTTTTCAGGAGAAATTGCATCTTGCGCAGAGGAATTTGGCAAACTCATGCCCATCGCTTCTATCGCCGAGGCCATTGTGTTGGCTGTATACATACCACCGCAAGATCCGGGTCCGGGGATTGCGGTCTCTTCGATATTTTTAAGTTCAATATCCGACACCTTGCCGGCGGCGTGGCCACCAACGGCTTCGAAAACTGACACGACATTAGTGTGGTTCGGGCCGGGCTGAATTGTGCCGCCATAGACGAAAATCGACGGTCGATTTAGTCGCGACATGCCCATTAGAAGCCCCGGCATGTTTTTGTCGCAACCCCCGATGGTAATGATGCCATCGTGACCCATGCAGCCCGAGACTGTCTCGACGCTTTCGGCGATGACCTCACGCGAAACCAAAGAATATTTCATTCCTTCGGTGCCCATCGATATGCCGTCAGAAATAGTCGGGCAGCTGTAAATAATGCCTTTGCCGCCTGCCGCGTCGGTCGCTTTGTTTACGTCTTCGGCGAGCTTGTTTATGTGCATGTTACAGGGAGTGACCATGCTCCATGTGGACGCGATGCCGATCTGTGGTTTCTTAAAGTCGTCATCGCTGAATCCCACGGCGCGCAGCATGGCGCGGCTCGGTGCTTGCTCGACTCCGTCGACGACGAGTTTTGAATATTTGCGGCTGTCTTTATCGGTCATGGGTGGTTACCTTCATCTCTTGTGGCACTTTAATTTGGCAGTTTGGCGGTTGCCGGCGAGCTTTAGCCAAGAGGCTGAGCCAAGAGGCTTCGCGTTGCGGCACACGAATCGGCACTCAATATACACTAGCGCTTATGCCGGTGCATGCCCTTTGGCTGAGCGAAGGCTTGGGGTATAGTTGGAAGGCTAAACGCCGTGGCTTAAAAACGTAATGGCGTGGGGATTTCTGTAGGTTTGCCGCGAGGTGGCCTGAAATCGATCTAGCATAGTTTTATCACCGCACTCGTTCGATGTATTACACCGATAGGAAAGAGGAAGTTGCATGTTGATTTTGCAGTATTGGAACACGATGACCACCGCCCACCCAAACCCTTCATCTCTAAAACCGAAATTCTCAAACGCGAAATTCGCAGCCGGGCCGCAAGCCAATGCAGCTAAATCCGCTGGTAATCTTTGTGCCATTCGATCAATCGCCGGCGTACTGAGTCGTTACCGACTCGCGATGCTCTTCGTCATCGGCCTATCTGCAAATGCGACAGCTCAAGACACCGCATCGGCAGAAGACGCAGCGGCGCTTTACGCTGCCAATTGCGCCGCTTGCCATAACAACCCGTCGGATCGCGCGCCGAGTCGCGAGGCGCTGGGGGACTATAATCCCAATGCGATTTATCACGCGCTCAACAATGGGATTATGCGTACTCAGGGCCAAAATCTTAGCGACGATCAGAAAATCACGATAGCCGAATATTTAACCGACGCAGAATATAACCGAGACAGACTCGAACGATTTACCGCCTGCAAAGAGCCTATGGGCGAACTTAATCTTGCCGCGACGGGGAGCTGGAACGGCTGGGGCGTGACCGAAAACGGACAGCGGTTCCAGCCTGAGTCTCCGCTTAATTCAGCCAATCTAGCGGATCTCGAGGTCGCTTGGGCCTTCGGCGTCGAAGGTGCCTCGGCTGCGCGTGCGCAGCCTGCGGTGGTGGATGGCGTGATGGTCATGGGTTCGCCCTCGGGTCAGGTGTATGCGTTAGATGTGGCGACAGGCTGCCATTATTGGACTTACGCCGCCATTGCCGAGGTACGCGCCGCGCCGACGATCGTCTATGTGGCAGATTTAGACGCGACGGTTGCAATTGTCGCCGATCAATCTAACCGCGTTTACGCCTTAGACATGCGCGATGGCAGCAAGCATTGGCATGCTGACCCAGACGCGAATCCTTGGGCAGTGAGCACCGGCGCGCCAGTCGTACACGACGGAGTCGTGTTTGTCCCTGTGTCGTCGATGGAAGTTGCCGGTGCCGGTAATCCTCAACATGTGTGCTGCACATTTCGCGGCAACGTTGTTGCGCTCGATTTAGCGCTCGGCGATGTTCTGTGGCAAACCTTCATTATGGACGAGGCACAGGTCGTAGGCACCAATGCGGTGGGCAACGACATCATGGCCCCGTCGGGCGCGCCGATTTGGGGTTCAGCCACGTTCGATGCGAAACGCAACCGCGTGTATGCCGGAAGCGGGCAAAATTATAGTCGACCCACAAGCGATACAAGCGACTCGGTCATCGCGTTCGATGCAGCGACAGGCGCCATCGATTGGGTGATGCAGACAGTTGCGCAAGACGCGTTCACGATGGCCTGCACCATGAGCGCAGAACATCCAAACTGTCAGAAGCCTGGCCCCGATGTAGACATTGGCGCACCGGTACTTGCAGCGACACTGTCTAACGGTCAAGACATTGTTGTCGCCGGCACAAAGGGCGCAGAGGTTCTTGGGCTAGATCCCGATAACGCAGGCGAAGTGCTCTGGCGGGTTAGCGTAGGCCGCGGCAGCCCACTTGGAGGTATTCATTGGGGCATGGCATTCGAAGGCGACGTGGTTTACGTGCCTGTGTCGGATCGAATCCCCGGAGGCGATGGCGAACCGTTGCCGGGTCTGCACGCAATCGATATGAAGACCGGCGAGACCCTGTGGTATGCAGCGGCGCCTAAGCGCTGCGTTGGCCTTGGCTTTAGCTGTTCCGAAGCTTACTCCGCACCGGTTACCGTTGTGGGTGATGTCGTGCTTGCTGGCGCGCTTAACGGTTTCTTGTTTGCGCATAATCGCGAGACAGGTGAACTGGTCTGGGAGCTCGACACCAAATTAGACTACGCCACGATAAACAATGTGCCTGCGAGCGGGGGTGCGATCGACGCAGCGGGACCTGTCGTTGCCGGTGACTACCTCATTGTTAACTCCGGCTACGCACAGTTTGGTCAATTAGGAGGCAATGCGATGATCGTTTACCGACTGCCTCAGGCTGAATCAGCAGAATAGCGCGAGTGCATTACTAGCGCGCCGTGGCTGTTTCTGTAATCACGTCCGATTACGGCTAGTGTCACGCGCCGCGCTCGCCTATGCTGTGGTCTGAGCTCGCAGAATAGGAGAGGGCAGGCGCGTCGTTAGCCTGCACATGAACGATGAAGCCACTGCAACTAGCCGATGGTGCCACCCTTCTAGATACCGCCGTTTACGAGAGTGCGCGACAAGCGCGAGATCCTCGCTATGACGGACGCTTTTTTATCGGCGTGCTGACGACAGGTATTTATTGTCGTCCTATCTGTCCCGTACGAATACCCAAACAAGAAAACATCCAGCTCTATCGGTCTGCCGCGGCGGCGGCAACGGCGGGCTTTCGCCCGTGTTTGCGCTGCAGGCCAGAGTCTTCCCCCGGCACGCCAGCGTGGACTGGCGGATCATGGAAAGTCACCCGTGCACTCGAGATGATTGAGCGTGGCTTTCTGGACGTCAGCACGCCTCGCGCACTCGCAGCGAAACTCTTGATAGGCGAGCGGCAACTCGGACGGCTGTTTCAACAGCACTTAGGCGCAGCGCCGCGTGAGGTAGCACAGAC
>LICD01000118.1 GCA_001438145.1 OM182 bacterium BACL3 MAG-120619-bin3 | reverse complement strand
AATTTCAGTTATATGCTGGAAGAGAATGCTGAAATTCTGGACTATTTCGTAAGAGAAATAATCAAATTCGATGATTTCGCTCTTTATACACATGACAGAGGTGTCAGTATTGGCCTTGCTTTTGTTGGCCACTACCTCGATACACAGCCCGCGGAATACAGAATTAATTACCACTTTTTATCTAACAGCGGCATGTTCTTACCACTTGCTAACCTAATGCCCATACAAACCGCCTTGCTCGACCCCGCCCGTGGAAATGCACTCATTCAAGCGCGGAAATCAGTGCCTAGAATGACCCAAGGGAATCCGGAGGCGCTCGCCTACGCAGATATTTTTAAATTTAACGACGGAGACAGCGCGCTTATCCATGTAGCTCGATATCTATTAGAGCGCGCAGAAAACGAATTGCGCTGGCTCAACAACTTGTCTCGAAGCGATATCCCTGTCGCTTACCTCTGGGGACTGCTCGATGACATTAATCCTGTACGGATTTCTAATCACGTATGGGCCACTTATCTGAATGACAGAGCTGCTGAAAGCACCTATTGGTTACTCCCTACTGCCGGGCACTATCCGCAGCGCGAAAAACCAAACGAAGTTGCCCAGATAATTCAACTTGCCCTAAGCGGTGGGATTCCAAGCAGAGCCGAGGAAGGCGCTTTTATGCGCGCGTATGGCAGTCGGCGCAAAGATGAAGAAGCCATTTTTGTTGGGCATTCGGTTATAGACGCGCTTCGTTTTCCGAGCGCTATTCGTTATTCCCCAGATGGATATAGTGTTCAATAATCTACTTCATCACTGTGGGCGTTTTTATAGAGGAACCATTAGTACGTTGAATTCTAACTATAAGAAAATTAATCAACAAGGAGAAAACCCATGGTCAGACAACGCTTTCAACCACTCTTTCTATCGCTCTTATTTTCACTCTCAACTCTATCTGCTTGCGCCACAAGCACTTCCTCCACTGCAACTCCCACTGCCGACGGCATCTGGGATTTCACTATGAGCAGCCCCTTCGGTGCGGTAAACGCTGTCGTAACGCTCGACACTTCGGGCGATGCTCTCGTTGGCACATTTGATTTGGGTAACGGCCGTCTCTGGGCGATCGAAGAGGGCGTGGCATCAACCAATGAAATCACTTTTAGGATAGACAGAGATGGCTCTCCAATGGTTTACGACATGAGTGGCACTGTTAACGGTGCGACTATCGTCGGCATCGCACGGGCAATGGGCGCCGAGGCACCTTGGTCTATGACGCGGAAAGACTAACTCAGGCGACGCTTCCCATTTTTGACAAGGTGTAAGCTCCGCCTCTTTGGCTGATATTCGGCGACAAAGTGTGTTCTAATCTTTGCCTTAATTAAATCAGCAAAGAGGCGCGCTATGTCATCGGATTCGACCTACCTTCAGATGTTTTCAACGCTCACAGCCGAGGGCGAACTTCGCCTCGAGCTCAAAGAGCAGCCAATGCCTACTCCAGGCGAGAACGAAGTGCTTATTCGCATTGAGGCTACGCCAATCAATCCTTCTGACCATGGTGTCATGTTTGGCTGGGCGTCTATGGCAAGTGCGTCATCATCGGGCAGCGGTGCGGGCACAGTCTTAAGCGCGCCGGTTTCCGAGCAAGGCATGGCAGTGATGAAAGCACGAATCGGGCAATCGCTTGCCGTGGGTAACGAAGGCGCCGGCACAGTTGTCGCGACCGGCACTAGTGAGCTCGCAAAGAGTCTCGACGGTAAAGTAGTCGCTGCGATGGGCGGTGGCATGTATGGCCAGTATCGCTGTGTGGATGCGTCTGTTTGCTTGCCGCTTCTCGAAGGTCATACCGCAAAAGACGGCGCGTCGAGTTTCGTTAACCCCCTGACTGCATTGTGCATGATCGAGACGATGAACCTCGAGGGTCATACTGCGCTTGTGCACACGGCAGCGGCGTCGAATCTCGGCCAGATGCTTAACCGCATTTGTCTCGACGGCGGCGTCGATCTCGTCAACATTGTGCGTAAAGACGAGCAAGAGACCTTGCTTCGTGAGATGGGCGCAAAATACGTTGTTAACAGCAGCAAAGACTCCTTTATGGCCGACCTCACCGACGCCATTCACGCAACAGGCGCGACACTCGCCTTTGACGCAACTGGCGGCGGCACATTAGCCTCAACAATCCTCTCGGCCATGGAGGCTGCTGCGGCGCGCACACCAGGCGCATACAGCATCTATGGCTCGGTTAAGCACAAGCAGGTGTATTTGTATGGTGGGCTCGATACTTCACCCACAACACTCAACCGTGGCTATGGAATGGCTTGGGGAGTTGGCGGCTGGTTGTTACCTAATTTCCTAGCGCGTGTCGGCCAAGAAGTGGCGACACGTTTACGCACACGCGTTGCGACTGAGATGAAAACAACATTCGCCAGCCACTACACTAACGAGATCTCCCTCGCAGAGGCGTTAGACGCTGACATCGTTGCGCAGTACAACTCAAAATCTACAGGCAAAAAGTTTTTAGTCTGTCCACAGAAGTAATCGAGAAAACGTGCTGCCTTCAAGAATTATAGAAGGCAGCGCGGCTTTCGCATTAGTACGCGGCAATGGTGGTGCGATGCAGCAGCCTGTCCTCTCCCTCATGGCCCCCCGTTGCTCTATGCAACAACGCGCGGTTGTCCCACATAACTAGCATCTGCGGCTGCCATTTGTGGGTATAAACAAACTCTTCCTTGCCCTGCCAGTCGCTTAGCTCTTTGAGAAGCGTGAAAGCCTCCTCTTCTGTTTTGTCGACCAGACCAACTATATAACCGAGGCAACTGTAAAAGCCTTCGACGCCTGTTTCGGGATGTTTGTGCACAAGCGGATGTGTTTGCAGTTTGCGTGCATCCTCAGAGGGCCGGATATTCATGCTGCGATCACTCGTCTGATCTTCTTTCCCATACATGCCCTCTGGAGAATACGCCGACTTAGCAGAATGTATTGCGACAAGATCACGGTATTTCTCCTGCTGATATGCCGGCATGTCATGCCATGCCTTTTGCTGATTCGCAAATAGTGTATCGCCCCCTTTCGAAGGTATTTTTATTCCGTAAAGACATGTTCCAGCCGGCGGTGCTTTTTGAAAGCTCCAGTCGGTGTGCCAGTTTTCTGCGAATAGCGGCGCCTTCTCGTCCGCCCTCCGTTCCACAGCAATAATATTTTTCCGACCTTCAATTGGTGCGATAAAGGGGTCGTCTCCAAATGCGCCGAACGAAAGAGTGAAACGCTCGAGGTCATCGTCTGTCATAGACTGATGAGGAAAGCTCAGCACTTTATGCTCGAGCCATGCCGCGCGGATTTCGGCTATCTGCTCGTCTGCAAGCGGTTGAGATAGATCCACTCCTGTTATCGATGCGCCACATGCTTGGCCAGACGGGGTTATAGTGATTCCCATTTTTATTCTCCCTATTTAGTTTTCTGGGCAGTTTTTATTGCTTTAACCTGAGCTACAAATTGTATGCGCGCTGGAATGCCGGCCGCTTTTTTAACATCGCTAGATAACGCGCAGTATTGGTCTTGAAACTGCCTGCCAATCCGAGCGACTCAGCAAACACGAGCGAGAAACCGATGCTTATATCTGCAAGCGTAAACCGATCCGCGCAAAGGTATTCACGATCCTCGAGTGCAGTTTCAACCGAACGAAGTCGCGAGAAAAACCACTTAGTGTAGTCTTCGACTACCTGCGGATTCTTGCGCTCCTCGGGTTCGTGCTGGGTATATCGCAGCACTAGCGTTAGCGGGAATGTGAGCGTCGCATCGCTTCGATGCAGCCAATTTAGGAACAAGCCATAATCGGCATCCGATGGGCCAAGCGTCAAATTCGTCGGCCCGTGTTTCTCCGCGAGGTAAAGCGCCATAGCGGTCGACTCAGTGAGCGTCACATCGCCTTCGACGAGCGTTGGCACCGTACCTAGGTTATTGATCGCCAGATAACCTTGGTAGGTGAGTCTCGGCGGAAACTCCATAGTGATTAACTCGTAGTCCAATCCCATTTCTTCGAGCGTCCAAAGTGGCCTTAGCGAGCGTGAGCGTTTGCAGTGATAGAGCTTAATTGTCATGTGTTCCCTCGCAGATTGAGTTGACAGTATAGAAGGTAAAGCCAGTCTATGGCGAGGGAGCAAAAGAACCAATGCCAAGACGAACTCGTAAGATCAATAGAACAAATAAATAGTCGGCATTTCCCCCACTCTCTTAGCGAAAAACGCTAGACTGAAAACGGGAGCAAACTAAACAAAGGCACAAGCATGAACACAATTCAGAATAAAGTTGTATTTATTACCGGCGGCGGCCATGGCATTGGGCTTTCTCTAGGCAAAGTCTTTGCAGGGCACGGCGCAAAGGTCGTTCTGGCAGATATCGATGAAGAGCGATTAAACACAGCAAAGGCATTGCTTGCGGAGAGCGGGTTCGATGTCGAGACAATAGTCTGCGATGTGGCGAAGGCTGAGTCGGTCAAAAGTGCCGCCGACTTTACTGTCGAACGGTTCGGCAAGGTTCATATCGTTATTAATAACGCCGGCGTTAGCCTCGCCGGAAAGCCTGGCAGCATCCCGCTCGAAGACTGGCGCTGGATCGTGGACATCAACCTAATGGGCGTAGTCTACGGCGTCGAAGTTTTCGTGCCCCTGATTAGATCGCACGGCGAAGGTGGCTACATAATAAACACTGCGTCTATGGCGGGGCATATCGCTGGGCCATCAATGTCACCCTATCACGCTACCAAGTACGCAGTGGTGGGCTACAGCGAATCGATTAGACAAGACCTGCAGGCTGAGAACATCGGGGTGAGCGTCTTGTGTCCGGCATGGGTGCGAACCGATATTCACAACGCAGGCATAAACAAACCTTCACTCGCGCAGCAATCGGCTAGCGACAAGAAGGCGTTCGATCCGGGTGTATCTGGCTTCGCCGCAGTAATCGAGAGCGGTATCGCACCCGACGCGCTCGCGCAGTGGGTGTATGAGTGCATGCTTGCAGAGCGCTTCTATATATTCTCTCATCCATCGATGACACAGCACATCGAAACACGCGCGGGAAACATCGCCGCTGACTATTCGGCGATTGAAGAGGACGGGAGGTTTTCGGAGTATTAGCTCCACGCAAAAACTTCACGCAAAAACCTCACGCAAAAAAAAAGAGCCTTGAGATCTACTAAGATATCAAAGCTCTGTTTTTTGCACACATTACAAAGTAATGGTGCGGACGGGGGGACTTGAACCCCCACAACCGAAGTTACTAACCCCTCAAGCTAGCGCGTCTACCAATTCCGCCACGTCCGCAATACTTTTTCTTACGCTACTTTCTTTTTACAGAGAGTAGATGGTTCCTGTAACCGGCGCGTATTATCGCCTAGGTTCGACTCGAACGCTAGAGATCATCGCCAGTTGGCAGAGTCGGAACATCTGCCTGACTGTCTTCCACTGCCGGCATTTCTTCGTCTAACTGAGGAAGGTCAGGCTGCTGGCTGGTAGACAGAGTTTCTAGAAGCTCTGGATTAACAACTGGCATGCCAGAGGTTGTTCCAAAGCCAGTTTGGTTCTTTGCCACAAGCGACAATGAGAGGCTGGTGACGAAAAAAATTGTTGCACACACTGTTGTCGCGCGAACTAGGAAGTTGCCCGAACCCGATGAGCCGAACACAGTTTGTGAGGCACCCGAGCCGAAAGAAGCGCCGGCATCGGCGCCTTTGCCTTGTTGAAGCAAGACGAGCCCAACGATGGCTACCGCCACTACGATGTGCACTATAACGATGATTGATTCCATTTCTATACTCTTACTAGTATTAGCTTCTGGCCTGAGCGCCTGTTACAACCACAAAGAGTTGCCTTAGACGCTTGCGCAGATCGCGTTAAATTCATCGGCCTTTAAGGAGGCTCCTCCTACTAACCCGCCATCAATGTCGGGCTGGGCGAACAACTCTCTTGCGTTGTTTGCCTTGACGCTACCTCCGTAAAGGATTGGCGTCTTCTCGGCGAGGTCGGCGTCTAGCTGCTGCAATTGCGCACGAAGTGCTGCGTGTACTT
This sequence comes from OM182 bacterium BACL3 MAG-120619-bin3, assembly GCA_001438145.1. Classification (GTDB taxonomy): domain Bacteria; phylum Pseudomonadota; class Gammaproteobacteria; order Pseudomonadales; family Pseudohongiellaceae; genus UBA9145. The sequence goes on along the minus strand of LICD01000118.1, from coordinate 521 downwards.
CTTGAGCTTGAGCGGGCGATGCTGTCTCGCCAGTGCCTATTGCCCAGATTGGCTCGTAAGCGACGATGCACTGCCCGACGCCTTCGATGCCTATTCGCTGCACTACCGCGTTGAGCTGCCGTAGCACGACTAATTCTGTTGCGCCCGCTTGTCGTTCCGCGAGTGTCTCGCCTACGCAAACAATCGGCGTTATTCCTGCACTGATCACTGCAGCGGCCTTGGCTGCGACCAACTCGTCGCTTTCGCCGAACAACTCTCGTCGTTCCGAATGGCCGACTAATGCGAAGCTGACTCCGAAGTCAGTTAGCATGTCGGCTGCGATTTCACCTGTGAAGGCACCCGATACCGCGTCACTGACGTTTTGCGCGCCAACTTTAATCCGCGAGAGTCTAGCGTCCGTGCTCAGCTGCCTCGCTACCACTGCGATGTGCAGGCTAGTAGGGCAAACCGCGACCTCAACTTCCGGGTCTAGGCTGCTTAAATCTAAACCAGCTAGCAGGGCTGCCATCGACTCGAGAGAG
>LICD01000117.1 GCA_001438145.1 OM182 bacterium BACL3 MAG-120619-bin3 | reverse complement strand
ATGGAAGCCGAACTCGACCTCGAGAAAGGGTTGATCGATGCTGAAGCCGAAGCGGCTCTGCGACGCCACGCAATGCGCTGCGCTGGCTGTGGTGCAAAAGTCGGTGGCGGCATGCTAGGTGAGGTACTCGACGATCTGCATGAAGGTGCCGAGTCGGCTAGAAAACCTATCGAGGATGCGTCCATTATCCCGCTGGAAAATGGCCGCTCTTTACTTCAAAGCATCGATCAAATTAGCGCGTTTATCGATGATCCCTGGCTGTTTGCGCGTATTGCTACAAACCATTGCCTCAGCGATATTTATGCCATGGGAGAGACACCTCACTCCGCACTCGCCGTTGTCGGTCTGCCTCTCGCAGGCGAACGAATCATGAAGCACAACCTTGCCGATCTCATGCGCGGCTGCAAACTCGAACTCGATGCTAACGACTGCGAGCTACTCGGCGGGCACACAGCAGAAAATCCTCAGTTGCAATTAGGACTCACGATCAATGCTTTTGCCGATTCGAGTTCGAGCCTCGCTAAACATAATCTTCGCGCTGGCGATGTCTTGATAATCACCAAGTCACTCGGGACAGGCACGCTTTTTGCGGCCGACATGCGCAGCATGAGCCGCCATCGCTGGATAGAATCTGCGATCGATCAAATGCTTCTATCAAACAGAGTCGCTTCGCAGATTATCAGACAACACGGAGCGGGGGCCTGCACCGATGTCACCGGCTTCGGCCTCGCCGGACACCTTTTCGAAATGCTCGACCCACTCGGTGTCGAAGCCGAACTCTCTCTGGCCGCACTCCCTACCCTCGATGGTAGCCTCGAGCTGCTGTCCGCCGGCATACAGAGCTCGCTGCACTTGAGTAATCGCCGTGTTGCAAAGGGGATTTTCAACCGCGACGCTTTTTTAAGTGACCCACGATTCGAACTGCTTTTCGATCCACAGACATCAGGTGGATTACTCGCGGCCGTTCCCGAAGCGAATGCTCAAGCCTGCCTAGCAGACCTCGTTAGAACCGGTCACAGCGGTGCCGCGATTATCGGTCGTGTCACCAATTCAGGCGCTGCGGATTCATCGGTGGTATTAAAATAAACGCAGAGGCTTTTTACTAAAGAGACTGTGCCGCAACACTAACGCTCGACTAATTCTATCTCAAAGACATTCGACCAGTATTTTCCGGTAACCAGCAAGCGGTCAGTCTCTTTGTCATACGCGATGCCATTCAGGACAGCCTCGGCACCGTTGCGCGCTGTCCGTTCGGCGAGGCCGCTGAGGTCGACAACGCTTCGCACTATCCCTGTAGAAGGATCGATGCGGACGATAAACTCGGTCTGCCAGACGTTCGCCCAAATTTCACCGTTAATGAATTCTAGCTCGTTAAGATTGGCAACCGGCTGGTCGTTGTAAGTCACCTCAAGCGTCTGTGTAAACGCGAATGTTTGAGGGTCTACTTTGTTCAGGGTCGAAGAACCGTCGCTTAAATACAGTGTCTCGCCATCGTAAGCGAGTCCCCAACCCTCAGTTGGATTGTAATGCGTTGCGCGCTGCTCGAACGTGGCGAGATCGTATTCATAGACGAGATTCGATTGCCAGGTGAGCTGGAAAATTCGATCGCCAACTATCTCGATACCTTCGCCAAAATAACGATTACTCAATGCGATGCTTTGCAGCACCTCTCCGGTCTCTAAGGCTTGTTTGGTGAGCCGCGATTGACCACGTTTACCCGTACCCAAATAGAGATGCCCTTCGTAAAAACTCAAGCCCTGCGTGAAGGCATTGATGTCCGAAGGATATGTGTTGGTAATGCGATAACCGAAGCGTTTCATCGGTGCTTCTTGCGCAACGCTCACCGCAGCGATTAGGGCGAGGCCGGCGGCCAGGAAAGAAATACTGCACGCGCCTGAAGTGCGGTTAGTTGACTTACCCTGTGGCTGCGAACCCATGCCCTTTCCTTCACTTTGCTCGGCGTCATCGACGCGCTGAAACTAGACCTGAGACTAGGCCCGAGACTAGGCCCGAGACTAGATAGTCGATTGCGCATAAACCTGAAATAATGCGGCTTACGGCGAAACCGCCACCACATCTACTCGAGGACCTAGTATGGCTACTGATTGCCTATTCTGCAAAATAATCGCCGGTGAGATTCCCTCAACCGAAGTCTATTCCGACGACGATATTTATGCATTTCGAGACATCAACCCCGCCGCACCAACTCATCTTTTAGTGATTCCCAAAAAGCACTTAACCGATGTGAAATCGGCAGACGCCGAAGACGAGGCGCTAATGGGCAAGCTGCTGCTCCGCGCAAATGACATTGCCGCGGAACAGGGACTGACAGACGACGGTTTTCGCTATGTCATCAACACGGGAGGCAACGGCGGCCAGACAGTGTTTCATCTGCATCTGCACATCTTAGGCGGTCGCCAGCTCGGCTGGCCTCCGGGTTAGGCTATAGAATCGCGCAGTTTGGTTAACGCAGCCTCGTCGGCATCGATGATGCCGCGCTCTGTAATCAGGCCGCTTACTAGCCGTGCAGGCGTCACATCGAATCCGTAATTACTGACCGCCGTCCCAGTTGGTGCCAGCTGAACGCGCGAGACACGCCCCTCATCATCGAGACCACTGATGTGACTGACCTCCTCGGCCGCCCTCTCCTCAATAGGGATTTCGGTTAGCCCCTCTCGCAGCGAAAAATCAATGCTCGACACAGGTAACGCTACGTAAAAAGGGATGCCATTGTCAGCAGCAGCGAGCGCTTTGAGGTAGGTGCCAATTTTGTTGCAGACATCACCGAGCAGCGTTGTCCTGTCGCTGCCCACCACGCAGCAATCAATCAAACCATGCTGCATCAAGTGACCCCCGGCATTATCGACAATAAGGGTATGTGGAACACCGCGCTGGCCCAGCTCCCAACAGGTTAACGACGCGCCCTGATTGCGTGGCCGCGTCTCATCTACCCAGACATGCAGTGGAATAGCCCGCGCCTGCGCTTTATAAATCACAGCGAGCGCTGTACCCCAGTCGACTGTCGCGAGAGCGCCTGCGTTGCAGTGAGTTAGAACATTCAGGCTCTCGGGGGCAGGCAATCCCGCCTGTGCGGCGCGCTCACCTTTCGCTTCCCATATTTCCTGCAGGCGCTGCGCGCCGTATTCACCGAGCATCGCACAGGCATTGATATCTTCGGCGTGCAATTCAAGCGCTGCTTGCAACGCTATCTCGGCTAGGTTTTTTTCACAGCGCGCGAGGCGAGTCTCGATCTTGTCCAATGCCCAGCGCAGATTGATGGCCGTCGGGCGCGTAGCGGCGAGGGCCTCGATTACCGACGCGCTGAGACTGCGTGCGGTTTCATCGTCTTTGCCGCGAAGGCCAAGATACACGCCGAAGGCAGCGGTTACGCCTATTAACGGCGCACCGCGCACCTGCATTGAGGAGATAGCGTGGCAGGCATCGGCTGACGTCTTCAGCTCAACCTCAACACATTCATGCGGCAGGCGTGTCTGATCAATGATCACGACGCGGTCGACCTCTGCATCGAAGCGAATAGTCAACGTGTGCGGCGATTGGTTGGCGCCCGCAGGAATACCGCTAAATGACTCGATCATTGCCTCCATCGACTGGTATCTGAGAGCCAGTTGTTTTGCCGAGCCGCGTGCCTGCGAATAAGAAAATTGCTTCGGCAACGTCTGCCGACGTTACTTCGGTGCGCAGCACATTTTTACGTTTATAGTCTTCGACACTCATTCCATAAGCGCTAGCGCGCGCGTCAAGCAGCTCATCTGTCCACAGCGCCGTGTCATACACCGCATCGGGATGCAGTGTATTCACGCGAATCCCCTGCCCACCCAACTCGAGCGCGGCAATCCTAGCGACTTGCGCAAGTCCTGCTTTAGCCGCTGAATACGCTGCAGCGCCGGGGCCAGGTGCCAGCACATTCTTGGAACCGATAAACACCACCGCCGGGTCGAATCCCAGCTTTAGAAGCGGAATACACAGCTTCAAGAGGCGGGTGTGAGCAGTGAGATTCAGTGCAAGCGAGCGCGCCAACTCCTCATCCCCAAGCTCCGCGAGCGATTGGCTAGAAGGGAAAAAGCCAGCATTGCTAACCACTATATCTATGCCGCCAAACTGGGAAACACAAGCATCGATTGCTGAGTCTACTTGCTTGCTATCGGTTACATCACAGCGGATACCCAAGACACTTGGCAACCCTGTGAAAAGAGTCTCTGTCGACTCATCTAAGTCGAGTGCGCAAACCACAGCGCCTGCTGCAACTAGGCGCAGAACCGTTGCATAGCCAATACCCGACGCACCGCCTGTTACCAGTGCAACTTTGCCTTCAAGCTCGCGCGACGGATCGGCAGCGGTCGACGTAGACTTAAGCTTCGCTTGTTCCAGCTCCCAGTATTCAACATCAAACAGGTCCGTTCTTGGCAGCGGCCGCCAGCCACCTAACCGCTCACCGGTAAGAATAGCCGGAATAGTATGGGCGACAATATCTTCGACAATTTTTAACCTTTTGAGGCTTGGGGCGAACCTGACGATTCCACGCTCGATCCACACGCCAAAGCGGGGCATGAGGTCTAAGCAGCGATGTTCGGGATGCGCATGTACGCCGAAATAATCGGAATAGTCTGAACAGAAACTGCGCAGTCCCGCAACAGGGCTCTGCGGAAAAACCGCACCAAAGGGCTTCGTATGAATGGTGTGATCGGGCGTGAGAGGGCCACTCGCAACAAGTTGTCCAGCGGCCTTGTGGGCGGCAAAGCGCAGCGAATCAACTCCAGTATCGAGACTTGCCAACACGGCCGAGCCAAATACCTTGCCGGCCTCGTAGCGCAGTTCGGCGAACGCGAGCCTGTCGAACGGTCGAAGTGGGATGACAGACTCAGTGGCGCTGTCATCAACTTGTCCGGCAATAAAGTCTTCTGCGCGGGTCACTAATTCGATCATTGCGTTATAGCTGTCTTTCGCGTCCTCGGCGAAGGTAAACAATCCGTGGTTGAGTAGGACAATACCGCGAAGCTTAGTCCAGTCGGTATCCGCCGTTGCCTCAGCGACCTGCTTCGCCAGCACGAAACCAGGCATCGTGTACGGAAGGATCAGCACTTCGTTACCGAAAAGTTCGGCGAGACGTGCCGCGCCGCCCTCCGAATTACTCAGTGTGACAACCGCATCGGTATGGGTATGGTCGACATAGCGATGCGGTATTAGCGCATGCAGTATTGCTTCGACAGACGGTGTTGGCGCCGTCGGGTCCAACAGTGCCAACCTCAGCTCACGCATCATCTGCGTATCGCTCAACTCGTTGAGCTTGCCCAAGCGCTGCAAATAATTAAGGTCTACGGGTGGAAAACCCGCGGCTTCTATCGTCTTAAGGTCCCATCCCGACCCTTTAACATAGAGCGTCTCTACCGACTCGCCGAATACGGTAACACTCAACCCTTTGAGCGACGTATTGCCACCACCGTGTAGAACGAGGTCTGGATTCTGGCCCAGAAGCCTCGACGTGTAGACTCTGAGTGCGAGTTCGCCCCCTTCGGCCAACCGCTGAGCCGCGTCTTCATCACTCCAAAGAGACTTCATAACTTAGTATTTCCTATCGCTAAAACGCAAAACGCACCGCCTAGGCGGTGCGTCGTATACGAAGACTATCAACTGTTTGTGAAGCCCTGAAATTAACTCGGCTCAGCCGCTTATTTCGGCTCTACTATCGAGATGCTAGCCATGCCCGCTTGTCGTGCCGCGTCCATAACCATAACCAGAGTAGCGACGTCGGAATCATTATTAGGCTGAATGATGACAGAGGCAGCAGGGTTTTCGGCTTTGAGCTGGTCAATGTTCGAGCGAATCTGTGTCTGAATAATAGGCCGCGGATTACCATTGAGGATAATCTCATTGTTAGGCCCGATTTCGAACAAGATGTTTTTCTTGTCATCATCTTCTGGCGGCGGCTGATCGTTGTTGTTATCGCTGCTCGCGGCGCTGATCGATGTCTCCGAGAGGAACGTCGCTGTTACCACAAAAAAGATAAGGAGGATGAATACCACGTCGAGCATCGGCGTGAGGTCAATCTTAGTATCGTCGGATTTCCGCTTGCCAGCAATTTTCTTCATTATTATGTCCTGAGTACTTAAATCGACGCGAGAACGCGCCCCCTAGTGCAGTCGAGTATAGCAATCCTAAGCCACGATGCAAAAGTGGGAATTGCACTTTCTGCGGGGCGCACCCTAACCCGCCTTACTTCTTGAGGGCTGCCACGCTAAAATCAAGCAACTCTTTCAATTGCTTAGCATTTTTACCATCTCGAGAATTAACACGCGCACCGAAAAGCGTGTTTAGTATCACGTCTGTCGCAAATTCGGCGCTAAAACCTTTCTTTATTTTGCCCGCTTTATGGGCCTCTTTAACCCGAGCCAAGAGCGCCTTGCGAATAGTGGCCTGAGAACTGCGCACAACTTTCTTCATTTCTTTATCGTAATTGATGCTCTCGCACAGCGAATTGACCAATAAGCACCCAAGACTGCGGTGTTTGTTGCTCACGTCTACCACGGTCGCGTCGAGGTAGGCGGT
>LICD01000116.1 GCA_001438145.1 OM182 bacterium BACL3 MAG-120619-bin3 | reverse complement strand
TCCTAATCCCGAAGCGTATCGCGACAGCAAAAATACGCGCGCTTGGACAACTTTTACCAAGACCCTCGGCGATTGGGATGTCGTTCTCACGCCTTATGTGCGCGACATCGACATGAATTTTATCCAGCACTTCTTGCCTGGCCAACCTGTTGAAGAAACCGCGCATCAGAGCATTGGCTTGCAGTCGGTCGCCTTTACCGACTTGCCAATGGCGCCGAACTCGCCGTCGGCTTCGATGCCGAGGTGACCGATGGCTCACTCACACAGACTCAGCCCAATCCAACTGAGGGTTCGTTCTTCTTACGCAACTCAATCCCGCAGGGTAAACACTACGACTATCAGGTTGATATCGAGCAGGTTGCCGCGTTTGTAAGCTATGAGCAGAGCTTCCAATCCGGCTGGGACCTGTCGCTAGGACTGCGTGTCGAAGACACAAATTACGATTACGACAACCGAATGATCGACGGCCGCACCGATGAATTCGGCGTTGCTTGCCGCTTTGGCTGTCGATATAACCGCCCTGGAGATCGCAGCGATAGCTTCACCAATCTCTCGCCCAAACTGGGTCTGAGCTATGCACTCAATGATTTCCATAGCCTGCAATTGCGTGCGCAGCGTGGCTTCCGCGCACCGCAGGCGAGCGAAATGTATCGCCTGCAGAACGACCAGAACATCGCAGACCTAGACTCGGTAGAGCTCGACAGCTACGAGGTTGAATTTAAAGGCGCAGGTGAAGGCTGGGCGTACTCAGCTGGCTACTACTTCATGGACAAGCAGAACGAGATCGTCACCAACAGCGATCGACTCAATCTCAACAATAGCCATACTCAACACACCGGCCTTGAGTTTTCGCTTGGGCTCGATATCACAGACACACTCGCCCTAGCGGCAGTCTACAATTTCGCCGAACATACTTACGAGAATTCTGAAATCTCTGGCGGGATTGATATCCAAGGCAACAACGTTGATACGGCACCGCGTCAGTTCGGTAATCTGCGTCTTCGTTGGACACCGAGCGAGCGCGTGACCAGCGAACTCGAATTAGTCAGCATGGGCGAGTATTACACCAACCCTGAGAACACAGCGAGCTACTCGGGTCATAACTTACTCAATCTGCGCACGCAGTACACGGTAAACGATTCGGTTCAGATCTATGCGAACATCTTAAATCTCGACAACCGCGAATACGCCGAACGCGCAGACTGGACGTCGTTTACCGATGACCGCTACTTCCCAGGGGAACCCCGTCGTGCGTTTATTGGCATCACGATCAATTACTAGCGGCAGCGCATGGATAGCACGAAGAAGCCACTCAGCACTTTCTCTCTTGGAGGAACTATAAAAGACTCTTCGAGAGAAGCTGCGCAGCGGCGCGAGAAGCAAGTCACTGAGCAGTGCGCCTACGCAGCCCTGCTCAGGCATTTCTCGATGCCTGTGCCGTTTGCTGAGCGCCCTACTGAGCATGCCGACCCCCGAATTCACCAAGACATTCTGTCGCCAAGCTCACTTCGTGCAGCGGCAGTATTAATAGCGGTCTCAAGGCCTTCCAGCGCGCAAGCAAGTCGCGTCGTACTCACCCTTCGTTCCGAAAAACTGAAATCTCATGCAGGTCAAGTCAGCCTCCCGGGCGGCACCTGCGATGCAGAAGACGATGGCATAATCGATACCGCCTTAAGAGAGGCTGAAGAAGAAGTAGGGCTCGCCCGCTCAGAGGTCGAGGTCATCGGACAGATGGGCGAGATATCGCTACCCTCAGGATTTAGGATTACCCCAGTAATAGGGCTTATCGACGCAGGCCTGACACTGACGCCCTGCCCCGATGAGGTCGCCGATATTTTCCACCCGCCGCTGGACTTACTGCTCGATCCCACAGCGTACTCGCGTTCGATTACTCACTACCGAGGCGCCGATCGGACTATTTTCGAATTGCCTTATGAGGGTTTTCGGATCTGGGGTGCCACTGCCGCTATTCTGTACTCTCTCGCAAAGCAAGTGGGTCGATAGTCCTGGAGGCCGCCGCCTTATTTATGACGAGGCACTTTTAACGAGCTTGTAACGAGCTTTTAATCGGCTTTATCTGACGCCGCTAAAAAGCCCGCCGGCGTTTGATCTACTGCTGCGGCACTGCCCAACTAGGGAAATCACCGAGCACATCGAATGCGACGTGTCCTAGCGTGTACACAAAGGCGGTTACGATAATCACCGAGAGTATATCGAGCCAGATACCCGCGATAACCATTTTGGTGATCGGCACGCGCCCAGACGCATAGATAATCGCATTGGGCGGTGTCGAGACAGGCAGCATAAAGGCGCACGAAGCCGCGAGTGTCGTTGGAATAATAAGCAGCAACGGATGAACCTCGATCGCTTGCGACAGAGAGGCCATAATCGGAAGCGCGAGTGAAATGGTGGCAACATTAGATGACACCTCGGTGAGTAGCGTAATAAACCCGACCGTACTCAACACGATGGCAAACGGGCTCGCATCGCCTAAAACAACCTGCAGCTGACTCGCCATATAGGTTCCAAGCCCAGACGTCGAAAAGCCCTTAGCAATCGCGAGTCCGCCGCCGAAGAGAAGCAAAATACCCCAAGGCACATTCTTTGTGTCTTCCCAGTCCATCAAGCGACCACCCACTTTTTTACTAGCAGGAATGACAAACAGCGTCAGCGCCATTGCGATAGACACAGTGCCGTCGTCGATAAGCGAGCTAATTGGGGACGCGCCAAACTGAATAAACAGCAGATCGAGGTAGTGGCTCCAGCCGAAAATATCGACCTCTGCGCCGAAAAGCCTTTCCTTACGAGTCATCCACAGCAAAGCGACAGCAATAAACACACCACGCACTCTTCGCTCTTCCGTGGTAATCGGACCAAGCTTCTCTATTTCGTCGGCGATGAAAGCCTTGCCGCTAAAAGGTGTAGTGGCAGGCAGTGGGAACACGAAGCGCGTAAGCAAAACCCAGCTGGTGAATAGAAAGACCAGACTCATGGGCAGCGCAAAAGTCATCCACGTCATAAAGGCAAATTCGGGGGCGTCCGGGAATATCTGCCCCATTTGAGTGACGAGCACGCCGTTGGGCGGCGTGCCGATCAACGTCGCAACGCCGCCAATAGACGCTGAATAGGCGATGCCTAAGAGTAACGTGAGCGCGAAATTGGGCGCCCGAGCGTCTACTTGGCCGCCGGCGAGCCGCGTCTTCTCATTAAGTTCTTCGTAAAGCAACACAAGCGACATGCCCATAGGCATCATCATCATTGCCGTCGCCGTATTCGACAGCCACATGGATAAAAACGCAGTGGCAATCATAAAACCGAGCACTAAACGATGCGGCTTGCCACCAATGATGCGCAGGATGCTGAGTGCGATACGCTTATGCAAATTCCATTTTTCGACCGCGGTGGCGATGATAAACCCGCCCAGATAGAGAAGAATAATCCAGTCCATGTACTGCGCGGCAACATTGGGATAAACAATGTCGAGGTCACCTAGAGCAACCCCCGCCGGTAGACCTGCCCCCTCGGCGTCGATAAGACCAGCAGCGGACTGCGCGCGCCCGCGCATGATGCCGAGCAGCGGGTAGAGCACGATAGGAAGAAGTGCCGTCGCAGACAGCGGGATCGCCTCGGTAATCCACCAGATTGCCATCCATACAATGACGGCAGCCATGCGCGTAACCATGGGATTACTTGGGTCGAGGTCGACAAAAAAGAGCATAGCAAGAAAAGCAGCAGGACCAAGCACGAGACCTATGCGCGACCTTAGAGGGGTTTCGATACTCTCGCTTTCACTCAACTCTGCATGCACGCTCATTGTTGGCCTCTGTTTTTCTTATTGATTCATACCACGCGCAGTGTTGTCTTCACGCGATTGCCACCGGCCGATACTAAGTGCTGTTATTCGCGCTTAGTATCGGACAGCCTCTATGACAGCAAGCTTTCTAGAGCTGCTCGAGAATTGCGTCTGCCGAACTAACCTTGATCTCACCTGGCGCTTCTATGCCTAGATAGGTCACCGTGCCGTCTTCGACAATCATGCCAAAACGCTGAGCGCGCTGCCCCATGCCGAAGCCACTCGCATCTAGCGAGAGACCAATCGCTGCGGTGAAATCCCCATTGCCATCGGCCAGCATCACGATCTCTTCGGCATTCTGTGCCTGGCCCCAAGCACCCATAACAAACGCATCGTTAACCGACATGCAGGCAATAGTGTCGACACCCTTCGCCTTTATCGCATCGGCATTCACAACAAAACCGGGCAGGTGAGTCATCGAACAGCCTGGGGTAAATGCGCCCGGCACGGCAAAAAAAGCCACCTTCTTGCCGGCGAATAACTCGTCACTGCTCAGCGGCTTAGGCCCTTCGCTTGTCATCACCTGAAAGCCGATCGCTGGTACTTTGTCGCCCACTTGAATAGTCATAAAAATGCTCCTGCGACACTTGCCGCTGTAAAAGTTAGTCGTGTGTGAAAAATGAATACCGCAAGATAATAACAAACAAGCCGTCTAACTGACGACAGTTAAACGGCTTAGTATTGAACAGAGTTTATTTAGGATTAGGTGCGTGTGGAGAGCGATGGGCTGTCTAATTTGCTAAGAGAGCGCCCTGCGAACTAGGCGCAGTTGCTTAGGCTAATTCCGCAAACTGCGCAGCCTGTTACTGAGATCTTCTACCGACGTGCCAAGCGCCTCTTCTACCTTTTCTGTTACCGTATCTTCGATCTTTTCAACCTCTTCGCGCGCGCGATTTTCGAATCCTTGTCTGACTTGATCGAGGCTTGGCAAATTAGCCGCACCAATCGAGCTTATCAACGCGCTAAGCACAATCTCAGCTGCCTCGGCAGCCGATGCTCCATCCCCCGTTCCACCTATATCGGTCAGGATAATGTCGGGCAAAGTGACTTGAGTCGAGCCCAAGCCCGTTACAATCGCCAACTGTGGCCCGAGTATTTCGAGACGCTTGAGAAGGATTTTTTTAGTCGACGCAGGCGCTGACTCTGACGCGGCACCGTCATCACCGCTGGGGAGATTCGCCAGCAATGCACGCAGATTATCGCTAGTTATTTTGGTCTCGTAGTTAATCTGCGGCTGAGCTAGCCGCAGCAGTTCGATCTCTACTGTGTCACCAAAAATCGAACTAATATCTACTTCCGCCTCAACGGCACCCAGCAGAATCGCAGGCCCTTCTGAGAATCCCGCAGGATTAGCTATCGATAGGCCTCGAATGCTGGTTTTTCCGTTAAGTGGTGATAGCGAGAGCGAGTCGACGCTCACCTCGGTCTTTAACGCCGATTCGCCGGCGAATTCGATGCCTGCTTTGGCGGCTGAGCCGAGGTAGAAATAGCCAGCCCAAAGAATAATAGAAAACAAAACTACTAAACTCATAAACACGCGCGCAATCATTGGCAAGCCTCCTTGTCTGCCCGTACGAGTATTCGGCAAAGGCCAACTCGTTAAGGCAATAAATTGAATGATACTGTGAGCGAATCCGCTTTATAGCTAGCTAGGCAGCCTCGATTAGTTTCTGGATCAAACCCTAGATCGATAGCGATATGATTTGCTGGATTGGCAGATCCACCAGAGAGTAGACCCGAAATAGACGACTTTATGCTCGGCGTGATACGAAAAATCTTAGGGGGTAAAAGACCGACTCTCGAGGCTTATTCCGACAACACTCGAGATCCAGTCGCGATGCAGGCGAAGATACTCGAACACGGCAACCGCGCCATAGCTTCCCTGCGTCTCTTCGTTAAACGCTGCGCCAATGACCTCACCTACAGTGATGCCGCCGAGCACATAGCCCTGCGGAGTGCTTATTAGTGCAGGGCCGCCGCTGTCGCCGAGACTCGGCATTCCCTCGAGGTCTTCGGTAGAGCCTCTATCGACTCGCGGGTCATCAAAAAGGACACTGAGGCGGCTATCCACCCGCGTGAGACGGTTACTTGCGCGCCGAAACTTGCCATCGTCATGATCCCGGCCAGACAGCCCCTGCCCTGTGAAGCCCCATCCAAACACATGAATGAGCTGGCCCACGCTGACATCCCCATCGGCAAGCAAGATAGGGCGTGGAAACGGAACTGGGGCGTTAAAGCGCAGTAATGCAAGATCGACATCACGGGCAGAGGCCTGATCATAAAGGGGATGAATGACGAACGCATCGATAGCCCGCGTTTCATTGGCAAGCTGTACCTGAAAAGTCGCGCCGCTTTCGAGCGACGCTTTTAATGAGGTTTCATCAAGACAATGCGCCGCAGTGATTGCCCACTGAGCATGGATAAGCGTTGCAACACAGACTTTGCGCGGCCCCTGTTGCTCGAGAAAGAACACCGCAGGGAAATCACTTGTGGCGATTTCATACGAACCACTCGCCACGTCGTGCCGCGTGATGATTGGACCAGCCTGTACTGGAAGGCTCGCAGTGACGACGCCAAACGGCACTAATATCGCAAGCATCGCAAGCATCGGCCACGAGGTTGTAGGTGGATTATCGTCGCGGCTCGCTGTACGCGAGCGGCGCAGCGGCCGGAGATTAGGCGCTGCGCGCCTGCGGCGAGCGAGTTTAAACATGCCAAAAATTCGCCACAACACCACGCCCATGGTCACAAAAATAAACGCGAGCACCACGGCGGCGAG
>LICD01000115.1 GCA_001438145.1 OM182 bacterium BACL3 MAG-120619-bin3 | reverse complement strand
CGCTTGATTACTTACAATTGTGTCGCCGGTCTCTTTTAATATTTCCTGCAAAACGCCATCGGTGGGCGAAACCACCTCGATGACGACTTTGTCGGTTTCGATATCAACCAGAAGCTCGTCACGCGTAACGCTGTCGCCAACCTGCTTATACCAGGTTGCAATAGTGCCATCGGGAACCGACTCAGGGAGTGTTGGCGCCTTAATCTCAATAGTCATGTCTAGTCCTTTTGAAGAACGGCCGCTAAGCGGCTCGATAATCTATATTCTAATTCTTATCTTACACGTTGTGATAAATCGGGTTACCTCTCAAACCTGTTACTTCATGGCGTCGTCGAGGAATTTCTCTAACTGCGCAAGGTGCAATGCTGGATAACCAGCCGCGGCAGCCGCAGAGGCCTCGCGCCCCGCATAACCTAATACAATTTTAGGGAAATGCTTTTTAATTGGCCGCTGGAAGTGATGCTGACTCGAATACCACGCCCCTTGGTTTTTAGGCTCTTCCTGACTCCACGCGATTTTTTGTACGTTTGGATAGCGCAGCAAACATGCCTCGTATTCTTTCGCAGGGAAAGGATAGAGCTGTTCTAACCGGATGATCGCAATGTCGGTGATTTCACGCTTTCGTCGCTCGGCCAACAGGTCGTAATACACCTTTCCAGAGCACACGACGATCTTACGCACTTTCTCAGGGATGATAGTGTCATCTATCTCGTCGAGTACCACTTGGAAGCTGCCTTCGGCCATTTCCTCGAGGGTTGACACCGTTTCCTTATGCCTGAGTAGGCTCTTAGGCGACATAACAACCAGAGGCTTGCGCATTGGACAGAGCACTTGCTTACGAAGCATGTGGAAAACTTGTGCCGACGTAGTGGGCAAACAGACCTGAATATTATGCTCTGCACAGAGTTGTAGGAAGCGCTCTAGACGAGCCGAAGAGTGCTCAGGCCCCTGGCCTTCATAGCCATGGGGAAGCAGCATCGTCAGGCCACAGAGGCGTTGCCATTTGTGCTCGCCACTCGTAATAAATTGATCGATAACAACCTGTGCTGAGTTCGCGAAATCGCCAAACTGAGCCTCCCAGACTACTAGCGCATTGGGTGTGGTGGTTGCAAAGCCATATTCGAACGCTAAGACAGCAACCTCTGAAAGCAGCGAATCGTAAATTCGGAAAAGGCTTTGATCAGCGGAAATGTTTTGCAGCGGGACATGCGCATCACCAGTTTTTTGGTCGTGAAGTACTGCATGTCGATGTGAGAACGTTCCACGGCCGACATCCTGTCCCGTGATACGAACCATATTGCCGCTGGTCAAAATACTTGCGTAAGCGAGGCTTTCAGCCATGCCCCAATCAACGGGCAGCGTACCCTCCGCCATCTTCTTGCGATCGGCCATCACTTTGCCAACCTGACGCTGAAGGTTGAATGCCTCAGGTACTGCGGATAGCTTTTTAGCGAGCCCCTTAAGGTTCTTGAGCGGAATCGACGTGTTGTAGAACGAGCTCCACTTGTGACCTATGTACGGGCTCCAGTCGACAAAGAGTTCGACCGACGGCTCTTTGACCAAACTCTTAACCACGTGTTCGCCATTGTCGAGCGCGTCACGGTAAGTCGTATTTAGTGCGTCGGAGTCTTCCTTAGAAATCAATCCTTCGTTCGCTAACCGCTCGGCGTATAGGACTCGCGTCGATTTATGACTTTTTATCACTGAGTACATAGTCGGCTGCGTAGACGAAGGTTCATCCGTTTCGTTGTGGCCGCGCCTGCGGTAGCAAATAAGATCGATGACAACGTCTTTTTTAAATTTGTTGCGGAAATCTAAAGCAAGTTGTGTCACGAAAAGCACTGCTTCGGGGTCGTCTGCATTGACGTGAAATATAGGCGCCTGCACCATGCGAGCAACGTCTGTGCAATATTCGGTGGAGCGAGCGTCATCCTGACGGCTTGTCGTGAAGCCGACCTGATTATTAACAATAATATGTACGGTGCCGCCCGTTCTGTAAGCGCGGGTCTGCGACATCTGGAATGTTTCCATGACGACACCCTGTCCTGCAAATGCTGCGTCTCCATGGATAATAATAGGCAGCACTTTAGAGCCGTCAGTATCGCCACGCCTAACCTGACGTGCGCGTACAGAGCCTTCGACTACAGGCGCTACAATCTCGAGATGTGAAGGATTGAAGGCCATTGCCATATGGACTTCGCCGCCAGCGGTCATTATGTTAGAGGAAAAACCTTGATGGTATTTCACATCTCCTGAGCTCTTGTAAACCGCCCTACCTTCGAACTCATCAAAAAGGTCAGCAGGATTTTTGCCAAGAAGGTTTACTAACACATTGAGCCGGCCGCGGTGAGCCATACCGAGCACGATTTCCTTAGTCCCTGCGCTACCCGCGCGTTGCACGAGTTCGTCGAGAGAAGGTATTAAGCTTTCACCGCCCTCGAGGCCAAAACGCTTCGTGCCGGGGTATTTCGAGTCGAGATGTTTTTCCAAACCCTCTGCGGCGGTCAGTCGCTCGAGAAGGTGGGTTTTGATGTCAGCGCCGAAGTTGGGTATCCCATCGTTGCTTTCTATGCGCTGCTCTATCCACTGCTTCTCTTCGAGATTCACGATGTGCATAAACTCGTAGCCAACCGCGCTACAGTAGATGCGTTCGAGGTTTTCAATTATCTCGCCGAGTGGCGCTTTGTCTTTGCTTATAAAAAGTGAGCCTGTCTGGAAAACCGTCGAAGAGTCGAGCGGCCCAAGACCGTGGAATTCGAGTTCTAGATCAGCTACGCGTTCGCGATGCATGAGGCCAAGCGGATCGAGCGCCGCTTTTTGATGTCCCCGCACTCGGTATGAGCTAATAAGTTGCATGACCTGAACTTGTTTGCTCTCGTGCTCCGAGTTGACAATCGCATCGTTACTGAGAAGTGGCGTATAGCGGCTGCGCTTGCCTAGCGTTTTGAAGTCTTGCTGAATGCGCGCATGCGAGACATCCCCCTTACCATTCGCAGATCCTGCAGGCAATTCTGCAAAGAAAACAGACCATTGATCTGGCACGCTAGCGGGGTCTTCCAAATAAGACTCATAGAGCGCTTCGACGTATTCGGCATTAGCGCCAGATAAATGACCGCTATCCCATAACTGGTGCATTGGGCTCGCCGACTTATCCTCAAATCCTTCCATTGGTTGTCATCCTTTTCGACAATCAGCGAGCGGTAAACCTCTCGCCAGCAGGGACTAGCTTAAGCGCTCTGTTCGATTAGCATCGAGCGTATATGACCAATAGCGCGAGTGGGGTTTAGGCCTTTAGGACACACTGCAACACAGTTCATGATGCCGCGACATCTAAACACACTGAAGGGGTCTTCGAGCCCAGCTAGTCGCTCCGATGCTGCCGTGTCTCTGCTGTCTGCTAGAAAGCGGTAGGCCTGGAGTAGGCCAGCGGGTCCGATAAACTTGTCAGGATTCCACCAAAAAGAAGGACAGCTGGTTGTACAACAAGCGCAAAGAATGCACTCATAGAGACCGTCTAGTTTGGCACGATCTTCTTGGCTTTGCAGGCGCTCGATGTTCGGCGCCGGCTCGTCATTCATTAGATAGGGCTTCACTTTCTCGAACTGCTTGTAGAAGATAGACATATCTACTACTAAGTCACGGATAACCGGCAAGCCTGGCAGCGGCCTGAGAATTAACTTCTTGCCTGGTTTGACGACAGTCGACAATGGGGTAATACATGCAAGCCCGTTGGTACCGTTTATGTTCATGCCATCGGATCCACAAACGCCCTCACGGCATGATCGGCGATAGGCGATCGTTGTGTCTTTCTCTTTGGCTAGGTTGAGCACGTCAAGAACCATGAGGTCGCGGTCTGTAGGCACGTCGACTTCTATATCAACCATAACTGGCTTTAGGTCTGTTTCTGGGTTGTAACGATAAATGCTAACTAACACGATTCACCTTGCTTCAAACATAGTTTGATAATTGCGTTAAACATCCTTGCCTAAACCGATGTTTAGGCAAGCTCCGAACTCTACGGTTAGTAAGTTCTGATCTTTGGCTCGAAGGTATCAACAGTCTTCGGCTTGAAGTTCACAGCACGCTTGCCTACTCGCTTGTCTTCTGGGAAATACATTGAGTGACATAGCCAGTTTTCGTCATCGCGCTCGCGGAAATCGTCTCGTGCGTGTGCGCCACGGCTTTCATCGCGTGCTTCGGCTGAGATCGCTGTCGCCTCGGCAACCTCGAATAGATTTTCTAATTCAAGCGCTTCGATGCGAGCTGTATTAAACGCGTTGCTCTTGTCGACTAAGTGAACATTTTTGATACGCTCACGGAGTACCTCGAGCTTCCTGATGCCATCTTGCATGAACTCGCCTTTACGGAATACGCCGAAATAGTTCTGCATAATTCCTTGCAACTCGGCGCGAAGTTCAGCCACGCTCTCACCTGAAGTCGTTTCGTTGAGGCGGTTTAAACGGGACATCGCCGCTTCAATATCTGACTCACTGGCGACGCGTTGCTCAATTCCTGAAGCGAGTTCCTGCTCGATATGCTTCCCCGCCGCGCGACCGAAAACAACGAGGTCTAGCAAGCTGTTGCCGCCTAGACGATTCGCGCCGTGCACAGAAACGCACGCTGCCTCGCCAACAGCAAATAACCCTGGAATGATTGCATCGACGCCATTTCCGTCTTGCATTATTGCTTGGCCATTTACGTTGGTTGGGATACCACCCATCATATAGTGACAAGTCGGCACAACCGGGATTGGCTCTTTCACCGGGTCCGCATGTGCGAAGGTCCGCGACAGCTCAAGAATTCCAGGTAGCTTTTCGTTAAGCACGTCCTCGCCAAGATGGTCGAGTTTGAGCATGACGTGGTCGCCTTTCGGGCCACACCCACGTCCTTCTAATATTTCAAGCACCATCGACCGAGCGACGACATCGCGTCCTGCCAAATCTTTAGCATTTGGCGCATAACGCTCCATAAAGCGCTCGCCATCCTTGTTGATTAGGTAGCCGCCTTCTCCACGGCATCCTTCAGTTACAAGAGTTCCCGCGCCGTAAATACCGGTTGGATGAAACTGCCACATTTCCATGTCTTGAACGGGGAAGCCGGCGCGGAGTGCCATGCCAACACCGTCGCCGGTATTGATAAGGGCATTAGTGGTGGATGCGTAAATTCGCCCTGCGCCACCCGTTGCAAATACAGTTGCTTTCGACTGAATTAACACCGTCTCGCCGGTCTCGATACAAATAGCAATCACGCCGACGACCGCGCCATCTTGGTTCTTAACGATGTCAGTTGCATACCATTCGTTCAGAAACACCGTGTTGTTCTTAATGTTTCCTTGATAGAGCGTGTGTAATAGTGCATGGCCGGTTCTATCCGCCGCCGCACAGGTGCGTGCAGCTTGGCCACCATTGCCATAGTCTTTGGACTGGCCACCAAACGGGCGCTGATAAATCCGACCGTTCTCGGTGCGAGAGAAAGGCAGGCCCATATGTTCGAGTTCGAAAACTGTCTGCGGGCCTTCGCTGCACATATACTCGATCGCGTCTTGATCACCGATGTAGTCAGAGCCCTTGACTGTGTCATACATATGCCAGCGCCAATCGTCATTAGGGTCGTCACTTGCGATTGCGCAGGTAATACCACCTTGGGCCGAAACAGTGTGCGAACGGGTTGGAAAGACTTTGGAGATAACGGCTGTCTTGTAACCCGACTGAGCTAACTGCAGCGCAGCGCGCATACCTGCACCGCCGCCGCCTACGATAACTGCATCAAAAGAAATTGTTCGTAAAGCGCTCATTTAGCTTCCCCAAAAAATCTGAATACCCCAAAGGAGGTAAACTGTAATCAATATTGCGCACCCGAGCTGAAAGGCAAGACGTACGAAGGTTGCCGCTGAGCCGAGTTGCAGCGTTGTTAAGTAATCTGTGGCAACAGTCCACATCCCGATCCAGGCATGCCCGCAGAGAGCGAGGACCGACATTAAGCTAAAAATGCGCACTGCATTATTTGAAAATATCCCCGACCACTGCTCAAAACTAAGCTCAGGGTTGAGTATAAAAACCCCAAATACAAAGAGAGAATAAGCGAGCAACACTACCGCGCTCACACGTTGCACAAGCCAATCAGACAGGCCTGTTCTGCTAAAATTCGTTGCACTAGTTACCATATCCAGACTCCAGCGGTAGCGATTAAGACGATTGATAGGACAAGCGTTATGCGACTTCCGATCGCAGCGCCAGCCAAAGTTTCACCAAATCCCCAATCCATAATGAGATGTTTAGTACCGGCGACGATATGGTAGAGGAGGCCAGAGACGATGCCCCAAACTACAAATTTAGCGACGGGAAGTGTCAACAAGCGTTGAGCTTCAGCGAAGCCCGCCGCGGACTCAAGTGACAAGCCGAGGAGATAGAGCAAGATCGCCACGCCAACGAAAATGATCACGCCAGTGATGCGGTGCGTGATAGAGAGTATCGCGGTGAGTGGGAACCGGATTGTGGTGAGATCGATATTTACTGGTCTGGTATCTTTCACGTTTAACCTTTCGAATTGATCTTGATGGAGTGAGTTAGCGCATTTTCGTGCTTAGTTAGCGCCAGTTGCTACCAATTGACGGCTTTGCGAATGTCACTCCGATCAAACTGATTGAATTAATTAACAATTTCAACTTCGCAAACGGCGGAAAGTATA
>LICD01000114.1 GCA_001438145.1 OM182 bacterium BACL3 MAG-120619-bin3 | reverse complement strand
TCGCCAACATCAACCATACGCGCATTGCCCTGCGCATCTAAGTGAGTGAGCGGCTGTTCCGAGACCACATTGGCTTCTTTCATACTGCTTGTCCAAATAACCTGAATACGCGAGATGATAGCTAGGATCCAGCTGAATAGCCAAACTAGACACGCATGGCACTCGGACAGATGGCGCTATCCGTCATGCCACCGTCCAGCATGACCTTACCGGACATAGCGCTATCGAGCCCAAGTCGATAGCATACGCCCTAACCCACCACAATTACCCTTGGGCCACTGCCCTTAACCACGAGACTACAACAGTGCCAAACACCCTCTCCACTGCCACAACCCATTTCAATCGCCTGTCTACCGAACTGCCGCACCTAACTGTCGCAGTCGTTGTCGAGCAAAAGGGGAAATTCCTGGTCGTGGAAGAAGAAGACGAGGGTCAGATCGTTTACAATCAACCCGCGGGACACGTAGAAAATAACGAGACTGTTGCCGAAGCCGCCTTACGCGAAACACTTGAGGAGACGGCTTGGGAGGTTAAATTAGACAGCGTTATTGGTATTTATCACTATACCGCGCCTAATAACGGCATAAGATACGTGCGGGTTTGTTTTGCCGCCAGCCCGATTCGCCTAACCGAATTCGCGCTCGATCCCGATATTCGGGGAGCGCACTGGCTCACACAGCAGGATTTGAGCAAGCTGACCTTACGCAGTCCCCTTGTTGGCAAAGTAATCGAAGACTATCAGGCGGGGATTCGCTTTCCGCTATCTTTAATCCAGGCCTAGACCTTTTATTCATAAGAGAAAATCCGGTGCTACCGAACAATACTCCTCTAGCAATAAGCAGCGCTTTACCCTCAGGCAACGCGTTATCGACCAATGCTCAACAACGAGTGATTGTTGGTATGTCTGGCGGCGTCGACTCGTCGGTTGCTGCGCATCTTCTTATCGAAGCAGGTTACCAAGTCGAAGGCCTGTTCATGAAGAATTGGGACGAAGATGACGGCACAGAATACTGCACGGCGAAAGAGGATTTAGTGGATGCGCAATCGGTGTGCGACAAGTTAGGGATAAAACTGCATACAGCCAATTTTGCCGCTGAGTACTGGGACAATGTTTTTGAGCACTTTCTGCTCGAATACAAAGCAGGCCGAACGCCAAACCCAGACGTGCTCTGCAATAGAGAGATTAAGTTCAAAGCGTTTCTCGATTACGCTACAGATTTAGGCGCCGACAAAATCGCGACAGGTCACTATGTTCGCTCGGTTGCGTCCGGCGGCGATACTCAGCTTCTAAAGGGCTTAGATAATAATAAAGATCAGAGCTACTTCCTCTGCGAGGTGAACGGCCAAAGCCTTGCCCGCTCACTTTTTCCAGTAGGCGAACTCGACAAAAGTGAAGTTCGCTCGATCGCCGAAAAGCTGGGCCTGAGCACCCATGATAAAAAAGACAGCACCGGAATCTGTTTCATTGGCGAGCGCAAGTTTAAAGACTTTCTAGAACACTATCTGCCCGCCCAGCCCGGTGTTATTCAGACTGAGCAAGGCGTCACTATTGGCGAACATGCGGGTTTGATGTTTTACACCATTGGCCAGCGACAAGGGCTGCACATTGGCGGCCTAAAAGATTTCGAAGAGGCTCCTTGGTTCGTCGCCGGAAAAGATTTCGACAATAATATTCTTGTCGCTGTCCAAGGTGTCGATAACCCCCTGCTGTTTGCGCAGACACTGCAGACTGCTCCCGCAAACTGGATAAACGGCAAGGCGCCCGAACTACCTTTCCGCTGCGAGGCGAAGATTCGGTATCGCCAAAAAGATCAACCGTGCACACTCATTGACAATGGAGAGGGCTTGCTCGTTGAGTTTGACGAGCCACAGCGGGCAGTGACACCGGGGCAGTATTTGGTCATTTATTCAGGTGAACACTGCCTAGGCGGCGCTATTATCGAGCGCGCACTCTGATCGTCACCACGCCAAACGCACGACGCCTCATATCCTTAAAGAACGTTTAGCCCAAGTTATGTCACAGGAAAGCGCATGAACAACGAAGACGGCAGCACGCAGAACGTTCCACTTAACAACTGGGAATACCGCATTCTCGCTATTAGCTGCACGCTGCAATGTGCGCAGCTCATTGACAAAATCGCTCGCGAGGGTGTGACCGATCAAACCACTGCCACTGCGTTGCAAGAGTCCCTTTTCGTCCTCAACCCTAAAACCGATGCCGAGGTGTTTCCGCGGCCGAGCTTACTCGTTCCTGGCTTGACGCTCGTTGCAGCGTTGTCGCGTGGCGGCTCACTGCGAAGTCTGCAGACAATTGTGCAATATGCCGTTGGCATGCTTCGGCTAGCAGATGGCGTGTTAGCCAACAAACAACTTGCCAGCCAAATCAGACACGGTATCGACAGTATCGATAGAAACGCGCCAGAGGCACAGGGCGCGTCGGCAAGCCATGAGCAGACTCGCGCCCTCGCGGCGGTGTACAAAGCCACACTGAGCAAATTTCCGCGCCCTATTCAGATACAAGGATCGGCCGCGATGCTCAGCAACGAAGACAACGCCGCCGCTATACGAGCGCTTTTACTCGCAGGCGTTCGCTCAGCATTGTTTTGGCGTCAGCTAGGGGGGCGTCGCTGGCAGCTGTTATTCTTTCGTAATCGCCTGTCTAACACGGCTAGTCAGCTTAAGAAGCAGGTCATCAGGCAACTGCATTAGCACACAAAGGCAAAATGGAATAACAAGACGCTTACTGCGATAATACGCGCGTCCTCGCAGCATCACATGTCGTGCTAGGGCTTCTACAAACCAAGCAAAGGAATTCGCAACAATGACAACTCAGGCTTCTAGCCAATTAACCGCCGTCTCACCTCTCGACGGTCGCTACGCTAACAAATGCGATTCGCTCTCTCCTTTCTTTAGCGAATACGGTTTAATGAAGCACAGGGTTTTGGTTGAAATTCGATGGCTGCAAGCGCTTGCTGCCCATTCACAAATCGACGAATTAAGCCCCCTAACCGATACTGCCAATGCCTTTCTTAACAGCCTAGCCGAAGATTTTTCACTTAACGACGCCGCTCGCGTCAAAGAAATCGAAGCGACAACTAATCATGACGTAAAAGCGATCGAATACTTCATCAAAGAGAAGCTTGCCGGCAATGCCGAACTAACAGAGCATTCAGAATTCGTTCACTTTGCATGCACCTCCGAGGATATTAACAATCTCGCCTATGCGCTGATGCTCAAAGCAGGACGCGACGAAGTTGTATTACCTGAGATGCGTTTACTCGCCGCCAAAGTCCGCGATATTGCGATTACCAATGCCGACCAACCCTTGCTGTCGCGCACTCATGGCCAGCCCGCTTCACCGTCAACTTTAGGCAAAGAATTTGCGAATGTTTTCCACAGAATGCAGCGCCAAATAACAACGCTCGAAGCAACCGAAATCCTAGGGAAAATTAATGGCGCTGTGGGCAATTACAATGCACATTTCTCTGCTTATCCGGCTGTAGATTGGCAAAAATTTGCCGAGGATTTTGTGACAAGTTTAGGTCTCACTTGGAACCCGTACACCACTCAGATTGAGCCCCATGACTATGTTGCAGAGGTCTTTGCCTCATGTGCTCGATTCAACACCATTCTCATCGATCTAGACCGTGACATTTGGTCCTATATTGCGATCGGTTATTTTAAGCAGCGGACTATCGCTGGCGAAATTGGCTCTTCGACCATGCCGCATAAGGTGAATCCTATCGATTTCGAAAATTCGGAAGGCAATCTAGGCCTCGCGAATGCAATGCTAAATCATCTAGCAGAGAAGCTGCCTATTTCGCGCTGGCAGCGAGATCTTACCGATTCGACAGTGCTTAGAAATATGGGCGTAGGCTTGGCATACAGCATGATTGCCTACAGTTCCGCTATCAAAGGTCTCAACAAACTCGAGGTCAATGCCGCCGCCATCGATGCCGACATCGATGCCTGTTGGGAAATACTTGCCGAGCCTATTCAGACTGTTATGCGCCGATACCGTATAGAACAGCCTTACGAGAAACTCAAAGAGCTCACACGCGGCAAGAAAATCAATCAGGAGTCAATGCGGGCATTTATCGAAACCCTAGAGTTGCCTCGTTCGGCTAAAGATGACCTCCTCGCCTTAACTCCTCGCACCTATTTAGGCAACGCAGCTTTACAGGCGCGAAACGTTTGAGCATTAATGTTATTTCGGCAGACTTCAACCGCCGCGAATTTCTAGAGAAGTACTGGCAGAAAGAACCAGTGCTAATCCGTCAACTCATTCCGCAATTAGTCGACCCGCTAAGTCCCGAAGAATTAGCAGGATGCGCCTGCGAAGAGCTTGTCGAGAGCCGAGTTATCACTGAATTCGATCCTGATGACTATACGCTGAAGAATGGGCCTTTCGAGGAAGAGGACTTTACGAGTCTCCCCGAGAGTCATTGGACACTTCTCGTGCAAGCCATGGATCAATGGTTCGATGAAGTCGCAGATCTGAGAAAACAATTCGATTTCGTTCCAAGCTGGCGAGTTGACGATGTGATGATTTCATTCGCCTGCAAAGACGGCGGAGTGGGCCCACACTTTGATAACTACGATGTGTTTCTGCTGCAGGGGCAAGGTCAACGCAAGTGGCGCCTAGGCCAGCGCTGCGACGACTTAACTCCTTTACGAAAAGGAGCGCAGCTGCGCCTTCTTGAGTCTTTCGAGACCTGCGAAGAATTTATCCTCAACCCTGGCGATGCACTCTATGTTCCTCCCCGAGTTGCACACTGGGGCGTTTCGTTAGACGACAGTCTTTGCTATTCGATCGGTTTCCGCGCGCCCTCTCATAGCGAAATGATCGAGGGATTTAGCGATTTCCTCATTCGAAGTTCGGCGAGCAGTCATCGCTTTGAAGACCCCAGCATTGACCTTCCCGTAGATCCAGCGCTTATTCAGCAGTCTTCTTTGGTCGACAGTTTCAACATGCTGCGCGCTAACTTAGACAACGAGCCCCTTTTTCAACAATGGTTTGGCTGCCATGTTACGCAGCCGAAATACCCTGAACTTATTGTCCAGATCGACCGAGGTTCAGCTAAACGTGTGGGCAAAGAGCTTAAACTCGCCGACCTCGTCCGCCACAATCCGTCGTCTCGTTTCGCCTATATGATTAATTCTGACATCGCCGCTACGTCAGGGGATGGCGGAGAAGCCCAAAGCGCAGCAGCAGCGAATGCCTGCCCGGTAACACTTTTCGTTGATGGAAATGCCGCTGAGTTTGATGCATGCGATGCACAGAGCATACGCCGCCTTTGTGACCCTCGTCCTATCGAGAAGCGCGAGCTGAAATCAATGCTCTCAATCGAGTCGATAAATGAATTACTCGAACAACTCGTTGTACAGGGCAGCCTTGTCATCGAGTAGGGGCTGGCTCAATGCCGCTCAGTCCTACCCGCTGTTCTTTCCATTTCTGTGGCTCTTTACATTTCTAGGTAGGCGACAGATCTCGCAAACTCGCTTTGCAAAACTCGTTGCGTAAGTCTGCATAGTCGGTGACCGCTGGATACTGTGGAAATTCTTCTATCACCCTTTCCGGCGCTCGGAACAGAATACCCGCATCGGCTTCTTCCAACATGCTCACATCGTTGTAGGAATCGCCAGAGGCGATGACACGAAACTTCAACCCATGAAGCGCTTGCACAGAGGCTCGCTTCGGGTCGGGCTGCCGCAACTTATAATCGACAATTTTACCCGTGTCGTCGCAGACTAGCTTATGACAAAACAAGGTTGGAAAATCGAGTTGACGCATTAGTGGATACGAAAATTCATAAAATGTGTCTGACAGGATGATAAGCTGAAAATTCGCTTTCAACCATTTAACAAACTCTTGTGCGCCGGGTAGCGGCGCCATCGTCGCGATAACTTCCTGAATATCAGGAAGCCCCAATCCGTGCTCACTCAATATTCGCAGGCGTTGCTGCATGAGTTCGTCATAGTCTGGCACTTCACGCGTAGTAGCACGCAGTTCGTCGATGCCTGTTTTTTCAGCGAAGCCAATCCAAATTTCGGGGACTAGAACCCCTTCTAAATCAAGGCATGCTATTTCCATCTTTTTCTCTCTACTCTGGGACGCCTGCGATAAACTTGCGTCGCTGTTTCGTTGATCCGCCGACTATTCGGCAGATGTAACTCTGATTCTGTGTGCCTCGCAATTTAGCAGATAAGCGGATGTCCGAATAGCGGACTTTACCCTTCGTTGCATTTACCGGAAAATACTACGCCAAGAGCTTGCGATCACGGTATGCTGAGCTCATTTATTCATTCAGCAAGGCTAGCTAGCACCATGGACGCACAAGATATCGATGCCCTCAACGAATCGCTGCAGCAGGCAAGTCCACGAGAAATTCTGGCAACACTGTTGCCCGTGCTAGGCCGAACTGCGCTCTCATTTAGTGGCGCAGAAGACGTGGTCTTGGTTGATCAATCCGAAAAGCTGAGAAAAGCCGCTTCGGAGAACGAACAATCCGCGGCGATCGATCTCCACCCTTTCACCCTAGACACAGGCAGATTACACCCTGCTACGCATCGCTATTTAGAGCGCGTGCGCAAACATTATTCACTGACTCTCGATGTTCTAATGCCAGATCCCGATGCGGTCAACGCACTAGTTAGAAGCAAGGGACTCTTTAGTTTTTACGCGGATGGCCACAAA
>LICD01000113.1 GCA_001438145.1 OM182 bacterium BACL3 MAG-120619-bin3 | reverse complement strand
CTCAGGGCGCTCTTTCATATTGAGCGTGAACTGCCTGTCATTCGCAGCTGATAAGTAATGCAGATTGCGCTTATTCTCCAACAGCAGGCCTTCTTCTTTGGCTATGTTGTAAAGCGGCGTTCCACGTAGTGGAATATATGGAAAGAAGAAAAAGTGCTCGGGGGCGATGATTCGATTTAACTCGAGGGTCTGCCGCATATTTTCCGCGGTCTCTAATGGCGCGCCAACGATATTAAATGTCAGGCGGTTTATTCCCGCTTTTTTGCAATTCTCAGCGGCTGCGATGACCTGCTCATTCGTCATCTTGCGGCCTAACATTTTTGCGCGGAACTCTTCGTCGCCACTTTCGATCCCAAACCAAATCGTATGGCATCCAGCCTCGGCAGCTGTCTTACAAAACTCCTCGTTCATCACCTCAACGCGTGAGTTGATAGAGAACGGCAACCCAAGCTGTTCTTTGTAGAGCGCAAAGAAGGCTCGCACAAATTTCAGGTTCGACAAGAACAGCTCGTCCCAGAACTCGAAATAGCCAACGTTAAATTTATCCCGGAGGCGAACTAATTCGTCGACCATGTCCTGTGGGTCATATTTTCGTAGGAAGGTTTTCTTAGTTTTCCAGCCCTCGAGAATTGGCGTGTTGCAGCAGTATGTGCAGCGATAAGGGCAGCCACGGCCGGTCATAACTGGCAGCACTAGCTTGCCCTTCGGGCCGAAGATGGATGAATTCACATCTTTAAAGCCGTCTTCCTTTGCAAATACTTCGTAGTCTGGGAATGGCAGCGACGCGAGATCGCCTATTTGATGCGGCTCTGATTCATAAACCTCACCGTCGAGTAGCTTTTCCCACATGCCATCGGCGTGACCGTCTTTTGTGCCTTTCAAGTGCTGGACCACGTTACCTATCGCGTATTCGCCATCGCCAGTGCAAATGTAGTCAACATTAGGGTTTTCGATCGTCTGCTGCTGAGACAGCATCGCCTGATAACCACCGATGACAACAGGGAGGTTAGGCAGAAGGTTTTTGAGCTCTTCGAAGTAAGGCTCCATCGGATACCAGTGCGGGCTCATTACCGAGAAGGCGATAACGTCAGCGTCGTGCGCTTCTATCATTTTGGCGTAATTGGTTGGCGAGTATTTTTCTTCATCGCGGAGAATCAAGATCGGCTCGTTGATCACATCGACCCAAGGAAAGTCGCGCTTGAGATAGGCAGACATACTCGCGATAGGCATTGCGATCTCATTGCCATCCGGCGAGTAGAAAGCAAACACTAAACGTAATCGCTCACGCTTCACGCTACCAAACCATCGAGATTTGGCTTGCGGGTATGGCGCACGTTCGGTGCTTATTGCGATGACGTCTGCCTTCGAATTCATAACTAGAGCAATCCTATTTTTTGAGAAAATTTCGCAGCTTTGCCTCGTTAAAAGCAATCACTTTATTAGCGCCCAATGCCCGATCCTACGCTGGAAAATGCGAGTGAGACCAGTGGCTAACCTGCATTGCTTATGATCGCCTAAAGCGGCCGCGTGCCGAGTGAGGGAAGTCACAATTGCTTACTGCACTGTGTCGTCACTTTGCCAGAAAAGTATACCATCAAAAATGTGACAGTATCACGGCATTTGAACCACTCTATACTGACAATTCATTGTTTTATCACGCGTTATTCCCTGCAAATTTTGTGGCTATTCGCCAATGGCGCAAAAATGATTCGTGCTAAGGGGTACGCGAAGTCGATCAAATCCAGTAAGCTGCAACCCATCAGAAAAAGTTTTAGGAACCCACTTATGGACGCACTCGAAGCCCTGACCACTCGGCGCTCAAGTCCTCGGCTCACGACACCCGCACCCTCTTCGGAACAGCTCGATGCGATCATCCAATCGGCATTACGTGCCGCCGATCATGCCCTGCTACGCCCGTCAAGATTTCTATTATTGCAGGAGCAATCGTTAACCAAGTTAGGCGAGCTTTTTGTTGCAGCTGAACTTGCCGACGGGGTCGACTTAAGCCCCGAACAACGAGAAAAAATTCTTAACAAACCTCTGCGTGCGCCGACAATAATAGTCGCGATAGCCACACTTCAAGACCACCCAAAAGTACCGAGTATCGAGCAAGAGTATTCGACTGCAGCGGCAGTGCAGTGTATGTCGCTTGCCGCGTATGCGCAGGGGCTCGGCTCTATGTGGAGAACCGGTTCAAAGGCTTACCATGAAACCGTTAGAGCGGGTTTGGGAGTCGCTGCACATGAGAAAATTGTCGGTTTTCTTTATCTCGGCACCCCCTGCGGCCCTTTGAAGGGTTTGGTAGCACACACCTCTGAAGATCACCTTACGACGTGGGGCCTCGATTAAGCGTTGCAACAGCCATTTCTGTGACAATCGAGCACCTCATTTAGGAATAAACCCGCTATGCGTATGACAGTATTCTCAACACCTCTCCTCACACCACTCCTCCGACTGATCTCGATAGTTGGCCTTAAATTAATAGGCTGGGAGGCCGTTGGAGACGAACAAAAAAATGGGAGGTTTGTGCTGATAGGGGCGCCACACACAAGCAACTGGGACTTTCCTTTGATGCTTATGGTGGTTCTTAAACTTCGCTTGCGAGTCTATTGGATGGGGAAACACACCCTATTCCCTTTCGGCGCAGGGTGGCTAATGAAATACCTGGGCGGCATTCCGATCAATCGCAGCAAATCGCATAACGTTGTGAACGACACGGTCCGTCTTTATCGCGAAAACCCCGAGGTGGTTGTGTTGGTTCCGCCAGAAGGCACACGCAGCAAGGTCAAAGCCTGGAAGACCGGTTTTTATCACATAGCGCGCAACGCTAATGTGCCGATTTTAATGGGGTATGTCGATGGCGAAAACAAACAGGCAGGACTTGCTGACTTCTTTCAGCCTACCGGTGACATGGAGGCCGATCTGATCAAAATACGCGAGTTTTATGCAGACAAAAAAGGACTCGTACCGGCGAACTCTTAACCTACTATCCACGCACCGCTTACGTCACGCGCTAGCGCAGTGCAGACAGCGCATTAAATTGTCGAAAATGAACTGCGCGTAGTCATCATTGCTCACGCCGCGTAGTTTAAATTTCCACTGCTTCAAGTGCCATTGCTCAAGTTGAGCCGTCACCTGAGAAGCCAAAAGCTTCGGCGTTTTACACTGAAAAACGCCACTCGCCGTGCCTTTTTCAAACACCTCAACAAGCGACTCTTCAAAGCGCAGTTCGAGCTCGAGAGTCTGCTGCTGCTGCTCACGCGGCAGGCCTTTCACTTCCATAAAACAAAACTGATACCACGGCCTCAATAACTCGACCATGTAGATTTCGCTAAAAATTAGGGTGCGCAGAAAATCAACCGGTTCAAGGTTCGCACTGTTAAGGCCAGCGACCACTTTATCGATGCACGAGCGAAGCACTCCCTCAATAACCGACGCCAAATCCTCTTTGCTGCCAATATAGGAATACAGGCCACCCATGCTTATTTGGGCTTCGCTACTGAGATCGCGAAGGCTCATCGCTTGAAAGCCCTTCTCGGTGGTGAGGGCAAAGGTAGCGGTAAAGATTTTCTCAAGATTGACAATGGCAACGCGGGGATTTTTGATCTGCATTTTATCGCTATGCATCTCAAAAACAGTTTGCCAAAACGCCTCTCCCTCGAAGGGCCAGGCAGCGCGAAACGCCTCCATCGTAAGTGCCTGCGGCCAGCAGGGCACCTCGATAGACCGCGTTTCGGCTTGAGCTGAAAGACTATTCACAAACGATCGTTCGCTTAGAGCATTGCCTGCAGTGACGCTTTCGCTTCGGCGCTTGGCATATGGTTAATGCCGAGTACGATCTGCGCCAGTGATTTTGACTGCATATCGGCCATGTCGCTCGCGACTATCTGCTCCATTGCTGCCTTGTCTTCTGCGGTCGCTGCGTGCTGTATATTCGCTACAGCATTGGCAAGCGCTCTAACGGCCATTCCATGCGCATCGTCAGCTGCGATCGCGGCGAGTGCAGCCTTATCATCAGCTGAAGGGAAATGGTTGAGGCCAACGAGTACGCCCGCAATGGTTTTTACAGCGGCAGAATCGTCGGCAAGCGCGACTTGTGAAACCGAGGCGAAAAACGCAACAAGCGAAAGACTCGCCACTGTTTGAGTGATTTTCTTCGAAATTGAGTATGACATTGAGATTTCCTCTGAATAATTAGACGTTGCAAACGTATATCGGCAACGAGCAAATCTATGCCCGTGAGCGAAACCTAGTTAACTGCCTAGGAATGTCGAGTCTAACTGATAGACCGTGACGGCGAAACAGCCGTCCGCTCGAATCCTATCTGGCCTTCTTTTCCTTGAAGAAAGCGCCTCAATAAGAGCCTTGGGTGCTGTTACGAGCTCTAAAAACCCTAAAAAAGCCCCTAGAGCCAAACCGACAGAATCGAGCCGGTGCCCGCTAATGCGCACAGAGTAAGGCTAAAAAGCCTGAGCTTGCGATGCGATATCCTGTGCATTGTTTTCTTGGCCAGCCAATAGCCCACCAAGGTAGCCGGCAGCAGAGGCAAGGACACCAAGGCTTCGGCGCTGCCAAACCGATCTATAGAGGCGAGCATCAGAAGCGACATGATGCAGCTCACAATGAAGAACGCGGCAAGATTGGCCCTGATAAAGTCGTTGCCCTCATGCTGCATAACTAGCGCCATAGGCGGCCCGCCAATGGCAGAGCTGGTGCCCATAAACCCAGAGAGAAAGCCTGCGGTCACCATTGCTGGATTACTCGGACGAATCACGATACTACTTAAACTTAACCCCACAGCGACCAAAACCGAGAGGCCGAGCCACAGCGCGAGCGCGTCATGGGAGATCCATAGCAGCAAAAAACCACCGGCGATCGTCCCCGGAATACGCCCTATAATCGCGTATTGAAGGCCTTTAAGAGAGACCGCTTTGCGGTGGTGGTAGGTATTGGCGAGGGACAGCGTGAGTGCACACACAGTCACAGGACCAGGCACATAGAGCGGATCGATAATAAATAGCAATGGCGCGGATATAATAGCGAGCCCGAAGCCAATGCTGCTCTGCACATAGGACCCAATAACGATAACCACTGCTGCGAGTGCGAGTTCCATCCCTGCCTGCCCCTCTGAGTTTCACTAGCGAAGCGGCCTTCGAGTCCGAATCACACGTTTTTCATTTGTCCTAATACGCTTATGATACGCAGTGGCAAGCCAACTCGCTAGCCTCTGCGCGTTGCTGCCTAAGTTGGCCGCGCTTATTGAGACAAATACGCGCCTCGTTTATCATAGGGCGCCCAAGCGTTGGGCCACATGGCGCCAACTCTCGCCCTCTAAAAAACTGAACACTACGGACAACCCTCATGCAGCTACTCGACGGCAATCTTTGCTCTGAACAAATTCGCCAAGAAATTACGCAGAAGGTTGACGCACTAAAGGCCGATGGTCAGCGGGCGCCACACCTCGCCGCAGTGCTCGTCGGCAACGACGGCGCCTCAGAAAATTACGTCGCCTTTAAGGTGAAAGACTGCGCCCAGGTAGGCTTCGAGTCGACGACTATTAGGCTACCCGATACGGTGTCCGAAGAAGACCTGCTCGCCAAGGTCGCCGAACTCAATGCAGACGACGGCATAGACGGATTTATTGTTCAGTTGCCCCTACCGAAACACATAGACGAGAACAAAATTATCCTTGCTATCGATGCTAAGAAAGACGTCGATGGCTTTAGTCCGGTCAGCGTCGGCAAGCTAAACCTTGGGCTACCGACCTACATCTCGGCAACGCCAAACGGCATTATGGAATTACTGGCGCGCTATAAAATCGAAACAGAAGGTAAACACTGTGTGGTGTTAGGCCGCAGCAATATTGTTGGCACACCGATGGCCGTGCTCATGTCGCGCAATACTAATCCAGGCAACGCAACGGTGACCATCGCTCATAGTCGAACCAAAAATCTAAAAGAGCTCTGCCTCAGCGCCGACATTCTCATTGTTGCGATCGGCAAAACCGAATTTGTCACTGCCGACATGGTGAAACAAGGCGCAGTTGTGATCGACGTAGGCCAAACTCGTGTGCCCGATGCCACTAAGAAGAACGGCTTTAGAAATGTTGGCGATGTCGACTTCGACAAGGTAAAAGACAAGTGTTCGTATATAACCTACGTGACAGGAGGCGTCGGCCCGATGACGCGCGCGTCGCTATTGCAAAACACATTAAAGGCGCATCAAGCCCGCTAAACCGAACCCAGATAGCTAACCGATACATCACTTTCAGAGAAATAATCATGTTTCAGTCTCTCAGTGCCCTACCCGCAGATCCTATTCTCCGCCTAGTCGCCGAATATCGCGCAGACACGAACCCAAACAAAATCGATTTAGGCATCGGCATTTACAAAGACGAGAATGGCGATACACCTGTCATGACCGCGGTCAAAAAAGCTGAGCAGCACATACTCACAACACAGATGAGTAAGAAATACGTAGGACCAACTGGTTCTCCCGAATACAACGAGGCGGTCGCCGAACTTCTTTTCGGAAAAACATTAAACACAAGCCTTGGTAAGCGCCGAGTCACCGTGCAGGCGCCCGGAGGGTGCGGCGGACTGAGACTAGCCGCGGAATTTTTAAAGCAGGCGAACGCCAATGCTACCGTGTGGGTGAGTGATCCGACGTGGGCAAACCATATTCCGCTAATGACCACCGCCGGCCTCAAAATTAGCAAATACCCTTAC
>LICD01000112.1 GCA_001438145.1 OM182 bacterium BACL3 MAG-120619-bin3 | reverse complement strand
CTCGCCGCCCGGAGCCGACTCGCCAAAGGTTTGCATGCCAATAACTTTGCCGTCGAGACCGACAAACTTCGCCCAATACTCAGAGCCCGCCGCTTCGACTGCAAGGCGCTTGCGCACCGCGTTAGGAATAACTTCTTCTTGATACGCGGGATCCTGCGACTCGAAAACATCGACACTGGGCATAGAGACTAAACGAACTTTTTCGCCGTCGGCGTTCATTGCCGTTACTGCATTAAAACAAATTCCAACCTCGGAGCCGGTGGCGATAACGATTGCGTCGGGCGTGCCTTCGCAGTCGAGAAGCACGTAGCCGCCGCGAGCTACATTCGCGAGCTGTTCGTCATTGCGCGCCTGATGCGGAAGTCCTTGGCGTGAGAACACGAGCGAGGTAGGTCCGACGCTGCGCTCGATTGCTGCTTTCCAGGCGACCGCCGATTCGACGCTGTCGCAAGGCCGCCAGACCGACATATTAGGCGTGGTACGAAGGTTCGCGAGCTGCTCAATAGGCTGATGCGTAGGGCCGTCTTCGCCCTGACCAATCGAGTCGTGTGTGTAAACGAAAATGCTTTGCTGCTGCATGAGCGCCGCCATGCGGACCGCGTTGCGTGCGTATTCCATAAAGATGAGGAACGTTGCGGTATACGGCACAAAACCGCCGTGCAGCGCGATGCCTGAGGCGATAGCGGACATGCCGAATTCGCGCACGCCGTAATAGATATAATTGCCGTCTGCTTTGTCAGAAATGGGCGTACTTCCTGACCAATTGGTTAAGTTAGAACCGGTAAGGTCGGCAGAGCCGCCAATCAGTTCTGGCAACAATGAGCCATAGGCCTCGAGACAGTTTTGCGAAGCTTTGCGGCTCGCGATGTTCTCGGGGTTGGCCTGCAGGTGACGAATATACTCGTCGGCCTTCTCTTTGAAGTAGCCGGGCAGCTGGCCCTTTAAGCGGCGGATAAGTTCCATCGCAAGCTCGGGATATTCTTCTTCGTAGCCCACGAGCAATTCTTTCCACGCGGTTTCGGCGCCGAAGCCTTTCTCGGTGCAGTCCCAGGCGTTTTTGATGTCTTCGGGAATAATGAATTCACTGTGTGGCCAATCGAGTGCCGCGCGCGTCGCCGCGATCTCCTCGGCTCCCAATGGCGCGCCGTGCGTTGCCGCCGTGCCCTGTTTGTTGGGCGAGCCGAAGCCGATAATGGTTTTGCATTTGATCAGCGTAGGGCGCGTAGCGTCGGCTTTGGCTTCTATTACGGCTGCGTTAATCGCATCCGAGTCGTGGCCGTCTACTGCCAGTACCTGCCAGTCGTAGGCGTCGAAGCGCTTCGCGGTGTCGTCGCTAAACCAATCTGCAACCTCGCCATCGATAGAAATGCCATTGTCGTCATAGAACACGATGAGTTTGCCCAGTTTGAGGGTGCCTGCGAGCGAGCAAACCTCGTGCGAGATGCCCTCCATGAGGCAGCCATCGCCGGCGAACACGTAGGTGTGGTGGTCGACCACGTCGAAACCTGGGCGGTTAAACTGCGCGCCGAGGGTTTTTTCGGCGATCGCCATGCCAACCGCGTTAGCGAGGCCTTGGCCAAGCGGGCCAGTTGTCGTCTCGACGCCCGGCGTGTAGCCGTATTCTGGGTGGCCAGGGGTCTTCGAATCCATCTGCCGGAACTGTTTGATGTCCTCGATAGACACGTCATAACCGGTGAGGTGCAGTAGCGAGTAAACGAGCATCGAGCCATGGCCGTTAGAAAGCACAAAACGGTCTCTATTCAACCACTTAGGATTGCTTGGACTGTGGCTTAGGTGGTCTTTCCATAACACCTCCGCGATGTCTGCCATGCCCATCGGCGCGCCGGGATGGCCTGAGTTCGCCTTTTGGACGGCATCCATACTCAGCGCGCGGATTGCATTAGCGCATTGCTTGCGTGAAACAGCGGATTCCGCCATGGGTGAGGCTCCTTAGGTGTTCTGTAAAAATGAAGACGCGCATTTTCTCGCACCTGCCCGCAATATGCTACTCGCCATATCGAAATCTATATCAAATAATTTTGATATAGATTTGTAATGCGCCTCAAATGTTGTTAAATTGCGCGAAATCAAAAGGGACAGCTCCCTTTTCTATCGAGGATAAGCGTTTGACGGCGGTTGCAGCGACTCATACCGAGCCTTTTTTGCTCGACGCGGACCACACTCTGCCTGCGCAGCGTTTGGCACAGCTGCACAAGGCGCTGGCCGACACGCTTCGGCTGCAGATTCTGCGGTTGCTCAGAAACGAGTCCTTTGGGGTGCTCGAGCTCTGCCGTTTGGTCGACATTCGCCAGTCGGCGCTAAGCCACCATTTGAAAGTGCTCGCGAAGGCTGAACTGGTCGCAACGCGGCGCGAGGGCAACTCGATCTTTTACCGTCGCGCCTTTATTACCGACGATGATGCGCTTGCCGACCTGAAGCGGGCCGCGTTCGACGCTGTCGATACGCTTGAGATTCCGAGTGAGCAGGCCATGCAGCTCGAACAGCTGCAGCAGGAGCGTTCGGAGCTGTCGCTGAGTTTTTTTGAGAAAAACGCCGATCGCTTTTCAGAAAACCAAGGGCTGATCGTGGAGCGAGAGCACTACGACAGCAGCCTAATCGACGTAGTCGAAGGGCTTGGCCTGCCTGCGGATGCGAGTGTGTTGGAAATAGGGCCGGGCGAGGGGCGGCTGCTTGTCGAACTCGCGCGCCGGTTTGCGGCGGTCACCGCAGTCGAC
This sequence comes from OM182 bacterium BACL3 MAG-120619-bin3, assembly GCA_001438145.1. Lineage (GTDB taxonomy): Bacteria > Pseudomonadota > Gammaproteobacteria > Pseudomonadales > Pseudohongiellaceae > UBA9145. The sequence continues at coordinate 4,076 of LICD01000112.1, read as the reverse complement.
AATTCGAAAGACATGTTAGACCTGTCGCGTGCGGCCATCGCCGCCGATGGCTTGAGCAACGTCGAGTTTCTATTAGGCGAGACGGCTAACGCGCGCGAGACCTTGAGCGGCGCCGCCGACCTCGTCGTGTTCGATATGGTCCTGCACCACATCGCCACCCCCGCTGCGACCTTTAAAGATGTTGCGGCACTGTTAAAAGAAGACGGGCTCTTACTTGTGATAGAGCTCTGCAGCCACGACCAAGATTGGGTGCGCAGTTCCTGCGGCGATTTGTGGCTGGGCTTCGACGAAAGCGAATTAGACCAATGGGCAGTAATGAGCGGGCTACGATTCGAACAAGGATCGAACCTCGCACTGCGTAACGGATTTCAGATACAGATGCGCGTGTTTAAAAAGCACGCGAATTAATACCAAGGAGTTAGCATGAGCGAGATAAACCTCTTTACGTCCGAATCGGTTTCCGAAGGACACCCTGACAAAATGGCGGACCAGATTTCCGACGCCATCCTCGACGCCTTGCTAAAGGAAGACCCGCGCTCGCGCGTTGCGTGCGAAACGCTGATTAAAACCGGCATGGTTTTAGTCGCCGGAGAAATAACTACCGAAGCCTATGTCGACATCGAAGACATCGTGCGCGGCGTGGTAAATGATATCGGCTACAACAACGCCGACAGCGGATTCGATGGTCACACGTGTGCCGTGATCAACGCTATAGGCAAACAATCGCCTGATATTTCTCAAGGCGTAGATGACTCCCATGATCACGAGCAAGGAGCTGGCGACCAAGGACTTATGTTTGGCTATGCGAGCAATGAAACCGATGTACTGATGCCCGCCCCGATTACCTATGCGCATCGGTTGGTTAAAAGGCAGTCTGAGGTGCGCAAGAACGGCACGCTACCTTGGCTCGAGCCAGATGCGAAAAGCCAGCTCACCTTTCGTTACGTAGACAACAAGCCGGTGTCTATTGACGCGGTGGTGCTGTCGACACAGCATAAAGACTCGGTATCTAACGAAGACTTACGCGAAGGCGTGCTCGAAGAAATTATCAAGCCGGTGCTTCCAGAAGAATGGATAACCAAAGAGACAAAGATATTCATTAATCCAACCGGCCGTTTCGTTATTGGTGGACCTGTCGGCGACTGTGGCCTCACTGGCCGCAAGATTATCGTCGATACCTACGGCGGGATGGCCCGACACGGCGGCGGGGCGTTCTCGGGCAAAGATCCATCGAAAGTCGATCGCTCAGCGGCTTATGTTGCGCGCTATGTGGCAAAAAATATTGTCGCCGCAGGTATCGCAGAGCGCTGCGAGATTCAGCTGTCGTATGCGATTGGTGTTGCCGAGCCGACATCGATAAGCGTCGAGACTTTCGGCACTGGAAAAATTTCGAACACTGAAATCGTACGAATTATTCGTGAACACTTCGAGCTACGACCTAAGGGTTTAATAAAAATGCTTGATCTCATTAAACCGATCTACCGCGACACGGCAGCCTACGGTCACTTCGGTCGCGAAGACCTGGAGTTAAGCTGGGAGAAAACCGATAAAGCAGTCGCACTAAAAGCGGCCGCAGGAATTTAATCTAACAAGCCATCGAATTAACGCGCTTTCGCGTAATCAGTAATCAAATCAAATCGAACAGAGTATACGGAGCAACACATGAGCACAGCAGCAGCAACACCAATCAACGACGTAGCAAAGAATGACTACAAAGTAGCAGACATTTCACTCGCCGATTTTGGCCGTCGTGAAATCACACTCGCCGAAGCAGAGATGCCGGCGCTAATGACACTGCGCAAAAAATACGCCGCAGAGCGTCCACTCGCCGGCGCAAAAATTATCGGCTGCATCCACATGACAGTACAAACCGCCGTGCTGATCGAAACGCTCGTTGAGCTTGGCGCCGAAGTACGCTGGTCTTCTTGCAACATCTTCTCGACACAGGACCACGCCGCTGCGTGCATCGCCGCTTCGGGCATTGCTGTTTATGCGTGGAAGGGTCAGTCGAACGAAGAAGGCGAGTGGTGTATCGAGCAAACAATTCTCAAAGACGGCACGCCATGGGATTGCAACATGATATTGGACGACGGCGGCGACCTTACCGGCATGATCCATAACAAATACCCACAGATGCTCGCAAAGATTCACGGCATCACCGAAGAAACGACTACGGGCGTTCACCGTCTAGTAGAAATGATGGAAGCGGGCGAATTGAAAGTGCCTGCCATTAATGTCAACGACTCGGTAACTAAGTCGAAGAACGACAATAAATACGGCTGCCGTCACAGCTTGAACGACGGTATTAAGCGCGGCACAGACATGCTGCTTTCAGGTAAGAAAGCACTCGTTATCGGCTACGGCGATGTCGGCAAAGGTTCAGTACAAAGCCTAAGCCAAGAAGGCATGATCGTGAAGGTTGCTGAGATCGATCCTATCTGCGCGATGCAGGCTTGCATGGACGGCTACGAAGTTGTTTCGCCTTACATCGATGGCGTCAACACACGCAGCGCCGAAGGCATCGACACAGCACTGCTGTCGAAGATGGACTTAATCGTCACTACGACCGGCAATGTAAACGTGTGTGACAAGTTTATGCTCGCAGCGGCCAAAGCTGGATCGGTTATCTGCAATATCGGCCACTTCGATAACGAAATCGACACACAGTACATGCGAGACAACTGGCAGTGGGAAGAAGTGAAGCCACAGGTTCACAAGATCTTCCGCAGCGGCGCCGAGAATAAAGACGATTATTTGATTCTGTTATCTGAAGGCCGTCTGATTAACCTAGGTAATGCAACTGGCCATCCGTCGCGCATTATGGATGGATCGTTCGCTAACCAAGTGCTCGCGCAAATGCGTATGTATTCTGAAAAGTTTGCCGATCAGTCGGACGAGTTTAAGAAAGACAACATTACCGTTACCGTCTTACCAAAAGAGCTCGACGAAGAAGTTGCTGCGCTGATGGTTAAAGGCTTTGGTGGTGTAATGACCAAACTCACTGATGATCAGGCGAAATACATTAACGTCAAAGTGGCTGGTCCTTATAAGCCAGAAAGCTATAAGTACTAAGTTTATTTAGAAGTAAGCTTGCGAAAGCAAAGAAGAAGGCGCCGGATTCGGCGCCTTCTCGTTAGAATGGATTCATTATGAGCACAGACACTAGTCACTTTAGTATCGAGTTTTTTCCGCCGCGTACACCGGCAGGCGAAGAAAAGCTGGATATCGTTCATGCCGAACTGAGCAAGCTAGGTCCCGAATTTTTCTCGGTCACTTACGGCGCCGGCGGTTCGACACGAGACGGGACGAAGCGTGCGGTCACTCGTTTCCGCGAGGCAGGATCGCGCGTTGCACCTCATCTGTCATTTGGCGGTAGCGACGAAGGCGATATTCTAAAACTCCTGCATGAGTACAAAGAGGCTGGAATCGATCGGCTCGTTTGCCTGCGCGGCGACGCGCCCTCGGGCATGGGCTCGGCCTCGCTTTATCGCTATGCTAACGAACTCGTGGAGTTTGTACGCAAAGAAACTGGCGATCATTTTACCATCGACGTAGCGTGCTATCCCGAGGTGCATCCTCAGTCGCGCTCGGTCGAAAGTGACCTCGAGTTTTTTAAAGCTAAGGTTGATGCTGGCGCGAACTCAGCGATCACCCAATATTTTTACAATGCCGACGCCTACTTTGGCTTTGTCGACGACTGTGCGCGCGCAGGAATTAACATTCCCATCGTGCCGGGCATTATGCCGATCACAAACTACGCGAACCTCGCCCGTTTCAGCGCGGCCTGTGGCGCCGAAATTCCGCGCTGGCTGACTAAGCGGTTAGAGTTTTTAGAGCATGATGATCATGCGCTGCGAGAATTTGGCCTCGACGTTGTTACCGACCTTTGCGAGCAATTGCTTGCTGGCGGCGCACCAGGGCTGCATTTTTATTCGATGAACCAAGCCGACAGCGTCACGCGCTTATGGCAAAACTTACTCGAAGACTAGCGACATGAGAGTCTCGCGCTTACACATTACCGACACCTTAGTCACAGGCGCACAGTTATCGCTGCCCGCCGACAGCGCGCACTATCT
>LICD01000111.1 GCA_001438145.1 OM182 bacterium BACL3 MAG-120619-bin3 | reverse complement strand
GAATAGCCGAGCGCTTTGCGCTGCAGTGGCGGCCTGCCGAGCGCGATTTATCTCAACCGCTACTTTGGATTCATGCCGTCTCGGTTGGCGAAACAGTCGCCGCCGCGCCTTTAGTGCGAGAGCTTCGCCACGACTACCCCGATCACCAAATTCTCATCACCTGCATGACGCCGACCGGCTCCGCGCGCGTCGAGTCGCTTTTCGGTGACACGGTCTTGCATGCGTATCTGCCCTACGATACGGCAGGGGCGATGAAACGGTTTGTGAAGAAATTCGATCCAGCGCTGCTTATTCTCATGGAAACAGAGCTTTGGCCAAACCTTATTCATTACTGCAGTAAAGCTGAGGTGCCCGTTGTTCTCGCCAATGCGCGACTGTCCGCTCGATCGGCGCGCGGCTATAAGCGCTTCGGCGCACTCACTCGGCCCATGCTGCAGCAGCTAGAGCTTGTTGCGGCGCAGTCGCAAGACGACGCCGAGCGGTTAATTTGTGCAGGCGCTAACGCAGACGATGTGCGAGTAACCGGCAGCCTTAAATTTATTGTCGATGTGGATAAGAGCGCACAGTTACCGGCTGGCGTGTTCGACGCCATCGACGACTCAAACCGTGTAGTCATCATCGCGTCGAGTACCCGCGATGGCGAAGAAGAGAAAGTCTTAACTGCCTTTAAACGTGTGCTCGAAAGCCATCCCAACACCGTGCTGCTTCTGGTGCCGCGCCATCCCGAGCGTTTCGATGCCGTTGCGACACTCGTCGGACGGATGGGGCTTAGGCTCGGCAGGCGCAGTAAAAATGACCTGCTCACAGAGGAGATGCAGGTGTATCTTGGCGACTCGATGGGCGAGATGATGAGCTATTACCGGCTCGCGAGCATCGCGTTTGTGGGCGGTAGCCTGGTGAATACCGGCTGCCAAAATGTGCTCGAGCCAGCTGCATTTGGCATTCCGGTGGTGACGGGACCGTCGCAGTTTAATTTCGCAACAATCTGCCGCCAGCTCGAAGCCGAGTCTGCGCTGCGCACCGTAGCCAACGAGAAAGAGCTTGCCGACTTTCTCATCGATCTGATTCCCGATTGGGCGCGCCAAGCCGAGATGGGCCGCCGCGGCAAAGCCTTGGTCGAAGACAATCAGGATTCTCTGCCTGCCCTGTTAAGCCTGTTAGAGCCGCTTCTGGCTGCGCCTTCTAGCGACGCGTGAGATTTTCAGCGCCTGTCGCTGTTACCCGAATATTGTCTTCGATACGGATACCGCCGCTAGGAATCAGCTCGTCTATTAAGGGCCAGTGTAAGGCCTCGCGCGCGTCACCCGTGCGCAGCGGATCAAGCAGCATGGGAATGAAATAGAGACCCGGCTCAACGGTAAACACCATATCCTCGGACAGCATGCGCGTTGTGCGCAGTGCAGGCGAATGCGCCGGCGGCTCGACACGCCCGCCGCTCGCATTACGCTGATGACCCCCAACGTCGTGCACCTGAATTCCCAAAAGATGCCCAACACCGTGCGGCATAAAGGCATGCGCGAGACGGCGTTCGATGAGTTCACTTTTAGCGACTTTCGCGATGCCATGTTCGACTAACAGGCTCGCGACGCCGGCAATTGCCTGATCATGGAGTGAAGGGTAAGCGACACCGGGTTTAACGCTTGCGACGATCTCGAGTTCAAGAGCCACCATGCCTGTGATGAGTGAGTCCATAACAGGGTGGCAATGCTGAGACGGCGTCGTGCGCGTGATATCCGACCCATAGCCATTGACGCGGCTGCCGGCGTCGATCAATAACAGCTGTGCATTCGGCACGCGCGCACGGGATTTGTGCTGATAATGCAGCACGGCGGCATTGGTGTCGAGTCCGACAATATTGGTGTACGGCGTTTCGTATTCGAGCAGGCTGCAGGCTTGCAAGAACGCATTGTGAATTTCAAATTCGCTACCGCCGCCGAGAAAACATTCAGCCGCGGCCGCATGCCCGACCAATCCTTGCTGATTGGCAAGGCGCAGCTGGTCTATCTCGTATTCGGTTTTTACCGCGCGGGCAAAATCTAGCGGGGCCAGCAAGGCGGGCGCGTTGATTTTTGCCTGCGCAATGCCCTGTGCTGCCGCCCACGCGGGGTCTGGACCGAGGTAGTCGCAGGCCGTAAGGTCGGTCTGCTTTGCGATGCCGTCGATGCTCGACAGCCGAACCACATCGAACGCCTCGTGGATTGCCGGCTCGAGGTCTGTGTCGATCTGCAGGCTCTGGTCATACCAAAAATCCTGCGGAACGACCTGAAAATAACGCGGCTTGTCGCCCGCTTTCACGAGCACAAAATGGTCTGGGCGATTCACCGGCAGCCAGTGGGCGAAATGACCGAAAGCTTGGAACACGATACCGCGGTCGTCGCCAAAATAATGTTGTTCGCTGCCGCTGTGAATCAAGACGCTCTGGCCCGCTGCAAGTATTTGCTCGTACTTTTTGGTTAGTGTCGCGACATGGCTTGCATAGGTTTCGGCCTGAGTTTCGGCGCGGGCGGTCGCAGATTCGTATGTCACAGAAAATCCATCCTAAGAGTTGTTGGCAAGAGTAATGCGGCAGTTTGATAGTACTAAGTATACTGCTAGTCTGACGCTGCCGCTCCTTTCTCGCTGATAAAATGACAAAGCGCGGTAGACCTACTTTAATATGATCTAAGAGAGAGACAGTCTATGTCAGATGCTCCTGCTTATATGCTTGCCAATTTAGTCATTAACGATGTCGACGAGTATCGGAAATACGAGAAAGGTTTTTTTCCTATACTCAAGCGCTTTGGTGGAGAGTTTCTCACCTTTGATGATCAGCCTCATACTTTTGAGGGAACTACGCCACCTGAGGGGAGGCTAATTCTTTTTAAATTTCCATCTGCAAATGTCGCTCAAGCCTGGTTTGATGATCCTGAATATCAAACCTTGTCGTCACATCGGCGCGCTGGAACGACAATTAAATGCCTTACGCTGATTCATGGTTTACCGCCTAGAGTGTGAGCTGAGTCTCCTATTGAGTCTATCAAGTACATTCTTTAGCACACTAACCTTCGCGACTAATTCGCGCTCCTGCAAATCGCTTCCTATACTCGAATAGCGCATGACCTTTCTGTCGGTGTGCTTAGGGAGCTCATGTGGTGACTGTAGACTTTGATCGAGATTCGATAGCTAGCTCAAACGGGACGCTTGCGCTGGAACTTACTGCTGAGCGGCGAGAAGACGAGAGATTATGTCGAGCGCCGCGACTACCGCCAGCATCTATGTTGTGCGGGATGCGAGCATTGACCTATTTCGTTGAGGTCGATAGCGCGAGCTGCGGCATCCAGCTTTTTGATGATGCGTGCCGTGCCTATTTTCGAAACCGTCTTTTCGAGTCGATAAAACGTCACTCAAGCCAACTGCATGCTTACGCGTTGCTTGCTGACCATGCGTGGCTTTTAGTCAGTATCTCCTCTCATTGGCCGCTCGCAAGTTTGATAGGTCAGGTTCAAGACGCCTACCTTATTTATTTTAATCAGCGCTTTCGCCGGAGCAGTCGCCGTCTTCGCTTTTATTCAGCCTTGTGTCGAGTGGAGGGAGAGAGGGTTGTTCGCGAGTGCTATCGGTATATTGAGCAAAGGCCACTTAAGGTTGGTGAGAGTGAGTTATTGGGCGATATCGAATGGTCGAGTTACCCCTCGAACGCCTTTGGCCAAGCAGGTAGCGGGCTCGTCAGGCACGGCTGCCTCGAATCATTAGGGTCCGATGAATTGGGCTCTCTCGCTCGGTATCGCAGCTTTGTAGCGCAACCCCTCGACCCATTATGTGAACGCTACCTCGACGTCGCTCTGCATGAGAGGAGCAACATCGAAGAGCGCAATCTGAACCCCGCCATTACTGAGGCGTTTGAGCGGGGGCAGTCTTATTCATAATTTTCGAGGCTAGGGCACGAGCAGAACAGATTACGGTCGCCATACACATTGTCGATGCGATTCACGCTCGGCCAATACTTATTAGGCGCATGCTCGCCGGCGACACCGGGGTAGGCACCCTGACGTTTGCTGTAACCGCGAGTCCATTCGTCGTCCATAATGTCGGCAAGCGTGTGCGGCGCATTCTTGAGCGGATTGTCTTCGGCATCGAGTTCACCCGATTCAACCTGCGCGATCTCGCGGCGGATTTCGATCATCGCGTCGACAAAGCGGTCGAGCTCAGCCTTCGATTCGCTTTCTGTAGGCTCGATCATCAGCGTGCCTGCAACCGGAAACGACATAGTAGGGGCGTGGAAGCCAAAATCCATTAGGCGTTTGGCAACGTCTTCTTCGCTGATGCCCGACGCCGCCTTGAGCGGACGCAGATCGATAATGCATTCGTGTGCAACGCGGCCGTTACGACCGGTGTAGAGCACGGGGTAATGACCCTCGAGCCGCTGCGCGATGTAGTTGGCGCCAAGAATCGCTACCTGCGTAGCCTTGACCAAGCCTTCGGCGCCCATCATGGCGATATACATCCATGAAATAGGCAGGATGCTCGCGCTGCCCCACGGCGCAGCCGAGACTGCGCCGTTGCTTGCGTCGGGGCCGTTGAGTTTGATCAACGAGTGATTAGACACATGCGGCGCTAAATGGGCCTTGATGCCGATAGGGCCCATGCCTGGGCCGCCGCCGCCATGCGGAATGCAGAAGGTTTTGTGTAGGTTCATATGCGACACGTCCGCGCCGATTTCGGCGGGTTTGGCAACGCCAACCTGCGCGTTGAGATTCGCGCCGTCCATATAAACTTGGCCGCCGTTGTCGTGAACAATTTGACACGCCTGCTTCACCCCCTCTTCGTACACGCCATGTGTCGAAGGGTAGGTGATCATGAGCGCGGCGAGGTTGTCGCTATTCGCTTCGGCCTTTGTCTGCAGGTCGGCAATATCGATATTGCCGTCGTCGTCGCAGGCCACCAGCACAACCTTCATGCCGATCATCTGCGCGCTGGCGGGATTAGTCCCATGCGCCGACGTAGGAATGAGGCAGATATTGCGCTGCGTGTCGCCGCGGCTCAGGTGATATTTGCGAATCGCGAGGAGGCCGGCGTATTCGCCCTGCGCACCGGAATTTGGCTGCATGCTCACTGCATCGAAACCGGTGACCGCTTCGAGCATTGTCTCGAGCTGGGTGATCATCTCTAGGTAGCCGGTCATCTGTTCGACAGGGGTAAACGGATGCGGCTTCGAGAATTCGGGCCAGCTGATCGGCATCATTTCGGCGGCGGCATTGAGCTTCATGGTGCACGAGCCGAGCGGAATCATCGAATGCGTGAGCGAGATGTCTTTGTCTTCGAGGCGCTTTAAGTAGCGCATCATGTCGGTTTCGCTGTGATAATTATTGAAATTGGGGTGTGTCAAATACGCGCTGGTGCGCTGAAGCTCAGCAGGAATCACAGGGCCAAGTTTGCCGGCTACTATCGCCGCGTCGATTGCCTCGACCGAGAGCTCGCCTGCCATGTCACCAAACAGCACCTGCCAGAGCGTCGCGACGTCTTCGGGCGTGGTGCATTCGTCGAGGCTTATGCCGAGCTCGCCTGCGCTGGCGAGACGATCGCAGCGTAAATTGACCGCTGCCGCATCGGCGCGTGCAGTAATAGCGCTGGCCTGTGCTGCATCGACTTTGAAGGTAATAGTATCGAAGAAGTGAGTGTTAACTATCTCCATTCTTTCCGATTTTAAGCCCTGTGCAAGAATCTGTGTGAGGCGATTGATGCGCTGCGCAATATTTCGAATGCCTTCGGGGCCATGATACATCGCAAACATCGCTGAGATATTGGCGAGTAAAACCTGCGCTGTGCAGATGTTGCTGTTGGCCTTCTCGCGGCGGATATGCTGCTCGCGAGTCTGCAGCGCCATGCGGAACGCCTGACGACCGCGTTTGTCGACAGAGACGCCGATAATGCGTCCGGGAACCGCGCGCTTGTAGTCGTCTTTGGTGGCGAAATAGGCGGCGTGAGGGCCGCCATAGCCCATGGGTACGCCGAAACGCTGAGTCGTGCCAATCACGACATCGGCGCCCATTTCACCCGGTGGCTTGAGCAGCGCAAGGCTCATAATATCTGCTGCGGTGATGGCAATCGCGTCGTGCTGATGCAGGACGCTGATGAAATCACTCAGGTCTCGCAGCTCGCCGTTCATGGCGGGGTATTGGAAAATGCCGCCAAACAGAGACGCCGCGTCGATGCTGCCGCCGATGTCTTCGGGGTTGCCAATAATCAGCTCGAATTCGAAACACTCGGCGCGAGTTTGAATAACGTCGATTGTCTGCGGGTAACATTGGCTGTCGACGAAGAACGCGTTGGCCTTCCGGTTTTTGCTGACGCGCTTGGCAAGCGCCATCGCCTCGGCAGCGGCGGTTGCTTCGTCTAACAGCGAGGCATTAGCCAGATCCATGCCGGTAAGATCGAGAACCATTTGCTGGTAGTTGAGCAGGCTCTCGAGCCTGCCTTGAGAAATCTCGGGCTGATAGGGCGTATAGGCCGTATACCAGCTTGGATTCTCGAGCACATTGCGCAAGATGACGTTAGGCGTATGCGTGTCGTAGTAGCCGAGGCCGATAAAGGATTTACGAAGCTCATTTTTGTCCGCAAGGCTGCGCAGCGCCGCTAACGCCTCAGGCTCGGTCATTGCGCCGTCGAGTGCCATAGGGTGTTGCAGGGCAATGGCGGTAGGCACGGTCTGATCAACCAGGCTCTCGAGTGAATCAATACCGAGCGCCTGCAGCATCGCCTCGATCTGCGCTGTGTTAGGACCGATATGGCGATCGATAAATTCGCCTCGGTTTTGCAGCGTGCTGAGTGGTGTTACGGCGTCGTTTTGGGTCGGAGCTAGGTCTAGCTTCGCGGCAGCTTGAGTTTGCATTGCCATCCTTACACTATCAGAAATGAGCGAGGCCGAGCGGTTGCACCCGCCTCGGCCTCAGTTGAA
>LICD01000110.1 GCA_001438145.1 OM182 bacterium BACL3 MAG-120619-bin3 | reverse complement strand
CCTATCCGCGGGGCGTGTGCAATCAGTAGCCGTTCGCTTAGTTGTCGAGCGAGAGCGCGAGATTAGGGCGTTTATTCCTGACGAATTTTGGGAAGTGTTCGCTGCATTAGAAACAGGTAAGGCCGAAGCGCTTCGTTGCCAAGTGGTTAAGCAGGCGGGTGCAAACTTTCGCCCAACCAGCAAACAGGAAACGGATTCGGCGCTAGAAATATTGCAGGCGAGCGACTTTACTGTGCTTAAGCGAGACGACAAGCCGACGTCATCGAAGCCAAAAGCGCCTCTCATTACGTCTACACTTCAGCAGGCAGCGAGCACGCGGCTTGGTTTTGGCGTTAAAAAGACAATGATGATGGCGCAGCGCCTTTATGAGGCCGGCTACATAACTTATATGCGTACCGACTCGACACATCTAAGTGGCGATGCTATCGCGATGTGTAGAGATTACATTGGGAAAAAGTTTGGCCCTGAGTATCTGCCCGAAAAGCCGCTCTTTTATAGCTCGAAAGAGGGCGCTCAAGAGGCCCACGAAGCCATTCGACCGACCGATGTGCGCATGACCGAAACGCTCCTCAATCAGATGGAGCCCGATGCGGTACGGCTTTATACACTGATCTGGCAATATTTCGTTGCCTGTCAAATGCCGCCAGCTCGGTACCTAAGTTCGAGCATTAGCATCGGAGCGGCCGATTTCGAATTGCGAGTTAAAGGTCGGATTATGCAGTTCGATGGATACTTACGGGCGATGCCTTCGAAAGATGAGGATGTAGTACTGCCGTCGGTGACAGAAGGCGATAAGCTCGCGCTTAATGAGCTCATGCCACAGCAAAATTTTACCAAGCCGCCGCCGAGATTTACCGAAGCGAGCCTCGTTAAAGAACTCGAGAAAAAGGCGATTGGCCGGCCATCGACTTACGCAGCGATTATTTCGACAATCCAGGACCGCGGCTACGCACGCGTGGAGAACAAGCGATTCTATGCGCTCAAAATGGGCGATATTGTTGCCGAAAGGTTGATCGAAAGTTTTGCTGATCTGATGGATTACGACTTTACCGCGAAGATGGAAGAGTCTCTCGATGCGGTCGCCTCGGGCGAAAAGAACTGGAAAGTGCTGCTTAACGAATTCTATGAGCGCTTCACCATTGAATTAGCGCTCGCTGAAACTGCCGACGGCGGGATGCGAACGAACGACCCGACCGAAACCGATATCGAATGCCCAAATTGCGGGCGCAATATGCAGATTCGTACCGCCTCGACCGGCGTCTTTCTTGGCTGTTCCGGTTATGCGTTGCCTCCTAAGGAGCGATGTAAACAAACGATTAACCTGACCCCTGGTGAGGATGCGATTCGCACCGATACCGCGGAGGAGGCTGAGGCTGCTGAAAACGTCCTACTGCGCAAAAAGCACCGCTGTGGACTGTGTAACACCGCTATGGATAGTTATCTCCTCGACGAAGGGCGCAAATTGCATGTCTGCGGCAATAATCCCGATTGCAGCGGATTCGAGGTCGAGAGCGGCGAATTTAAGATTCGCGGTTACGATGGCCCTATCATCGAGTGCGATAAATGTTCGAAGGATATGCAGCTGAAAACTGGTCGGTTCGGCAAGTATTTTGGCTGTAGTAATGAGTCCTGTAAGAACACTCGCAAGCTCTTGCGTAACGGTCAAGCGGCGCCGCCTAAAATGGATCCGGTACCGATGCCTGAGTTGCAGTGCGAAACAGTGGACGATCATTATATTTTGCGCGATGGCGCGGCGGGATTATTCCTCGCTGCGAGTCAATTCCCGCGGAACCGTGAGACAAGAGCACCACTTGTGGCGGAGCTGCTACCCCATGCGTCTGAGATAGACCCAAAGTACGCGTATCTGATGGACGCACCAGCAGCAGACGATGTGGGTAATCCGAGCATCGTTCGCTATAGCCGTAAGACTGCTGAAATTTATGTTCAGAGCGAAATAGACAAGAAGGCGTCGGGTTGGAAAGCCTTCTATACCGGTGGTGCCTGGAAGGAAGAGGGCAGCGGCGAGGCTGGCCCGAAGAAAGCAGTCAAAAAGGCAGTGAAGAAAGCCGTAAAAAAAGTCGCCAAAAAGGCTGTGAAGAAGGTCGCAAAAAAAGCGGTAAAGAAGGCGTAAAGAAGGCGTAAAGCAAGCGCTAAAATGAACAGACTAACTGGTGGCTCATTCGGCGTTAGAAGCCACTGAGCAATTCGCGAAACCAGATTGATCAGTCTGAAAACGCCCGCAGCCGGGTTCGGCGGCGGGCGTTTTTAGTTTCTGTGGCCTGTGCCCCTAGTGGCGTCGTATCACGCCGACGCTTATACCCTCGATTGCGAACTCATTGAGTCTTACATCCACCTCAATTGGCGCGAAATCTGGATTCTCGGCAATTAGGCTGAGAGTATATGGCGTCTTTCCTTTTTTGAGGCGTTTGACCGTTACTTCCTCGTCTATTCTCGCGACGATAATGTCTCCATCGTTGGCCCTGTCGGTTTTATGGACAGCGAGCAGGTCGTCTTCGAATATACCTACGTTGATCATACTCATACCCTTAACCGTAAGGAGATAGTCGGCATGTGGGGTGAACAACGTCGGTGGAATGTCGCAGTATTCGGAAATAGATTCCTGAGCGAGAATCGGGCTGCCTGCGGCAACTTGCCCGATGATTGGGAGGCCTAGTTGCTCATTGATTGGTAATCGTAAGCCCCTAGAAGCACCGGGTTGGATTTCGATGGCCCCTTTTCTTGCTAATGCGCGCAAATGATCCTCGGCCGCATTGGGAGAGCGAAAGCCCATTTTTTGGGCTATCTCGGACCGAGTCGGCGGGTAGCCTGTTTCAGAGAGATAGTCTTTTATGTAATTAAGTATCTGCTGCTGGCGGAGGGTAAGCTTTAACATGGGTTTCTCCTGTGTTTATCAACAGCTGTGATTATATACAGTAAAGAGTGTGTTGCAAGCAATTAATTCAGCCATGGCTTTACGTTCAACTCGATGCAACGCTATGGGATAATCCCGGCATAGTAGATATTTGGAGTGTAAGAACATTAACGTTAAAGACTCGTTAAGTGCATCGCGCAAGCCCCCACCGAGGGGAGCGTTGATGGTAAGTATTGAGGGGGCACAGTTAAGTGCTGCGGATGAAAATCTGCTAAAGCGCAGCAGTGTTGGCGGTCTCATCCTATTTTCGCGTAATTACCAAACCAAGAGCCAAGTTACTGCGCTGATCCGTGCTGTGCGGGAAATCAATCCGTCCTTGTTGATTGCTGTGGACCAAGAAGGCGGGCGGGTGCAGCGATTTCGCGAAGGTTTTCTTTCGCTCCCTGCTTTGGCGCGCCTCGGCATGCTGTTCTGTCAGGACGAAGCGGCAGGCCTTGAGGCAGCCGAAGAGTGCGGATGGGCGATGGCCGCCGAGCTTGTGGCTATCGGAGTGGACTTCAGCTTTGCGCCGGTTCTCGATGTCTTTAGTGAAACGAGTCGCGTTATTGCAGATAGGGCATTTTCCTCAGACCCCGAACAACTAAGCGCGCTTGCACTAAGGTATGTAGAGGGCATGCGCTCCGCGGGAATGGCGGCGACTGGAAAGCATTTCCCGGGCCACGGGACAGTCGACGCAGATTCCCACGTTGAACTGCCTGTCGACCCGCGTGCTTTTGAACAAATCGAAGCACATGATCTTGTGCCGTTTAAGGCGCTGGCAACCTCGCTAGGTGGCATAATGCCTGCCCATGTGATTTACCCGCAAGTAGACGCCCAGTGTGCAGGCTTCTCTCCCTTTTGGTTGCAGGACATTCTTCGTGATCAATTGGCCTTTAATGGTGTGATTTTTAGCGACGATTTGACGATGGATGCGGCACATGGCGTGGGCAGCGTTGAGGTCAGAGCGCAGCTAGCGCTCGCAGCGGGCTGCGATATGGTACTGGTCTGCAACGACAGCGAGGCTGCTCGACGAGTTGCCGATTATCTCGAGAACAATCCCGAGCAAAGGAACGAAGCCTCTGACCGACGTCTTGCGGAAATGGCCCGTAACGAGGAGATAGTTAACTATCACTTTGCTGATTCGTCGCGATGGTCTCGAGCGATTCAAATAATAAAATCATTGCCGGTTAGTTAGGCTAAATTCTTCGAAAAGGTAGACCGATGCAAGATTATTTTTCAGTAGAGACGCTCCGTGAATTAGACTGGGGTGCAGAGCTATTCCTTATTGTCACGCTAACACTGCTATTTAGATTAATAGCGATGCGTGCGTTAGTGGTTCTTGCAAGGCATTTCGAAAAAACCGCTAATGTTTGGGACGATGCGTTACTCGAGGCGGCTAAGCGACCACTGAGTTCGCTAATTTTAGTGTTTGGCCTGCTAGCTGCAATCGGCGTGAGCGACGGCTATATCGACAATTCTTTATTCTCCGTGGAAAACATTAATCTGGCTCGGCAGGTTGCGCTGGTCATACTCATGGCTTGGTTTTTGGTGCGCTTCATTTCTCTGGCCGAAGAAAGAATCCGGCGCAAGATTCTTGCTGGTGAAAACCCAACTCAAACCTCATTAGACCCAACGACGCTAATTGCATTGGCAAAGCTGCTGCGATTGTCTGTCGTAATCTCGGCGATCTTGGTGTTACTACCCACGCTCGGAATACAAATTACGGCACTGTTGGCATTCGGTGGAGTTGGTGGTATTGCCGTTGGTTTTGCTGCACAAGACCTGCTGGCCAATTTTTTTGGCGGTCTGATGATTTACCTTGATAGGCCTTTTGCGATTGGCGACTGGATACGCTCGCCCGATAGAGAGATCGAGGGCACGGTTGAAACAATAGGCTGGCGACTTACCGTGGTAAGAACCTTCGATAAACGGCCATTGTATATTCCCAATTCATTGTTTAATAAACTGGCGCTCGAGAACCCCTCGCGTATGACCAATCGTCGTATCAAAGAGACAATTGGCATTCGCTATAGCGACGCGTCGAAAATGGGCGTGATTGTTAATGAAGTGAAAGCAATGCTGCAATCGCACGAAGCGATAGATGCGTCTCATACATTGATCGTCAACTTCGTGTCATATTCAGCATCCTCGCTCGATTTCTTTATCTACACGTTTACGAAGACAACGAACTGGATTGAGTTCCATGAGATCAAACAGGATGTCATGTTGAAAATTATCGACATTGTTCATAAACACGACGCCGATTTTGCATTCCCGACTCGCACTATCGATGGCTTAGATAAGATTCAATTAGTTCAGGCCGCCCAGTCATGATTTTGAACGCGCTACATGCCGACACTTTGGATATTGAGCGCATACGCCAAACGGCAACGTGTCTGTTTGATGACAAAGCTTGCGATGCTGCGATTGTGCGCATGGCAGAGAAGATTACGCGCGATCTTGCAGGCAGCGATCCTTTGCTACTCTGTGTTATGAATGGCGGGCTGATACTCACGGGGCGCTTGGCGCCGCTTTTAGATTTTCCATTGCAGATTGACTATCTGCACGCTACCCGTTATCGAGATGAAGTGAGGGGAGGGGAGCTCAATTGGTTAAGCTATCCTCGAGAGCGGTTAGCGGGCAGGCCTGTTATTGTAGTGGACGACATACTCGATGAAGGCAATACGCTTAAAGCAGTTTGCGATTATGCTCTCGAGCAAGGCGCTACAAAGGCTTACGGTGCCGTGCTTGTCGAAAAACTGCACGAGCGCCGAATCCATGGCGCGCGCGCAGAGTGCATTGGTCTGCAGATAGAAGACAGGTTTGTATTCGGTTTCGGGCTCGACTACAAAGGTTATCTTCGAAACGCGCCGGGCATTTTCGCTGTTCCTGACGCCGAATTAGAATAAGGATTGATCACAGCTCAACGAGCGCATCGATCGAGGTTAGCAGTAGCGCAAGACGCTGTGGCGTGTCTTCGAACCCTCTAAATAATTCGCCATAGCTCTCCAACTGTGGCCGATATTCTTCTTTCTGTGAGGCAATAAATTCTTCTTCAGTTTGCGCCTCATGTTTGTGAGAGGTCTTGAAGTCGATAATCCAGCGTTCTTCATTGACGACTAAGGTGCGGTCGACAACTCGGTGTTTATGATACTCCTCATCGCCTTGGCGCTCACTCGTAGCGAGCTTGAGTTCGCATTCAGCTTGTACGCCGACGCTATCAAAAACCCACCTATTCGCGCCATTGAGACAGCGCAAAAGTTCCCGCTGCGTTTCCACTATTCGAGCCTCTGCCTGCGCTTCGTCGACACCGAGTCTGATCAGTTTGCGCCGCCAGCGGGGCGCTAAAGCATGGAGGGTTACCTCGGGATCGAAGGCGCTGAGACAGAATGCTTCGAGAAAAGCGTGGCTAAGAGTCCCTAGCAGTTTCGACAGTTGGCGCTCTTTGTCTTGAGTATCTTCATTTGCTTTTTCTTCGGCAAGTGTGGGTGCCAGTTGCTCTGTAATGATTCGCATCTGATCTTCGGATACGCGGCATACAGTGCGAAACCGCTTAATCGGTGTGATCGCAGGGAAGTCATCAGCGGATTCGACTGGCGTGTTTTTGGTTGGAGCGCCGATCGCTATTTGCGCGGGCGAAAAATCGCTAAGACCTAATAGCGGCTCCCATATGCGTGCCAGAAGGCAGTTGTTTGCGGGTGCTAGGGCTTTCGCATTACCTTCTTTGTCTGTGTTTTCGGGCAGCGTGGCATAGAGGCTTACGCTATGCTTTGCGCGTGTCATCGCAATATAGATCAGACGAGTTTCTTCGTAGAGATCTTTCTGCTTATGCTCGCCTTTGACGAATTCATACAGTGTGTCGTCGGGTTGTTTGTTGCCGCCGGTTTCGTTTCCAGGGTCAGGTAACGCAGCAATGAAAAGCCTTGCGACTCCTCTTCGGTTTAGTCGGTTGTGCAGGATGACGAGATCTTTGTCGTTAGAGCGGCTTTTTCCATTGAGCTGCGGGATAATGACGTGATCGTATTGTAGTCCTTTCGATTTGTGAATCGTCATGAGATGAACTGTGCCACTTTCCTGACTCTCAGCTTCATTTATTTCGCTGGGTATAAAACTCTGCTCAATCGTTTCTGCAAACGCCTCGACATCATCTATCCCATAGCAGTTTTCATGTTGATCGCACTGTGTGAAGAAATACGCTACGGATCTCTCCTCAACGTTGTTAGCTATAAGCGCGTCGCCCCCAAGCAGTTGCCAGGCGCATTCCATGAGTTCGCGGACAGAACAATGCATTCTTGCCTGCAGTAGCACATCGAGCGTGGAGCTAATCGCTGTTACCCGCGCT
>LICD01000109.1 GCA_001438145.1 OM182 bacterium BACL3 MAG-120619-bin3 | reverse complement strand
AAAAAAGCCAAGAAGCTGGCTTGTCACTGCTGCGAAATTTTTTGCAATGGGACGGGCAGGCGTAGCTACAAAGTTTTCTTAATTTAAAACTAATCGATTTAATACTGCTGCGCCTTCTAACGCGCCGCCTCGGAAAAAAACAATGTTAGTGATACCCGCAATAGATCTTAAAGACGGCCAATGCGTGCGACTCAA
Source organism: OM182 bacterium BACL3 MAG-120619-bin3 (assembly GCA_001438145.1). Lineage (GTDB taxonomy): Bacteria > Pseudomonadota > Gammaproteobacteria > Pseudomonadales > Pseudohongiellaceae > UBA9145. Next base: position 7,136 of record LICD01000109.1, on the reverse strand, counting down.
GCAAGGGCGTATGGAAGACTCTACAGTATTTTCAGACGACCCTGTGAGCATGGCAGGTATTTGGGCGGCGAAAGGCGCGCGCCGGCTTCATATAGTCGACCTCAATGGCGCGTTTGCAGGGACGCCGGTCAACGCCGAGATTGTGCAAGCTATCGCAGCTCGCTACCCCGACTTGCCGATTCAGATTGGCGGCGGTATTCGCAACCTCGAGAGCATTCAGTTCTATCTGGACGCAGGCGTAAGTTATGTAATTATTGGCACTGCGGCCGTTAAAGACCCCGACTTCGTGCGCGCCGCTTGTTTAAAATTTCCGGGTAAAATTATTGTCGGCATCGACGCAATAGACGGCATGGTTGCAACCGACGGCTGGGCCGATGTCTCCGAAGTGTTGGCGACAGATCTAGTGTCGAAATTTGCCGATTATGGTGTCGAAGCTATCGTGTACACCGACATCGCGCGCGACGGCATGATGAAAGGCGTGAATATCGAGGCGACCCAAGAACTCGCGCAAGACTCGGCCATTCCCATTATCGCGTCTGGTGGATTGAGCAAGCTTGCCGATGTCGCTGCGATTCGTGAGGCTGCAGATACCGAGACCGGCGCAGGTATCATGGGTGTGATTACCGGTCGTGCTATTTACGAAGGCACTATCGATCTCGCACTCGCCCAACAGCTTGCCGACGGCTATCCCGATCTCACGTAAAGAGCAGAGTTTCTGCTCTCGCATCGACACTTCCGGTTGACGCCTCGGAGTGTAGATCGTTGCAGCAGGTGCAGTCGGCCAGCTCAGGATTAGTTGAAAGCATAGTCGTCAGTGGTTCGAATCAATAAATGAGGAATAAATGTGGGTCTCGCTAAACGCATCATCCCTTGCCTAGATTGTGAAAACGGCCGCGTCGTTAAAGGCGTCCAGTTTCTTGATATCCGAGACGCCGGGGATCCGGTCGAAGTCGCTAAACGCTACTGCGATGCAGGCGCCGATGAGATTACTTTTCTCGACATCACTGCAAGTCATGAAGGCCGCGAGACGACTGTCCATACCGTCGAGGCGATCGCCAGTCAGGTGTTCATTCCGCTGACAGTGGGCGGCGGAATTCGCACGCTCGAGGACATTCGCGCGATGCTTAATGCCGGAGCCGACAAGGTTGGCATCAATACCGCGGCGGTAACTAATCCTGAGTTTGTGCGCGCAGCAGCGGCGCGTTTCGGTTCGCAGTGTATCGTTGTGGCTATCGATGCGAAGCGTGTGTCTGGCGATGGCGAGGAGCCGCGCTGGGAGATATTTACTCACGGAGGCCGAAATCTGACTGGATTCGATGCGATCGATTGGGCGCGCAAGATGGTCGAGTTTGGCGCAGGTGAAATATTGCTGACAAGCATGGATAAAGACGGCACTAAAAGCGGCTTCGACTTGGAATTAAATCGTGCAGTAAGCCGAGCAGTGCAGGTGCCGATTATTGCGTCGGGCGGCGTTGGCACTCTCGAGCACCTAGCCGAAGGTGTGCTCGAGGGCGAGGCCGATGCAGTGCTCGCCGCGAGTATTTTCCATTTTCAGGAATATACAATCGGCGAGGCTAAAGACTATATGGCACAGCGTGGCATCGAAGTCAGAAAGGTCTAACTGTTGTGCCGAAGAATTGTGACCCGCTGATTCGCCAGTCTTGTTAAGCTTGTTAATTTTAGTCGCTTCGTTAGCCTCGCCTACAAGCCTAGCGCAGCTCTCTTTGCTGCCAGCGGTTTATAGGCGTTAATACCCTTGAGTACGTTTAGCGCCTCGTTTAGCGGATAGTCGTTAACCAGTACTTCTTCCGCCGAAATCAACACCTGCGCGAGTTCTGCAGCGCTGAGATCGGACTGCCCCTCTTTGCTTTCTTGTTCTGCAGCGCGATCGATTGCTGCGTCTATTTCACCGTCTATTTCACCGTCTATTTCATCCGCCGAGGCATCAGTGTCATCGAGTATCTTTCTCGTTGCCGTTTTTCAAGTGACCTGCAAGATCAGACTCTTTGTACTGCGTCACGCTGCGCGAGCGCCGCGTGACAAACGCTTCTTCGACTTCGATGTCGGGGATAATTCCTTGGGCTTGAATCGAACGACCGCTGGGCGTGTAGTAGAGCGAGGTTGTTAGTTTGATCGCTTTGTCGGCGGCGAGTGGGAGCACGGTCTGCACCGAGCCCTTGCCAAAGCTGGCTGTGCCCATAATGAGCGCGCGGCCATGGTCTTGCAGCGCACCGGCGACAATTTCGCTCGCCGAAGCCGAGCCGTTATTGATCAGCACGACGAGGGGTATGTCGGGCGCAATCGTTTGCAACGAGGCCGAGTAGCTTGAGCGTGAGTCTTCGAGGCGGCCCTTTGTCGAGACGATATCGCCACTATCGATGAAGGCATCGACCATGCTGACCGACGCTTGGAGAACACCGCCGGGGTTATTGCGAAGGTCGAGGACTAGTCCTTTTAGCTCCTCATCGGCGGTAAGCAGTTCTTGTAACTCTTCGGCGAATTCCTCGCCTGTATTGCCACGAAATTGAGAAACGCGCAGATACGCATACCCCGGTTCTAACGCGCGGCTGCGCACGCTCGAAATCGCAATGATTTCCCGCGTGAGGGTAATGTCAAAAGGTTCTTCGCCTTCGCGCGCGATGGTTATAGATACTTGTGATCCGGGTTCGCCGCGCATCATCTTCGCCGCTTCGTCGGGCTGCATATCGCGAATCGGCTTACTGTCGATTTCGATGATCAGGTCACCGGCTAAAACGCCCGCTCGGTCGGCTGGTGAATCGTCTATTGGTGCAACAACGAGTATGTAGCCGTCGCGCCGGCTCACCTCGACGCCAAGCCCGCCGAACTGTCCGGTCGTGGTGTCTTGAAGCGACTCGAACTCGTTGCCCGCCATATAGGCCGAATGCGGGTCGAGTCCCGAAAGCATCCCTTGAATCGCGTATTCGAGTAGCGTTTCGTCGTCGACTTCTTCGACATAGGCGCGGCGGATATGATCCAGCGCTTGAGTAAACATGCGCACCTCGTTGAGGGGTAAAGGCAGTGCGCCTTCGTTTTCTTGCGCGGTCGCGGGGCCGGAGAATAGAAGTGATGTTGCGACGGCTGCGCTGACAAAGCGCACAGCAGAGAACAGAGAGCGGCGATTGGCGGGTCTAAAAAAGTGATGATTTATCATCGTAGCGCTGATTCCATGGTTGTCGTCTCGAGTTGAGCCTGCACACTAAGCGTTTCGGCTACTTGTGCCCGGTGCCTGGTTACGGCACTAAGCAGTGAGTTCGTGAATTTTTCTATAGTTTCAGTTTACGTCTAAATAGGCAAATTCAGTCGCTACTTAGAGAGCCAAGCTTCGGGATTGAGCGCAATCCCGCCTTTGCGAATTTCGAAATGCAGTCCAGCGTTTTCGCCGGCGCCTCTCCCCGCGTTAGCCACGACCTCGCCTGCCTCAATCGATACGCCAGCCGTGACTTCGAGAGATTCATTATTGCCGTAAAGCGTCATATAGCTATCACCGTGATCGACTATAACAAGTAGGCCTGCGCCACGAAGCCAGTCTGCAAAGACGACTCTACCCGAATGCACTGCGAGCACAGACTCGCCGCTATTGGCGTCAAACGTGAGTCCTTGCCTGCTAACCCCATTGGAGTCCGTGCCGAAACGCGCATGGATAGAAGCCTTCACCGGCGCGCTAAGTTTGCCTTTCATCGAAGCAAAACGGGTGCCTGCTTCGGGCGCAGGAATCCTCCTCATGGCGAGTTCGAGCTGCTCAACAAGCTGCTGTATGCCCGCTTTGTCCATCTCGAGTTGTTCCAGTTCGCCGCGTTGTGTCTTTATTGAGGTCGTCAGAGCAGCGAGGGCTGCTTCTCTCTCTTGGGTTTCGGCGACGCGTTTTTCCTGAGCCGCGGCAGAGCGCGCTTGAACTCGGACAAGCTCCTGTCTTTGTGACTCTATTTGCAACTGGCTCTGGATAAGCTCGTCGAGCGCTTGTTTATACAAGGTGAGCGTTGCCCGCTGCGCGGCTGTTATACGACTGAGATAATTGAGCTGCCGGGCTGCATTCGTAGGCCCTTGGCCCGAGAGAAAGGCGCGTGCGAGGCTCATGTCGCCCTGTTTGTGTAACGCCCGCATTACGTCGCCGAGTGCTTGTTCGCGAGCGACAAGTGCAGACTCTTGCCCTGAGATGAGACGCTGCAGTTCGTCAAGTTTTCCTTCGAGACTTCGGCGCTGCTCTGCCAAGCCTTCGAGTTCACGAGCGGAATTTGCAAGTGCGACAACCGCGTTTTGCAGGCGCTTTTCTTCGTTACTCTGTTGTGCGTTGGCTTTTAAGAGCCAGGTTTGTACTTCGTCGATTGCGCTTTGTGCTGCCGCTAATTGCTGTTTCGCTTGCTCAGGAGTCTGCGCTGCCTGCTCTGCGCCTAGTGTGGGCGCAGAGGCCAGCAGAGAGGCAATGATAAACGCGGCTAGTCTCATCAGCTGAGCAAGTCTTTCCCAGTCATTTGTGCTGGAATAGTTAAGTCGAGCAGCGACAGTAGGGTGGGGGCGAGGTCGCATAAACTCCCTTCGCTGGTAAATTCTTTTCCTGAGCCACCTACATAAACAAGGGGCACTGGCCCGTTGGTATGAGAGGTGAGTGGCTGCTGCGTTTCGGCATCGAGCATCTGCTCTACGTTGCCGTGGTCGGCGGTTATAAGAAGCTCGCCGTTGGCTTCTTCGATTGCTGCAACGATTCGGCTCAAACACGCGTCGAGCGCCTCAACGGCTTTAACAGCGGCGTTAAAGTCGCCCGTGTGGCCAACCATGTCGCCATTTGCATAGTTGCAGATAATCGCATCGTATTTGTGCGAAAGAATGGCAGCGACCAACTTATCGGTTACCTCAAACGCAGACATCTCGGGCTGTAGGTCGTAGGTCTTCACATCTGGCGAAGGGATAAGCTCACGGTCTTCATTGCTAAACGGCTCCTCGCGGCCGCCATTGAAGAAGAACGTCACATGAGCGTATTTTTCGGTCTCGGCAATGCGTAGCTGTGTCTTGCCCTGTGCAGCGAGCGTCTCGCCGAGCACATTCACGAGCGTTTCGGGCGGATAAGCGCACGGTGCAACTATGTCGTCTGCGTAATGCGTGAGCGTCACGAAGCTTGCAAGCGCAGGAAGGCTTTTGCGCTCGAAACCGTCGAAGTCGGCGCCGATGAAGGCGCGAGTGAGTTCGCGGGCGCGGTCCGAGCGGAAGTTCATGAATACGACGACGTCGTCATCATTCACGGTTGCGGCGGAAGCGCCAACAATCGTCGGCTTAACAAACTCATCGTCTTCGTCGCGAGCATAGGCCGCCGCGAGGGCAGTTTCGACATTGGAGAGTGTGAATTCGGCCTCACCCCGGGTGAGAAGATCATAGGCGGGTTCGACTCGGTCCCAACGGTTATCGCGATCCATGGCGAAGAAACGCCCGCAAATCGAGGCCACCCGGCCGCAACCGCTCTGCGCAAGTAATGTCTCTACCCGCAACAAAGGAGCGAGGGCGCTGCGTGGAGGAGTGTCACGTCCATCTAAAAAGGCATGGAAGAAAACTTGCTTAGCGCCGCGCGTAAGAGCGAGTTCGAGCATCGCAACGATTTGGTCCTCATGACTGTGAATGCCGCCTGGCGAAAGGAGGCCGAACACGTGCAATGCCGAGTCTTTTTGTATACTAGTGTCGACGGCTTCGGTTAGGACGGGATTGCTGACAAACGAGCCATCAGCGATGTCTTTGTCGATGCGAGTCAGATTCTGATAGACGACTCGGCCGGCGCCTAGGTTCATATGACCAACCTCCGAATTACCCATTTGCCCCTCGGGTAGGCCCACGGCAAGGCCAGAGGTTCTGATCAGCGTATGCGGTTTATCTTGCCAAAGTGCATCCCAAGTTGGGCTTTTGGCTGCGAAAATTGCATTGCTGTCGGTAGCGTCGCGATGCCCCCAGCCGTCAAGAATGAGGAGAAGTGCGGTCTTTTTCGCTGTCATCGGGAGCCTGCTTGCCGGTTGTTGTAGAAAGGCAACCATTATCCTTGAAACTGGCGCGCTTCTCTACAAGCCTATGCGCCACCCCGCTTCTTATGGACAGCTGTGGCGTGTATACTTCCCACCCTTATTTGCCGCTACACATCGGATTCAGCATGGCGCAGTTTATCGAGTTTTTGAGTAACCACCCCATTTTGGTCGGCTGTTGGCTCGCCGCTTTTATCGGCATTATGGTGTATCACCAGCGCACTGGCAGCAAGGGAGCGAGCCCCGCGCAGGCAATAACGCTGATTAACCGCAGCGACGCCTTGGTGGTCGACATACGTGATAAAAAAGATTTCGACGAAGGGCATATTGTCGATGCCCTGCATATTCCTGCGGCTAAGCTCGAACAGCGCGTTGCAGAACTGAGTAAGCAGAAGGGCAAGCCGATTGTCGTCGTGTGTAAACATGGCCAGCAGGCGGGTGATTCGGTTAAAAAAATTGAATCTGCCGGACACGATCCGGTTTACAAATTAAATGGCGGCATGGCCGAATGGAAGGGGCAGTCGCTTCCTGTTGTAACTAAGTAAAAGCTGCTAAAACGCGCTATAATCCAGAAAAATCATCAGAAGTGACCGTATAGGACCCAACATGGCAGATAACGAAGAGAACCAACAACCAAACGAACAGGCAGCAGCCGGCGAGCAAGCGGCAGGCCCACAGTTCGCCTTACAGCGTATTTACCTCAAGGATGCCTCTTTCGAGTCACCGCGCAGCCCGCTCGTTTTTCAGAGCCAGTGGCAGCCTAAGATCAACTTCGACATCAAGACAAAAAGCGACAAGGTGCAAGACGGCGTTTACGAGGTTGTTCTCGTCCTCACTGTCGAAGCAGAGCTCGAAGAGCAGCCCGCATTTGTCGTAGAAGTGCAGCAAGCAGGTGTTTTTACAGCGAAAGACTTTGGCGACGAGCAGCTTGCCCAGTTGTTAGCCACCGTTTGCCCTAATATCTTGTTCCCCTATGCGCGCGAAGCGGTAGACAATCTTGTTGTGAAAGGCAGTTTCCCTGCTCTTATGCTGTCGCCAATCAACTTCGATGCGCTTTATGCGCAGCAGAGACAGGCTCAGGCAGAACAGGCGGCGTCGACAGAGCCTACTAACTAGGCC
>LICD01000108.1 GCA_001438145.1 OM182 bacterium BACL3 MAG-120619-bin3 | reverse complement strand
AATGTTGCCGTCACCGGTATAAAAATCGCCATTGCAGGTCGCCCGAACGTCGGCAAATCGACTTTGGTAAACCGCATGCTCGGCGAAGATCGTGTTGTTGTCTATGACCAACCCGGCACGACGCGAGACAGTATTTATATTCCATTCGAACGTCGCGGCCAGCGTTATACCCTGATTGATACAGCAGGTATTCGCAAGCGTGGACGCACGCGCGAGACCGTAGAGAAATTCTCGGTGGTTAAATCGCTGCAGTCGATACAAGATGCCAACGTGGTCGTGCTTGTAGTCGACGCGCGCACCGGTATTGTCGAACAAGACCTCCATCTACTGGGTTATGTAATCGACACCGGCCGAGCATTGGTTATCGCATTGAATAAATGGGATGGCATGGACCAAGAAGGCAAAGAAAAGATTAAGTCGGACATTCAGCGCCGTTTTACCTTTGTTAATTTTGCAAAAATTCATTTTATCTCTGCGTTGTTTGGCACCGGCGTTGGCGACTTGTACGAGTCAATTCACCGCGCCTATGACTCAGCGCGCAAGCAGCTCACGACTAATGTGCTTACGCAAATACTGCAAGATGCAGTGGTTGATCACGCGCCGCCCATTATTAACGGTCGCCGTATTAAACTTAGATATGCGCACGCCGGTGGGCAGAATCCGCCCATCATCGTCATTCATGGCAAACAGACCGATAAGGTGCCGGGAAATTACACGCGCTACCTCGAGAAGACGTTCCGTAAGGCGCTGAAACTTGAAGGCACGCCGGTTCGAATCGAGCTGCGCAGCGGCGATAATCCTTTCGTGAAGTCCGAAGAGAATCTCAATGCACAGCAAGTTGCGCGCAAGCGGCGAATTGCAAAAAATAAAGACACGAATAAGAAGCCGTCTTCTTCTAAGAGGCATTTGACCTAGGGCGTTTTGAGAGGCGTCTAAAGGAGAGCATAGAGTGCCCATTACCCTTCAAGATATAACCGCCGCCGCAGCGCGCCTCGAAGGTATCGCTGTGCGAACTCCGCTTCTCACGAGTCCCGAACTCGATCGGCGCATCGGTGCCCGAGTCTTCTTAAAAGCCGAAAACCTCCAGCACGTAGGCGCGTTCAAATTTCGTGGCGCCTACAACCGGTTAGTTCAATTGACTCAAGAGGAGCGCGAGCGCGGCGTCGTCGCGTTCTCCTCGGGCAATCATGCGCAGGGAATTGCGTATGCTGCGCGTCTGCTGGGGATGAAAGCAACCATCGTTATGCCAACCGACGCCCCCACGATTAAGCGCGAAGGCACCGAGGCTCTCGGCGCTGCAGTGCGTGCGTATGACCGTAAAACCGAATCCCGTGAAGAGATCGCCGCCGAGATTGCCGACTATTCAGGCGCAGTCCTTGTGCCGGCTTTCGACGACGTAGCCGTGATGGCAGGGCAGGGGACTTGTGGTTTGGAACTGGTGCAACAGCTGCGCGAACGTGGCTGGGAGCCCGACCTAGTGTTGAGTCCAGTCGGTGGGGGCGGCCTGATGTCTGGGGTTGCTACTGCGGTGCGCGGTCTTGCTCCGGAATGCCGCGTTGTCGGCGTGGAGCCAGACGCCTATAACGACCATGTGCAATCGGCAGAGCAGGGAGCGCGTGTGCGTATCGATCCTCAAACTGCAACGCGCTGCGACAGCCTGATGGCAACTCAGCCGGGCGTGCTTACTTGGGCTGTTAACAGCAGGCTAGTTGACCGGTTTGTCAGCGTCTCCGAAGACGAAGTGGCACAGGCAGTTAGCTTTGCTTTTCGCTACCTCAAGCTCGTTGTCGAGCCGGGCGGCGCGGTTGGACTTGCCGCGTTACTCAGTGGGCATATTCGCCCAGTGCCGGGTGCAACGGCGTGCGCTGTGTTGTCGGGAGGTAATATTGACGCCACCACGTTTGCCGACTGCCTCGCTCAGTTTCCTGCGCCTTAATAGCCTGCTATCTTTGGCTCACTGGCCCACTGGCTCGCTCAAGTTACGCCATAGCGAGTTGCGCAACGGTCAGGTGAATTGCTGTTCGCTGTTCATCCCAACGCCTAGCAATACGTCATCTTTATAAGCAGTTTCTAAACAATTCAACTTAAGCCACCAATGCCGCGTGGCGGTATATCGGAGTTGCGACAATGTCTCTTAACCAGCCTAAAAACCCTCGTGCCTTGGGTGCTATTGGCGCTCTATTATCGCGCGCAGCCATTGCCGCTATGGGCGTCAGCTTCGTCATCAATGTGCTGTTCTCATCGATTGCCTCGGCGCAAGAGGCGTGCAGCGATCGCTTAGACTGCGCTTCGAGCTGGGTGGGAATATCCGCAGACGAGCGCGCCGAAGTGTTTGCCTTTGCCGAAGACTATAAGGGTTTTATTGCCAAGGCGCGCACCGAGCTGAGCTTCGTGACCGAGGCTATAGCCTTTGCCGAGGAGAATGGTTTCGCCGCGCTGACGCCTGCGACTAGGCTAGTGCCGGGTGCGAAGCTGTATGAGGTCAATCGCGATCGCACAATTACGCTGATGGTGATTGGTGAGAATGGCCTGCAGGAAGGCTTTCATGTGGTCGGCGCACATATCGATTCCCCACGGCTCGAACTCAAAGGCCGTCCGCTCTACGAAAACAGCGAATTTGCGCTGTTTCAAACGAATTATCATGGCGGCATTAAATTTCACCAGTGGACCAACCTTCCGCTCGCCTTGATGGGTCGGGTAGATAAAAAAGACGGCACGTCTGTGACAATCGAGATCGGTCTCGACCCGAGCGATCCTATCTTCATGATCCCAGAACTGTCGCCTCATGTTGATCGCTCGCGCAACGCCAAAACCTTAAGTGAATTTTTGGGGCCGGAGGACTTGGATCCGGTTATCGCGCATATCCCCGATACGCAGGAGGGTGGGGGCGTAGGTGATCAAGTGCTCGCTTTTTTGGCCGCCGAATACGGTATTAGCAAAGCGGATCTGGTGTCTGCCGAGCTTTCGCTCGTGCCCGCTGGCGCGCCGCGCGACATGGGCTTTGACCGTGGCCTCATCGCAGCCTACGGCCAGGATGATCGCCTTGCTGGCTACGCAACGCTGCGTGCAATCGCTGCAGTCGAGCGTCCGCAGACAACGACTGTCGCCTATTTTGTAGACAACGAAGAGGTTGGGAACAGAAATAATACGGGCGCGGGCTCTGATTATTTCGCGGACCTACTGTCGCGGCTTCTCTATACCGAACTGGGCAGTGATTATCGCGAGCCGCTATTTAGACAAGCCCTGCGTGCCACTAAATTCATTTCGATCGATGTGAACCCTGGCGTGAATCCAATGAATCCGGGCGCCTGGGAATTAGGCAATGCGCCTAAGCTTAGCTATGGCGTTAACCTTAAGCTTTACGGGCAAGGCAACACGGCTAACAGCGAGTTTATGGCGTGGACGCGAGCGCTTCTCGATGACAATCAAGTGCCTTGGCAAACGGCGACCTACAAAGTCGGCAGCGCAGGTGGCGGCACTATCGGTGGAGAATTCTCTAGTCAGAATATCGAGGTGATCGATTTCGGCGTACCGCTGCTATCCATCCACACGCCTTATGCAGTGAGTTCGAAGATCGACGTTCACAGCCTCTATAAGGCAGCGCGAGCCTTCTATGCCTACAGAGACTAGCAGCGTTATCGATAAAGAATCCTCACTCGGGCTATGGGCCAAGCTTTGTTTGCAACAAACGGAACCCTGCCCCTGGCCTTGGTAGTGCATAAGCCGCTTGTTTAGGATGTGCTCTTAAGAGATTGCGGGCTCATTGACCGAGGCGTCGTCGGTGAGTGGGTCCATCTCTGCTTGAAACTCTTCGATCTGGCTCGCCGCAGCACTGGTGCTCTCAAAGCGGGCAACGTGAAACAGCGCCTCACCTTCGTTCACTAGTGGCAGATTTGTCTTGCCGATTATTATCCCGCCAAACGGCGCGATGGCTTTATGTTCCGAATCACCAAATGGGTCGGAGATGATACCCAAGACTTCATTTTTCGAGACGCGCGCACCCAGTGGTTTGATCATGCGTAAGATGCCGCTATGCGGCGCACGAATCCACGATGAGTCGGTAGCGACAACGGGAACGGGGTCGCTTTTGCGCGCTTTCTTTTTGGGCAGCATGCCTATTTCACGCATCACCGAGTCTACGCCCCTGACGCCTGCGCGTATGGCAACCTCGTTGAAACGCAGCGCCTCGCCAGCCTCATAAACTATGACACTAACTCCGAGCTTCTCTGCCTCTTGTCGCAGTGAGCCTTCGACTATTTGCGTGTTGAGGATTACCGGCGGTATGAAGGCGCTCGCCATACGCTTTGTCTCATCGTCGTCGAGCACGGCGCGAATATGGGGAAAGTTCTCGCGATGCACTGCGCCCGTGTGGAGGTCGATGCCGTGTGTGCAGCGTGACACGATTTCATTGAGAAAGAGGTTGGCGATGCGGCCTGCCAACGAACCTGATTCAGAGCCTGGAAACGAGCGGTTGAGATCGCGTCGGTCGGGTAGGTAGCGGCTCTGGTTTATGAAGCCAAAGATATTAACAACGGGGATGGCAATGAGTGTGCCGCGCAGCCTGCCTATGCTGCGCTGGTGCATAACGCGCCTGATGATTTCTACGCCATTGATCTCGTCGCCGTGAATGGCGGCAGAGATGAAAAGTGTCGGCCCAGGCTTTTTGCCATGGATAACCTGAACGGGCATTTCGAGCGCCGTATGGGTGTAGAGGCTAGGCACGGGGAGGTCGATCGAGGCGCGCTCTCCGGGCTTAATAGTTGTACCTAATATGCTGATTGCTGTTTGCTTGGTCTGTTCGTTGCGTGCCACTCTCGTTATCTCAGGAAGCTTCAGAATCGAAGCGTAATTTATTGATTATTAACCTTTTCCTCGGGTTTTCGTTTTACCGCGTTTCGCGTTTTTTTCCATAAACTGGATAATGAGTCCGGCAACGTCTTTGCCCGTGGCATTCTCTATGCCTTCAAGACCCGGCGAGGAATTCACTTCCATAACGAGGGGGCCGTGCGCTGAGCGAAGAATGTCCACACCGCAGACATTGAGCCCCATTGTTGTGGCCGCGCGTACTGCAGTAGTGCGCTCTTCTGGGGTTATCCTGATTAATGATGCGCTGCCACCACGGTGAATGTTCGAGCGAAATTCACCTTCTTTGGCTTGTCGCTTCATCGAGGCGACGACTTTGCCGTCGACGACGAGGCAGCGAATGTCAGCGCCGCCCGCTTCTTTAATGTATTCCTGAACGAGTACCGAGACCTTGAGGCCGAGAAACGATTCGATCACGCTCTCTGCAGCCTTGCGGGTTTCGGCGAGCACCACACCTATGCCCTGAGTGCCCTCTAACAGTTTGATGACGAGCGGGGCGCCGCCCACCATTTTGATCAAATCTTGAATGTCATCGGGCTTGTTTGCAAAACCGGTGATCGGTAGGCCGATGCCCTTACGGGAGAGAAGTTGTAGTGACCGAAGTTTGTCGCGCGAACGCGAAATAGCGACAGATTCGTTAAGGGGATAGACGCCCATCATTTCGAATTGACGCAGTACCGCTGTGCCATAGAAGGTTACCGATGCGCCAATACGAGGAATGATCGCGTCGAAGTCTTCGAGTATTTCGCCTCGGTAGTGGATAGTCGGCCTGTGTGAGGTAATGTTCATGTAGCAGCGCAGTGCGTCGAGCACACGCACCTCATGACCGCGTTCTGTTGCAGCCTCGATTAGGCGTCGCGTGGAGTAGAGGTTGCGATTGCGTGAGAGCACGGCGATTTTCATAGCTGACTTTCCTTGCTGGCAGTGGGTTTCTTTGCAGCGAGTTCCTCGCCTTGGGTAAAGGACCGAGCTGGGTCGACAATTAACCCGCCTCCGACCAATGAGGTTCGTCCCAGTAGCATTCTAAATGCCATATTTTCTCGGTTAGTTAGGCTGAACTCAGCCTCCCAATGTTTGCCCATAAATTCTACGGTGGTAGAGATGAACAGTCTTTCTTCTTCGTGGCCGCCTGAGTCTCGCACTATGCGGCGATCGACAATAGGGGCGCGGCAGGTAATCGAATTGCTCAGATCATCTTGCATAGGATGCACCTGAAAGATAGCGAACTCTTGGCCCTCAATTAGCTCGGTCTCAATACTGTAAGCGTGAATAGCAGAGGAGCGTGCACCGGTATCTATCTTGGCTTTGATCGCATCGATACCAAGGCTGGGTAACGTCAGCCACTCTCGCCATCCTACAACATATTTCTCTTTATTATCAATCATATGAAATTATTACTTAAACTAAATTTTAAGCTGCTAGGGGCCATTCGCGCGCGCGCCGGACACTTGATTCGCTGTCTTAGTCGTAGCGCCGGATAAGCGCCTAACACGTTGATTTCGAGGCGCTTTGCCCAAGGCGCGCGACTATAGCACAAGTCATTAGTTCTGGCGCTCACAAGTTACCTGATTTTTTGTTGGGCTGTGCGCCTTGCCTGTTTCAATTAATCATAGTCCTGACGCGCAATTCTTGATATTTTTGGCGTCGTTAAATACCAGTGAAATTAGCTAGGCAGTGTAGGTATCAGTTCAGTTTAAAGAAGAGAGAGAGTTATGCGATTGTTAAGTAGTAATTCGATGACCCGCAGCGTGCTACGCGGAATGACTTTAGGGGCTATAGCCCTGGGTGTTTCCGCCACGGCAACCGCTCAAGATCCCGAAGAGTGGTTCACGCTTGGCGGCGACTTTGCGCATACGCGCTATTCGCCAGCCGATGAGATCACTGCAGAGAATTTCGCCGACCTCGAGGTTGCATGGGAATGGGACGGCGCCAGCTTCAAGGCTGTTAGCGGTCGCTCTACGCCGTCACTAATCGATGGCAAGCTATTCACCGTTGCGGGCAATAAGCGCCACGTGGTGGCTATCGACCCCAAGACGGGCGAGACGCTCTGGTCTTACCGTGAGCCCGACACGCCCCGAGGCGAATATTCGATGCGCGCCGATTACGGCAAAGGCGTTGGCTTTGCACGCATTGATGGCCGTGGCGTTGTCTACATAGCCTCCCCAGGTTTCTTCCTCACGGCGCTCGATGCCGACACGGGCGTGCCCATAGAAGGTTTCGGCCAGCCGGTTCCTATCGATGGCTTCCCTAAAACAGGCGTCGTCGACATGCTCGCCGACTTGGGTCATCCGTACGACCCCTATGAAGGCCTCCCACTCGAAACTGGCTACATCACGTCTTCGTCTCCGCCGATCGTTGTTAATGACACCGTTGTCGTTGGTAACTCAGCAGAGCAGGGCTATCACCAGTCGCGCGTAGAAAACGTGCCAGGCGATATCCTCGGTTACGACGCCCGCACTGGCGCGTTCAAGTGGAAGTTTAA
>LICD01000107.1 GCA_001438145.1 OM182 bacterium BACL3 MAG-120619-bin3 | reverse complement strand
GAGAGCGACTGGGACGGTTGGGCTAAATTATCCGCGCAGCTAGGCGATAAAGTTCAATTAGTAGGCGACGACTTGTTCGTAACCAACACGAAAATATTGCAGCGAGGTATAGACGAGAACATCGCTAATTCTATTCTGATAAAATTCAATCAGATAGGTTCGTTAACTGAGACTCTAGCTGCGATAAACATGGCGAAGAAAGCAGGCTATACGGTGGTTATTTCACATCGTTCGGGCGAGACTGAAGATACAACAATTGCAGATCTTGCCGTTGCGACGGCGGCAGGGCAGATCAAAACCGGTTCGCTTTGCCGTTCAGATCGCGTGGCCAAATATAATCGCCTGCTGCGTATCGAAGAGCAATTGGGCGCAGCATCCATCTATCGTGGTTTAGCGGAGTTCGCTCGTTTTAGTCGCTAGTGGCTGAAGGGGTTAAACGTGAAAATACTCATTGTCTTTCTTACCGTGTGCTTAGGCGTCCTCCAGTACAAGCTCTGGCTGGGTGATGACAGCCGCCGCGAGCTTAAGGAAGTCGAAAAGGAAGTCGCGTCGCAGCTCAGTGCCAACGAAGAATTGTCCCAGCGCAACGAGGCATTAGAGGTCGAGGTGCTAGACCTTAAAAACGGCCTCGAAGCGGTAGAGGAAAGGGCGCGATCCGAACTAGGGATGATAGAAGACGGCGAGACTTTTTATCTAATCGTCCCAAATCGCTAGCGGTTGACCCCAGCACTTTATTCCCTGATTAGGGATGCGGGTCTCCCTGCGCAGTTATTTTTCACATCGCTCGAAGGACTCACGAATGGCTATATGGGCAATCGTTCCTGCAGCAGGAGTCGGCCGTCGCCTTGGCGGAACCATCCCTAAGCAATATCTTCCGCTGCTCGGGCGAACAGTAATAGAACGTTCTGTCGATTGCCTCCTGGCGATTGCCGATATCAAGTGTGTGGTCGTGGCAATCGGCCCTCAAGATACTTATTGGCAGGATTTGCCGTGCTCTCAGCATCCGCGTGTCGAGGTGGTCACTGGGGGGAGCGAGCGTCAGGAGTCTGTGCTCAATGCGCTTCGCTTTATTCTCGATAAAGGCGAAAAAGCAGACTGGGTGTTGGTGCACGACGCCGTGCGTCCCTGTGTGCGTGCCGACGATATCGAGAAATTGATTGCCGAATTAAAAGACGATGAGATTGGCGGTCTGCTTGTGTCGGCTATAGATAACACGGTGAAGCGCGTCGCAGGGTCTGAGCCACCCAATCGTGTTGCTGAGACGCTTGATCGTACGCAGCTTTTTAATGCACTAACGCCGCAGATGTTTCGTTTAGACAAGCTCTTCCGAGCATTGAACGAGGCGGCAGAGCAGGCGGCGCCTGTCACCGACGAAGCCTCGGCAATAGAGCGAATGGGGTGGGCGCCTCTGCTGGTTACTGGTAGCAAAACCAATATAAAAATAACGCATAGCAGCGATCTGTTGCTTGCAGAGGCGATTCTAAAACTAGCCCAAGATTAGTTTGTGGCAACATGTGAGAGTCAGTCGTGAAAGCGTGCAATGGGAAGTAAAATGCGAATAGGTCATGGTTTCGATGTTCATCGTTTTGCGCCACGCGTGAGCGAGCATAAGCCGCTAATTCTAGGTGGGGTGACACTGCCTGATGCGTTGAGTTTAGAGGCGCATTCCGATGGAGATGTAGTGTTACATGCGCTTTGTGATGCGTTACTTGGTGCCATCGGCGAGGGGGATATCGGACGACATTTTCCTGACACTGATGCTCAGTATGCAGGAGTGTCCAGTGTCTTCTTATTAGAACAGGTGTGTTCGCTTGTGAGTGCGCGAGGCTTTGCTCTGTCTAATGCCGATATTACCGTGGTGGCGCAATTGCCCAAACTTGCCCCGCACAGAGAAGCGATGTGCTCTAGTATCGCTGCAGCGCTCAGTGCGCCGCGAGACCGCGTCAATGTCAAAGCCACGACCACAGAGCAGCTCGGCGCTATCGGGCGAGGCGAAGGGATTGCCTGCCACGCAGTCGTTTTACTCGAGGCTTGCGAGTGAGTGAGCCGCGAGCGACCAACGACCTCCTGCCACTCGACTCGCTTGCGTACGCGCTTGGCAAGCCGCAAGGCAGCGCCATTATCAAACAAGAATTCAGCGACTTTCGTGTCGATGAAGAACTCGCTTTCGCCCCCAGCGGCGAGGGCGATCATGTTTTCATTCAAATTCAAAAGACCGATGCATCGACTATCGAAGTCGCTAAGCGCCTGAGTGATGTCGCAGCCGTTAGGCAAGCCGATGTAAGCTATTCGGGCATGAAAGACCGGCGTGGTGAAACGAGCCAATGGTTTAGCGTAAAGCTGCCTCCGGAAAAAGAGCCTCGTCTCGCGGCATTAGAAGACGAGAAGTTGGCTATCATCGCGATGCATCGAAACAGTCGTAAGCTCAAGATAGGAAGTCATGCTCGCAATCGGTTTCAGCTCAAATTGCGCGGCTGCGAAGGGTCAAGAGACGACTTCGAGCGCCGGTTAGAAGCCCTGCGCGACGGGGGTGTGCCCAATTATTTTGGTGCGCAACGTTTCGGTGCCCAAATGAGTAATTTGCGTCAAGTCTCGGTATTAATGAGGCAGGTGTTGGAAGGCGATAAGGCAGTCCAGCAAGGAGGCCGGTTCAGGCGCGGGATGCTCTATTCGGCAGCACGATCCTATTTGTTTAACCAAGTGCTCTCGGAGCGAATAAGCGCCGGCAATTGGCAGAGCTATCTGCGCGGCGACGTGCTGAGTCTTGATGGCAGTGGTCGTTGTTTTAAGCTCGCAGATGAAGAGGCTGGCGAAGAATGGACTGATGAGCTGCAGCAGAGGATAGAAACACTCGATATACACACAACGGGACCACTGCCCGGAATCATTTCTGCGAAAGATAAGTATGTAAGCTCAGGCGAAGCGGCCGATATTGAGAAGAGAGTATTAACAGAACTCGACTGGATGGTCGCCGGCCTAGAAGCCTTTGGCCTGCAAGCGTCGCGACGGGCACTTCGCTTCGCCGCCGCAGAACTTACTTGGCAATGGGAACAAGAGATACCGGCGCGTATCTCGTCAAGCGATGCAGAGGCCTGCGGCAATTTGAATCTGGCGTTTACCTTGCCCCGAGGTGCCTATGCGACCAGTCTGCTACGCGAATTATGCCAGCTAAGAGAGAGTTAACCGCATAACCGATGCCAATGAGCGGCTAGCTCGAGACGATTAAAATGAGTTTTAGAACAGAGTCCACCCCTAACCTAAGCGGCATTGGCATGACCTCGCAGCGCACACGCGAGCGCCTGTTAGGTAGGCTGATGGATCAGGGTATAACCAGCATGGAAGTGCTCGATGTTATCCGCTCAACGCCGAGGCATATCTTTTTAGACGAAGCGCTCTCTCATCGGGCGTATGAGGATGTCGCGCTTCCCATTGGTTTTAATCAAACTATTTCTCAGCCCTATATAGTTGCTCGGATGACAGAAATCGCCTTTCTCTCTGGTCCCCTGACAAATGTCCTCGAGATCGGCACGGGCTGCGGGTATCAGACCTCGATCCTCGCCCGACTAGCGAAGCGCGTAACTACCGTCGAGCGTATTAAGCCCCTGCTTGATAAAGCGCGAAAAAACTTACGTCTGTTAGGGCTGCGGAATATCGACTTTCGCCACGGCGATGGTAGTTTGGGTTACAAGCGAAGCGGCCCTTTCGATGCGATTATTACCACCGCAGCGCCGCAGCAAATACCACACGAATTGCTCTTTCAGCTCAACGAGGGAGGTCGGCTTATTATTCCGGTTGGCGGCGATGTTCAGCAGTTGCAATTGATTACCCGCCGCGGCGAAGACTTTCAGTGTGAAAAATTAGAAGACGTTCGTTTCGTGCCCTTGCTGGTAGGCCAGGTTCAGAACTGATGGAACACCCCTCGACTCAAGGCGGGCTCAGTAATGTCGAGCGCGCGGTTGTGTTTGCGAAAGGCGTGGTGATGGGGATGAGTGACTCAGTGCCGGGCGTGTCTGGTGGGACGATAGCACTGATCGCAGGTATCTATGAGCGGCTCATTCGAGCGATAAGTGCCTTCGACCTCACGGTACTTAAATTGTTGCGCCGACGCGAGTTAGTGCATGCGTGGCATCATGTCGATGGCCCTTTTCTTTTGCCGCTCGCGTTAGGCATGTTTAGTGGACTCTTGCTGTCGGCAAACACCGTTCTTTACGCGCTCGCGTACGCACCAATTTTAGTCGGTAGTTTTTTCATTGGATTGGTCTTAGCGGCGCTGTTTTTGCTGAGCGGCGAATTTAAATTGAGGTATGCGCTTTATTTTTTGCTTGGCGCGGGAGTGGTCGCAGCGCTCGGATGGGTGCAACCTAGTACTGATTCGGTGACCGGTTTAGGGCTTTTCGTTGCCGGTGCTGTGGCGATAAGTGCGATGCTCCTACCCGGGTTATCAGGTGCGTTTATCCTGATTCTGTTGGGGGTTTACGAGACAATGCTCACCGCACTGGTGACATTCGACTTTGATAAAATTATTTTCTTTGCCGCGGGCTGCTTAGTCGGGCTGATGGCGTTCTCGCGGTTACTGACATGGCTTCTCGGACGTTTTCACGGGCAATCTTACAGTGTAATCGGCGGTTTGCTGCTAGGGTCTTTGCCCGCGATTTGGCCGTGGCGAGTGCCGGAGGCGGCGGTTAGCGCTGAAGACGCAGGGGCCACTATGCGGCTGGTTTGGCCAGCTGACTATGCCGCAAGCCTTGGGGTTGAAGCGCACGCTTTGGCCGCGCTGCTTTTTGTCGGATTGGGTTTAGTAGTTGTCTTGTTGCTCAACCGATTATTTATTTCAATGAACTCTGCGAGTGCGCTCAAAGCCTCGCAGAAGGATAGATGACTAGAATTAGTTTTAAGGGAGGGTTCAGTTATATGCGAATTTACCAAGCTGCGATTCTCGCGCTAGTAGTAACATTAGGAGCGTGTAGGAGCTATGAGGCACCGATTGCAGATCAAGGCGACAGACAGGTCGTTACGCCGCCGCTTATCGTCTCCGCTTCGACCCCTGACAGCCAGCTGCGTGTCCCGACGAGTTCTCCGATCATTGTCAATTCGGATGGATCTACTGCAAGGGCAAGCCAAAGCCGAAGACCTGCGGAGGTCAGTGTTAGCGAGCCGGTAAGACGAACCGGCGGCCGCATAGAGGCGCGCGAGCCCTCTGCCTCGCGCGCTAGTAACCACCGTGTGCGCGATGGCGAGTCGTTGTATTCGATCGCTTTTCAATACGATCTCGATGTTAGGGCATTAGCGCTCGCCAATGGGTTGCGATCGCCCTATACCATTTTCGTTGGACAAGAATTGAGCCTAGACCTGAGTGCGCCTGCGGCGAATGCCGAAACACGATCGATAGCGATTGGCACGCCTGTCCGAAACAATGGCGTTGCTCAGGCACAGGCCGGTACACCGGCGCGCGGTGGGGTGCTGCGTCGCTCTATTGGCGGCGGAACTCAGTCGGTTGCTTGGCGTTGGCCTGCTGAAAGCACGCGTCTGTTGCGCAGCTTTGGCTCAGGCGACGCGCGCGGCATCGATATCGCCGTGCGTAACGGAGATCCGGTGCTTGCCGCCGCCGACGGCGAGGTGGTTTATTCGGGGCGCGGGGTGCAAGGAAGCGGTGACCTGATTATTTTAAGGCACAACGATCGTTACCTTAGTGCCTATGCCCATAATAGTGTGATGCTGGTGTCTGAAGGCACGCGAGTGAAGGCTGGGGACAAAATCGCAGAGGCCGGTACGAACTTGTCGGGAGACCCATTGCTGCATTTTGAAATTCGTGAGGATGGCAAGTCGATTGACCCGGTGGGCCTGCTGCCGCGGCGTTGATGCCGCGGGTAGAGGGTGTGCCGAACCTAACTTGGATTCAATCCATCACTAGCGTTCGAGATACTGAATCTTGTTTTCGACGTCTGTGTACTCTTCGGCTTCGGGCAGTGCCTCTTTCTTTTCAGTGATATTTGGCCATACCTCTGCAAGTTCGGCGTTGAGAGCCAGAAATTGCTGCTGGTTTTCTGGCAGCTCATCTTCGGCGAAAATCGCATCTACTGGACACTCAGGCTCGCAAAGCGCGCAATCGATGCACTCGTCTGGGTGAATTACCAAGAAGTTTGGGCCTTCGTAGAAACAGTCTACCGGGCACACCTCTACACAATCTGTATGCTTACAACGAATACAATTGTCGCCAACAACGAATGTCATGTTCTCTCCGCAATGCTTCTGGTGCCACGCAGCGTTATTTTACGTGTCACTCCTTAACCTATAATTCAACGCCGAATACTGTGAATCGCCGCTTACATGAGATGTCAGTCGACATCTTACTTGGATATTGCCGCTAGCGCTGTCCAATCTGGACTAACGCAGCCGGCGCATTCTAGCAGTTTTTTGCACGTCGTACTCGGCTGATTCTGAGCTCAAGACTATATTGCTGTTTTTTTCTCTCTGTCGAGGGCGTCTGGGCTAGCCGAGCGTTGCCTTTAGCTCATAAAGCAGTGCCAACGCTTCCTTGGCGCTAATATCATCTGGATTAATACGCTCGAGCGTCTCGATTATCGGATGCGTCGCCTGCGCGAAAAGCTCGCTTTGATAGGGCTCGGCGATAGAGGAGGTAGACGATACGGCTGTTTCGCGGAGTCTCGCGCTTGCGACCGCTTGGCTCGTCGATGTCGTCGCTAGGCTCTCTGCTTCGAGCTGGGCGAGTTTGCCGCGCGCACTGTCTATGACTGCGGCGGGAATGCCTGCAAGCTGGGCGACCTGCAAGCCATAACTCTGATTCGCAGGGCCGGGTTTAACCGAGTGCATAAAGACAATACCGCTGTCGTGTTCGACTGCGTCTAAGTGCACGTTGACGATGCTGTCGAAATCATCGGGCAGACTCGTAAGCTCGAAGTAATGGGTAGCAAACAGCGTATAGGCATTGAGACGCTGTGCAATATAGACCGCTGCAGCCCAAGCCAGCGAGAGTCCGTCGAAAGTGCTCGTGCCGCGACCTACCTCGTCCATTAGCACGAGGCTGTCTTGCGTGGCGTTGTGCAGAATATTTGCCGTCTCGGTCATCTCAACCATAAAGGTCGAACGTCCACCGGCGAGGTCGTCTGCGGAACCGATGCGCGTAAAAATACGATCGATCGGCCCAAGCTTTACCCGCTTGGCGGGGACAAAGCTGCCGCACAGTGCGAGTAAAACGATAAGCGCGGTCTGGCGCATGTACGTCGATTTACCGCCCATATTTGGTCCGGTGATAATCAGCATCTTGCGCTCGCGATTGAGGCTTGCGTCGTTGGCGACGAAGGTGTCGCTACTCACGCTTTCGACCACGGGGTGGCGGCCAGCTTCGATGTCGATACCC
>LICD01000106.1 GCA_001438145.1 OM182 bacterium BACL3 MAG-120619-bin3 | reverse complement strand
CCTTGGCACCGTTGTCGGGACAACGATTGGTGGCGGGGTCGACGGCTATGCCGCCCGAGCAGGCAACATCGATTACACGCTCCTGTGCTTCTCCTCCCTCAACCCATCCTTTAATTATTTGCAGGCGTTGCAATGGCGCGCTCATCGCATCACGGGCAACCCACGCAATAAACTCCGGCGAATTGCCCTGTTCGGCGATAAGATCTGCACCCATGGTGACGCCGCCTTCGTAGGCTTTGCTAACCAGGGCGGGGTCATCTAATGAAGGCAGATTGTAGCCGGCGAAGAAGCGTACCTTCATGCGCGGGCCTGTAGTGCCAAAGGTTTCTTTACGGCGGAAGGCATCGTAAATTGCCCCGCGCGTATTTTCTTCGGCCCACACGCCTGCCAAGCCTGAGGCTCCCCAGGTATTTTGTGCACTAAGAGCGTATTCGCTGCCATCTTCATTCGGCGTCTCGAGCGGCACGGAACCGCGAAGTAAAGGGCTTGAATCGCGCAGCCCTACTTTACTCCAATAGTCGTCTTCATCGCCTGCATAGGTAGCGTTATGCGTGTCGCTGGAGCCAATAACACCAAATTTAAAAGGGTTAAAACCTTGTCCATCTTGCAGGCTAAGGCCGTTTAGATAAGCTTGACGAATGTAGCTGCCATTGGGCTCGCTCTGCAGCATCGTCGCGATGCGATAGGGCATGATCTCGAAGTCTGCCCATTCATCGTTTGGCGACAAGGCGGGATGGGTGTCGGATGTGCCCTTAACCTGTGTGATTTCAATTAATGGTTCGTTACGCATTCGCTGCGAGGCGTAGGCTGAGTCGAGTGGATTACCCGCCCAGTCTAAAAGGCTAAACATTCGGCCATTCGAACCATTGGAATTGTGCGGTATTGCGAGACTCTCGAAGCCTTCGCCGCGATTCGAGTCCATCCAGTCCCAGAGGTCCTCTGGATTGGTCGAGTCTAGCCTCGAGAATGGGCGTTCTGGCGCGGTGTCGCCTCTAAAAATTACGTTGCGATGCAGATTGCCTCTGTCGCTGCTCGACGACGTGTATTCGTAAGCGATAAACGCAGTAAACTTGCCCGGGTCGTTGTGGCGATTAGCCGCGGCGATAATGTCTCCCCAGGCATTTTTGCCGATTTCGGGGTCGTTTATTTCTATGCCCCGGTCCGAGCGCATAAACGAGATGATTCTCTGAAATTTCGCGTTACGATTCGGGCCATCGCCTAATGAAGTCATGCCCTCTGCCGCTTCGTGTTTCGATATCTCTGTGTTTGGGTCTGCCATCTGCCGCATCACGCCCAGATAAAAAGCATGGTCGCTAACGCCGTAGAAATCGAGCGGACGGTCGAGGGTCATGGGGAATCCGGCAGGGTGCACGATGGTATCGCCCTTGGCGAATTCATAGGCTTCGTCGGGAGACGAGGTCGTGCCAAAAATAAAGGCATCGAAGCTGTACATCGTGTGCACGTGTAGGTCACCGAAGTAGGCGTTGCGCTCGGGGTTCGTGCTCTGTGCGACCACTTGCGCGGGCGCCGAAGAGACGTTGGCTGGCACTGCGGCTGTCTCTGGTGCCGTGTTCGAGTCGGAGCAAGCAGCGAGCGAAACTGCCAAGCCTATCGCTGCAGTGAGTTTAGCTTTTGGGTAACCGATACGTTTCATTGCGCGCTCCAAGGAAGGCTAGTTGACTGGTGTAATCCAAATGGGCGACGACCAGACGCGCTCCTGAATTGTTGTCGCCATATCGGGGCGCGGCTCTACACCCGCGCGGACAGCATCCCAAGTCGACCAGCGACAGGTCGGATTCTCGAGTGCACGAATGTAGTAGAACGCGTTCTGGCTAGGATCGAATTCAGGATCGCGCCATTTAGCCTTAAGCTCCGCCTCACCAACATTGCTGCTAATACTGCAATCGCTTATGTCTACCGAAGCACCGTTATCGGGGCAGCGGTTAGTGGTAGGGTCTGGTAGGGTTGACTGCCATGCCGCCAGAGCAGGCGACGTCGATGACGCGTTCTTGTGCTGCGCCGTCTTCAACCCAGCCCTTTATAATCTGCACGCGCTGCAATGGCGCACTCATAGCATCGCGGGCAACCCAGGCAACGAACTCAGGAGACTCGGCGGACTGAGCCAAAAGGTCGCCGCCCATAGTGACGCCATCCGCGTAAGCGCGAGAGACAAGTGCGGGGTCTTCTAGTTCGGGCAGGTCATAGCCGGCGAAAAAGCGAACCTTCATTCGCGGGCCGGTTGTACCGAAAGTTTCTTTGCGGCGGAAGGCATCGTAAATCGCATCGCGCGTATTTTCCTCAGCCCACACCGCGGCGAGTCCTGCTGCTCCCCACTGATTAAAATAAGTGTCGGCATAGGCTTCGCCGCCCTCGCGCGGTTCGTCCAGAGGCACAGAGCCGCGCAATACGCCATCAGAGTCGCGCAGGCCAACCTTGCTCCAGTAATTGTCTTCGTCGCCAGCGTAGGTGGCGTTATGCGTATCGCTCGAACCGATGACGCCAAACTTAAAAGGATTAAACCCTTGCTCGTCCTGCATGTCGATTCCGTTTAGATAAGCCTCACGAATATAGCTGCCGTTAGGTTTGCTCTCGAGGCGCGACGCAATGCGCAGCTTCATGATCTCGAAATCGGACCACTCGTCATTGGGCGAAAGAGCAGGGTGGGTATCCGACGTGCCTTTTACCTGCGTAATCTCAACTAAAGGCTCGTTGCGCATGCGCTGCTCGGAATAGGCGCTGTCGAGCGGATTGCCTGCCCAGTCAACGAGTGCAAACATCGATCCATTAGAGCCGTTTGAGTTATGTGGAATCGCGAGACTCTCAATACCCTGTTCGCGATTCGAATCCATCCATTTCCACAGGTCCTCAGGATTCTGCGAGTCGATACGCGAGAAGGGCAGTTCCGGCGCCGTATCGCCGCGGAAAATCACATTGCGATGCAGGTTCCCTCGGTCTCGATCTGAGGTGGTGTATTCGTACGCAATAAAGGTTGTGAAATTGCCAGGATCATTGTGTCTGTTTGCGGCAGCCTTAATATCCTCCCAGGCAGATTTTCTGATGTCAGGGTCGTTGATCTCGGGTGCGCGCTCGGTTTGCATAAAATCGAAAATTTCGTAGAACTTGCGGCCACGATCTTCTGCATCACCTAGCGTTGTCATGCCCGCTGCGATTTCGTGTTTAGAAATCTCTGAATCGGGGTTCGCCATCTCGCGAAGCACACCAATATAGAACGCATGATCACTCACGCCATAAAAATCTAGCGGCCTGTCGAGCGTCATATCGAAGCCTGCTGGGTGAACGACCGTGCCTCCCTTGGCGAATTCGTAGGCGTCATCTGGTGACGACGTAGTGCCAAAGATAAAGGCGTCGAAGCTGTACATGGTATGCACATGAAGATCGCCGAAGTAGGCGTTGCGGTCGGCATTGGCAGCATCGGCAGTGGCTAGGTTAGTGCCTTGCGAGCTCATCGTTGTTTCAGCTGTAGTCGCTTGCTGTTCGGGTGCAGCTTGTTCGGAACAGCCGGTTAGTATCGCTGCTGCAGCAATGCTTACGATGAGTGCGAATCGACGCGAGCGGGGAAACCGATCGGTTGCAGGGAGTGACGCTGAGCTATTCATAATCGCAGACCTTATATTGTTGGTTTTTTAGATGACAGCTTTTACGTAGAACTTTATTAGACCCTAAATAAAACAAGGATCAACTTACCCATAAGCTTCGCAGTTGTCTAGCTCTCGGTCGCCTAGAGGGCATCGCTATTTTTGACCGCGCGACTGGCTAGTCAATAAGCTCGCCGCCAAGAAGAATCAGCGGTAGCGCAGCATGTCCCTGTTGAGCTGGTCTATTTTGGTGACGCCCATGAGTTTCATGTCGCGCTCTATCTCGCTTCGCATATTGCCCAATGCTTTTTCAACGCCGGGCTGGCCTGCAGCTGCAAGTGCATAGAGATACATACGTCCGCCGGAACACGCTTTGGCGCCCGCTGCCAATGCTTTTATTACGTGCGTGCCGCGGCGAATGCCGCCGTCGCAAATGATGTCGATATCGTTACCCACCGCGTCGGCAATTTCGGCGATCTGATCGAAGGGTGAACGCGAACCGTCGAGCTGGCGTCCGCCATGGTTTGATACCATGATTGCATCTGCGCCTATCTCAACTGCTTTGCGCGCATCTGCAACACTCATAATGCCTTTTAGGCAGAACGGCCCACCCCATTTTTCTTTCAGCGCAGCAGCGTCGTCCCAGTTCATCGACTGGTCTAGCATCGAGCCAAAATAGTCGCCGATAGACACGGCCACGTTAGAGCCTTGATCGACATAGTCTTTGAGCTCGGCGAGCTCGAATTTTTCTCGAAAGAAATAATTGAGCGCCCAGCCTGGGTGGGAGGCAAAGCTTGCTAAGCTCTTGAGTGTTAATCGCGGGGGCGAGGTGAAGCCTGTGTAGAGGTCGCGCTCACGGTTGCCGCCGGTAATCGTATCGACTGTCAGCGCTAGCGTGTCGAATTTAGCCGCTTTTGCACGCTCAACCATGGCGTCGTTTAGACCGCGGTCTTTGTGAAAGTAAAACTGGAACATCTTGGGCGTCGAGATCATGTCACCGATCTCGGCAAGTTTGACCGAGCCTAGCGCCGACACGCCGAACATCGTGCCAAACTTTTCGGCTGCGCGAGCAACGGCGCGTTCGCCATCGTGATGAAACAATCGTTGTAGCGCCGTAGGCGAACAGAACACCGGCATCGCCAATTTTTGCCCCATGACCGTAACCGACATGTCTATGTCTTGCACTCCTGCTAACACGTTCGGCACAAGGTCGCAGTCGGCGTACGCCGAGGTATTGCGGCGGTAGGTGGTCTCGTCGTCGGCGGCGCCATCGATATAGTGAAAAATCGGTCCGGGCAGGCGCTGCTTGGCGAGTAGGCGAAGGTCTTCGACGTTATGCGAGTTCTTGAGAGTTCTAAACATGGCGAGTGTGGTCCTGCGGCTAACCGAGTCAGCCTTATTTTTTTAGTTTGAATCGGGTTCTAGTTGCAGTAGCGGGTTAGACGCAAGGTTAAACGACAGCTTGGGAGTAAACCGAGACTAGATCAACGTTAGCCTGACGATCGCCCGCTGGTAACCCGATAGTAACCTGATAGTAACCCGATAGTTGAGCAACTGTGAATGCGAAGCGCGCCGGCGTTTTATTCTCTATTATGCCTCCTCGGGCGGGAAAGGCTTGGGGGGTTCACACAGCGGCAAGTCGTAGTACTATGAATGGTGAGAAATAAAAAATAACAGCTACCCCGTCAACAATAATTTATCAGGAGCGACTATGTCTCAACCTAATTTTCCTTCATTTAAAATGAGCCTGCGCCCCCTCGCGCTCTGCGTATCGCTTGCGCTGACCGCCTGTGGCGGCGCCGAGATGAGTGCCCCCTCTTCAACGGCGGCGCAGCCCGAAGCAATGAGCGGCAACAGCGTTTCGGGTATCGGTATGCCAAACCCGAACCCAGTGGTCACCCAAAATTGGGGCGACTTGCCAGCGGGTCGCAATTGGGGGTCGACTGCTGGAATCGATATCGATCCCACCGATGGGCAAGTGGTTGCCTACGAGCGCTGTGGCGCGGGCAATTTCGGCGCAGGCGTGCCGGTTAACTGCGACACGAACCCTGTTGATCCGATTTTTAAATTCGACCGCAATACGGGTGAAGTGCTTGCCAATTTCGGCGGTGGCTTGATGATGACGCCTCACGGCATCGACGTCGATTCAGAGGGCAACGTATGGGTGACCGACTTCGCGGGTAACGAAGAGGGCACCAAAGGGCATCAGGTACATAAGTTCAGCCCTACGGGCGAACTTCTCATGAGCCTTGGGGTGCCTGGTCAGACTGGCAGTGATGGCGCGCATTTTAATCAGCCTAACGACGTGATCGTAGGCCCTGACGGCAGCATCTATGTCTCCGACGGCCACAACGGCCAAGGCATGATCACCCAAGAGGCGATTGACGAAGGGCGTGCGCGCGGAGACACCGGCCGCGTCATGAAGTTTGCGCCAGATGGCACCTTCATTAAGCAGTGGGGTCGCATCGGTTTGGAGCATGGCGAATTCCGCACGCCTCACGCGATGGAATTCGACTCAAAGGGACGCCTCTGGGTTGTTGATCGCGGTAACCACCGCATCGAAATTTTTGACCAAGAGGGTAACTACCTCGAGTCTCGCTACACCTACGGCCGAATAAGCGGAATATTCATTACTGGCGACGATCAGGTTTACGCGATCGATTCAGAATCGAGCCCGCTTAACCATCCAAGCTGGCGCAATGGTGTTCGCATCGGCCACATCGACAGCGACATCACTCACGCGATGATTCCTCCGTTTGAGCGAGAAGATCGTCTGTATCAAGGAACTGCAGGCGAGGGCGTTGCGGTCGACGCCGACGGCAACGTATTTGCAGCTGAAGGGCCAAACTCGCTCTCACAAGCGGGCGGTGCGTTTACGAAGTATTCGGTGAACTAGGCATTATCGAAACGGCGCCAAGGCAATGTGATAGCTGCCTGGCGCCCGATCGACTCATCAAAAATGAATGACGCTGCGAATACTCTCGCCCTCATGCATTAGATCGAATGCAGTATTAATATCGCCAAGCGGCATCGTATGAGTAATAAAGTCGCTGAGCGCGAACTTGCCCGCGAGATAGTCTTCGACAATGCCGGGCAATTCCGAACGCCCCTTTACGCCGCCGAACGCGGTGCCGCGCCAGACGCGACCGGTGACGAGTTGAAACGGGCGCGTCGAGATTTCCTGTCCTGCTCCCGCCACGCCAATAATCACCGATTCGCCCCAGCCCTTGTGGCAGCACTCGAGCGCCGAGCGCATCACGTCGACGTTGCCTATACATTCGAAGGAATAGTCGACGCCGCCATCGGTGAGCTCGACAATAACCTCCTGAATAGGTTTGTTGAACGCTTTCGGATTGATGCAATCTGTCGCGCCAAGCTTTCGCGCTAATTCGAATTTGCTCTCGTTGACGTCGATCGCGATTATGCGCGATGCGGAGGCCATCGCTGCGCCGATAACCGCCGACAGCCCGATGCCGCCAAGACCGAAAATGGCGACCGTGGCCCCGGCTTCTACCTTGGCCGTGTTCATCACCGCGCCCATGCCTGTTGTGACGCCGCAGCCGAGCAGGCAAACTTCTTCGAGTGGCGCCTCGGGATTGACCTTGGCGAGCGATATCTCGGGCAGCACGGTGTACTCCGAGAAGGTAGAACAGCCCATATAATGGAAGATAGGCTCGCCATTACAGCTAAATCGGCTTGTGCCGTCGGGCATCAGGCCCGCGCCTTGCGTTGCGCGAATCTTCTGGCAGAGATTGGTTTTGCCCGATAAACAGAATTTACATTCGCCGCATTCGGGGGTGTAAAGCGGAAT
>LICD01000105.1 GCA_001438145.1 OM182 bacterium BACL3 MAG-120619-bin3 | reverse complement strand
CCCCGTTGTATCTTGGCTGCCGACAGTCGTCATACGTGGCTCGCAATAGTCGCCAGGGCGAACGCCCGGCACGTTGCACGCCTTGCCAACCATCTTCTGCGCAAGCGTGAAGCCTTTGTCCGACGCAGCTGCAGGTACCATCGCGCGGAAAGCGCCAGAGGCCTCGAGACCAAGCTCTTCGCGTGCGCGCTGTGTCAGGCCGCGACCAATGATGAGTGGGATGCGGCCACCGGCGCGCACTTCGTCGAGCAGCACGTCGGTTTTGAGTTCGAATTCTGTGATGAGCTCTTCGGACCCGTGGCGCGTGATTTTACCTGCATAAACATCGATGTCGATGATGTCGCCGGTGTTGAGATTATCAACGTCGCATTCGAATGGCAGGGCGCCTGCGTCTTCCATCGTGTTGAAGAAAATAGGGGCGATTTTGCCGCCGATGCAGACGCCGCCATCGCGCTTGTTAGGAATGTAAGGGATGTCGTCGCCGATAAACCACAGCACCGAGTTGGTTGCTGACTTGCGCGAAGAGCCGGTGCCCATAACATCGCCGACAATGGCCACAGGGTGTCCGGTAGCCTCAAGCTCTTCGATCTGCGCTGCCGCATCGGTTACGCCTTCGCGTGGATTCTTGTACATGGCTTTGGCATGCAGGGGGATGTCGGGGCGCGACCAGGCGTCTTGCGCCGGTGAAAGGTCGTCTGTGTTGGTTTCGCCCGGCACCTTAAATACCGCAACAGTCAGTTTTGCTGGCAGCTCGGGCTTGCTCG
This sequence comes from OM182 bacterium BACL3 MAG-120619-bin3, assembly GCA_001438145.1. GTDB lineage: Bacteria > Pseudomonadota > Gammaproteobacteria > Pseudomonadales > Pseudohongiellaceae > UBA9145. Next base: position 6,698 of record LICD01000105.1, on the reverse strand, counting down.
TAAACCATTCGGCGTCTGCCCACGACTGCATCACGCGCTGTGCGTTGGCGTTGCCAGCCTTTGCCTTGCCTGCGACATCGTGGAAGGCATCGAACATGAGCAGCGTATGGCTTAGTTCGTCTGCGGCATTAGGGCCAAGCTCCGCGTCATCTAGCATCTCGACAAGCGTTGAGATGTTGTAGCCGCCAAGCATCGTGCCGAGCAGCTTTACCGCCAGTGCGCGATCGATAAGCGGTGAGTTAACCTCACCCTTCGCCACGGCAGACAGGAAACCGGCCTTCACATAAGCGGCCTCGTCGACGCCCGCAGGCACTCGGTTTGAAATGAGGTCTACGATAAACTCGCCTTCACCTGCTGGAGGATTTTTGAGTAGTTCGATAAGCTCGGCGACTTGTGCGGCAGAAAGGGGCTTAGGGACAATGCCCTCGGCGGCGCGTTCTGCGACATGGGCTCTGTAGGCTTCTAACATAAGATTTCCTTGGGGCTTGGATGCCAGATGTAATCAAAAAGATGGCGGAGGGGAGTCGGTTCAGGGCGGTCGCCGAGTCATCGAATTTCCCTTAATTTTGAGCGCATAAGTCTACTGGTTTTGCTGGTAAAAATCCAGATCGAGGCGTTGGGCGTAACACCTCTCTTATCGCCAATGCGTCGTTTTGCAGTCGTCATCCTAACCTGCCTTGGCTTTGCTTAACGGCGTCCTGAGGTTTAGACTCGCCGCACACTGAATTCGAGACGCACTATGACCGATCCTTTAACCGATACTTTTGCAGACGCTCGCGCCCCCGTTAAAACGCCTTGCATTGGCATCTGTTCCACCACCTCGGTAGGCGATTGGGTGTGCCGTGGCTGCAAACGGTATTCAACCGAGGTTATTGGCTGGATATCCTTCGGCGAAGAGGAAAAAGCGGCGGTGATGCGGCGCATCGAAAAGCTCAATAAGCAGATTCTCGAAGAGAAGTTTGCCATCGACTCTGAGGACGAACTCCGCGCTGGTCTTAGGCGTTTAAGTGTCCCTTACGACCCTGCGCTGTCGCCTTATTGCTGGTTACATAATTTGCTCAAGAAGGCGCATCATCGCATCGGGACGCTTGAAGGCTTTGGTGTGAGTGTCAGACCCGAGTACGCGGGGCTAAGTATGGGGGAGTTAGAGCAGCAGGTCGAAAAAGAAATTTTGGTCCTCACGCAGGCGCATGCGGAGCGCTATCGCGTCTCTTAGCTATCGGTTTTCTTGGCTATCGTGTCCCTCTAATCGCTCAACCTAATCGCTCAGAACTAATTTATTTTAATTCTTATATAATCGCTATAAACTATTGAAAATTATACTTTATTAGCGATATTTCCCCCGCATGTATCTGGGCAAACCACGCGCTAGTTTCCCAATCGCCTAATACAGTCCGGGTGGCCGGTTGTTCGCCTTTGCCCGGTAGGCCGCCGAATGCAAACTCATGCACTTTGGGCCTGTGGGTGTGTCCATGCAGTAAGTCGCATACACCGTGTTTTACAAGCACCTGCTGCACAGCCACATGATTCACATCCATTATCTCTGTTGCCTTAGACGAGGTTGCCTCGCGGCTCTGCGCCCGCGCCTGTGCGGCGAAGGCATGGCGTGCCGCGAGCGGCTGACCGAGAAATTCAGCCTGCCAAGCGGGCTGCCTGACTAAGCTGCGGAACTCCTGATAGCCAACATCATCGGTGCAAAGCGAGTCACCGTGCATGAGCAAAATAGGGCGCAAGCCACTTGTGATGACCTCGGCCTCACCCATTAGCCTCGCGCCGCAGCGAGCGGCATACGCCTCGCCTAGGAGGAAATCGCGGTTACCGTGCATGAGGGCTATCTTAGCCCCCGTGGACGCGAAGTCGGCTAGCGCCACCGCAACCTCGTCGGCGAGCGCTGAAGGGTCATCGTCGCCAATCCAAGCCTCGAACAGATCGCCAAGAATGAATAGCTGCGAACAGCGGCCTCGGTACTCATCGAGAAAGCCCATCAGGGCCCGGGTTAGATCGGGCCTTGAGTCTTGCAGATGCAAATCCGAGATCAAGAGTGTCGGCAGGTGCGATAAATCGGGCTGGGTCATCAGCAAGGCTGCCTAGTCTTCGCTTACCGTAACCGATTCGATAATCACGTCTTCGGTTGGCACATCTTGATACCCGCCTATTGAACCGGTCTTGCAGCCTTTGATCGCGTTCACTACGTCGAGACCGTCAACGACCTTGCCGAAAACTGCGTACCCCCAACCCTGTGGGCTCGGGCTTGTGTGATTGAGGAAGCCGTTGTCGCCGACGTTAATAAAAAACTGTGAGGTGGCCGAATGTGGGTCCGAGGTGCGTGCCATTGCTACCGAGCCAAGCACGTTAGGGAGACCGTTGTCGGCTTCGTTCTTGATGGGCTCACCGTTTTCTTTTTGGGTAAGACCCGGCTCGAAGCCACCGCCCTGAATCATGAAATTGTCGATAACACGGTGAAAAATAGTGCCGTCGTAAAACCCGCTTTTGGCATAGTCGAGAAAATTAGCGGCCGAGAGGGGCGCTTTGTCGAAGTCTAGCTCAAGGGTGATCGCGCCGTGGTTTGTGTTTAAAACAATCATTGAAGCTTCCTACTGTTGAAATAATGCCGAGTAAAAGTTCGACGTTGTGGCCGCAAGGGGTTCGCGTGCCGCTTTCGTAATCGGCTATAATACGCGCTTTATCAAGCCCTTTGTAGGGTTCGCGTAGCGCCAGGAAGCGAAACAGAATGACAAATCCGAACAAACCAACGCAAAACGAAGTCACGGCGAGTAAAGAAAGCGCACCGAGCGCTAACTTTATTCGGCACATTGTCGCCGAAGACCTTGCGTCTAATCGCCACGCCGGCCGCATCCAGACTCGCTTTCCACCAGAGCCTAACGGCTATCTGCATATCGGCCATGCGAAATCGATCTGCCTTAACTTCGGCATTGCCGCTGAGAACGGGGGGCAGTGTAATCTGCGTTTTGATGACACGAACCCGGCGAAAGAGAGTCAAGAGTTTGTCGATGCGATTAAAGAGAATATCAATTGGCTCGGCTTTAACTGGTCTGGCGAGGTGCGGTATTCGTCTTCGTATTTCGAGCAACTCTATGGCTTCGCCGTGCAGCTTATCGAAAAGGGGCTCGCCTATGTGTGCGATTTGAGCGCAGACGAGGCGCGCGAATACCGAGGTACGCTCACAGAGCCGGGTCGCAATAGCCCCCACAGGGAGCGCTCGATTGCCGAAAACCTAAGCCTGTTTACGCGGATGCGCGAAGGGGAATTCGTCGATGGCCTATGCAGCCTGCGCGCCAAAATCGATATGTCATCGCCCAATATCAATATGCGTGACCCGGTGCTCTATCGCATTCGGCATATTCGCCATCATCAGACTGGCGATGCGTGGTGTATTTATCCCACCTACGATTACACACACTGCATAAGCGATGCGATAGAAGGGGTAACGCATTCGCTCTGTACGCTTGAATTCGAAGACCATCGTCCGCTTTACGACTGGATACTTAACAGCCTAGACCTCGAATCAATTAGACAAGTGAGCGACCTGTCATCGTCCGATAGTCCCTATGTGTTGCCTCAGCAGACTGAGTTTGCCAAGCTAAAGATTAATTACACGGTGGTGGGCAAGCGTAAGCTTAAGCAGCTCGTTGATGAGGGCTTAGTGCTGGGCTGGGATGACCCACGCATGTCGACGCTTGCGGGAATGCGCAGACGTGGTTACACCGCCGCGTCGCTGCGTAATTTTTGCGAGAGTGTTGGTGTAGCGCGCAGTGAAAGTCAGGTAGATATCAGCATGCTCGAACACGCGCTGCGCGAGGACTTAGACAATAACGCGCCGCGCGCGATGTGTGTGCTGCGCCCGCTCAGGGTAACGCTAACCAATTTGCCCGAGGCAATCGAGTTGTCACTGCAGAATCACCCAAAGAGAGAAGAAATGGGGAGACGGACGGTGCCGCTCACCCCTGAGATTGTCATAGACCGTGACGACTTTCGCGAAGAAGCGGAACCTGGCTTCAAACGCCTCGTAAACGGAGGCGAGGTGCGCCTGCGTGGCGCGTATGTGATTCGCTGTGACGAGCTCGTCCGCGATGCCGACGGTGAGATTGCCGAGTTGCGCTGCAGTGTTGATTTGGCGACCCTCGGCAAAAATCCCGAAGGGCGTAAGGTCAAGGGTGTGATTCATTGGGTGTCGGCAACAGACGGCGTGCCAGCGACGGTCCGCCTTTATGACCGCCTGTTTACTGTGGCAAACCCCGAAAGCAAAGACGTCGAAGATTTCAGGACATTGCTGAATCCTGATTCACTGCGCGTGCTCGAAGGCTGTTTAGTCGAACCCGCAGCGGCGTCCGCTGATTCGGCGTTGAGTTTTCAGTTCGAACGCGAGGGCTATTTCACCCGCGACACGGTGGACTCAACTAACGGAGCGTTGGTATTCAATCAGACTATAGGTCTACGCGCGTCGCATTAGCGCCAAGAAATTATTTATGAAAATCTACAACAGCTTTACCCAGACCAAAGAAGAATTTGTTCCGCGCGAGACCGGCAAGGTCGGCATCTACGTGTGCGGGATTACCACCTATGACTATCTTCATTTGGGGCATGCGCGGATGCTAGTGGCATTCGACATAGTCACTCGCTACCTGCGTTCGCAGGGATTGACGGTTGAGTATGTGCGCAATATCACTGATATCGACGACAAAATTATTAATAGGGCGAAAGAGAACGGGGAAGTGTTTACCGATCTTACGACACGCTTTATCGATGCGATGCACGAAGACGAAGCGGCGCTAGGTGTCCTACCGCCTGATCAAGAGCCCCGCGCCACAGGCCACATCGGTGAAATAGTGGCACTCATTCAAACTCTCATCGAAAAGGATAATGCGTATCCTGCGGCCAATGGCGATGTTTACTTCTCGGTGAGCAGTTTCGCCGACTACGGTAAGCTGTCGAAGAAAAAAATGGATGAGCTGTTAGATGGGGCGCGTATCGACATTGGTGAGCTAAAACGAGATCCTCGCGATTTCGTCCTCTGGAAGCGAGCGGAAGAGGGCGGCGTAGGTTGGGACTCCCCTTGGGGCTACGGACGCCCCGGATGGCATATCGAATGCTCTGCGATGTCGTCATGCTGTTTGGGCGACACGTTCGACATTCATGGGGGTGGCTCGGATCTGTTGTTCCCACACCATGAGAACGAGATCGCGCAGAGCGAAGCGGCAACTGGCGCTAAGTTCGCCAACCTGTGGATGCATAATGGGCCGCTGCGTATAGACAATGAAAAGATGTCTAAGTCGTTAGGCAACTTCTTTACTGTGCGCGAAGTGCTGAAGGTTTATGACGCCGAGGTGCTGCGTCATCTCTTAATAGCCAGCCACTATCGCAGTGCGATCAACTATTCAGAACAGAGCCTGCAGCAGTCTGAGAGTACGCTTGAGCGTTTCTATAACGCACTGAAGGGACTCGACACTGCCGGCGCCAAAACGTTGACAAACAGTCGCTTCGAAAAGGCCTTCATCGCCGCGATGGATGATGATTTTAATACCGCCGAAGCCTTTGCGGTGCTGATGGATGTAGTCAAAGAGATTAATAGGCTCAAGGGCGAGGGCGAAACCGAAGCCGAGTCGGCAAACCAACTCGGTGCCTTGCTCGTGCGTTTAGGCTCGGTGCTGGGCGTGCTCCAGCGCACTCCCGAAGACTTTTTGCGCCGCGGAATGGATGAGTCGATCGACGCTGCCCATATCGAGGCGTTGATTGCGGCGAGGGAGCAAGCGCGTGCCGACAAACACTGGGCTGAGGCCGATAGAATCAGAGATGAGTTAGCGGCGCTGCACGTGGTTGTTGAAGACGGCGCTCGCGGCGGCAGTGGCTGGCGAATAGAAGCGCCGTAACGGCAAAACACTGCTTAAATCGTTGACGAAGCGAGTCGACATCAGTATTATGCCGCTCTCTCGAAACGGGCTCGCATTACTGGGGCAGAGCCGAGAGTAGTAAAGTTAGCTCGAGCGCTTTGTGTAAATAAAGAATTCGGAGTAAGCTAGCTTCCGAGTAAAGGCTTGGCCTTACTCGATCCCTATCGGGGTATAGCGCAGTCTGGTAGCGCGCTTGCTTTGGGAGCAAGATGTCGGGAGTTCAAATCTCTCTACCCCGACCAATTCGGCAAATCGCCACCGGCTTTCTGTTCTGGCCTGTTCTGGCGGATTTGCTCTTCGAAGGAACCACGTTCCTCCGATTGGCGCTACAGTCTCTAGCCTTCTCGAGTAATGTCGAGTTCTCTCTAGCTGACTTATCTGGCGCCAGACCACGAACAGTGGTGACTGTAGCTCAGCTGGTAGAGCCCTGGACTGTGACTCCGGTGGTCGCGGGTTCGAACCCCGTCAGTCACCCCATTTTTCTCCTCTTCGACAATATCCTCGTCATACAACCATCGATTGGTCTCCCGTGTTCATTTTATCGCGCAAAGCGCAGCAAAGACTTAGTTCGACTCACTAATTGGTGTAGAATTGCATCCGCAACGATTACGCGCCCGTAGCTCAATCGGATAGAGCACCGGCCTTCTAAGCCGGGGGTTGCAGGTTCGATTCCTGCCGGGCGCACCATAATCGTGATAAGCATTTCTCTGTATTTGATGGTGGAGCAATAGGGTTTTTCTAATCCTATGATAAGACTGGCCTCACGAGCGTCGATAGCCCCAATTATTC
>LICD01000104.1 GCA_001438145.1 OM182 bacterium BACL3 MAG-120619-bin3 | reverse complement strand
GCGGTGAATATTCCGAGGACGCCATCCATGCGCAGCGCTTCGGTGGCGTCAATGCCGACCACTCTGCCGCTAGGCAGAGGGCTTGTTAACAAGCGGGCAAAAACCATGCCTTCGCGCTTGTAGTCCTCGGCGTATTTGATTTCGCCCGTAACTTTTCCGGGCACGTCGGGCGGCGTAAAGTCGAATCCTATGTGTGTACTCATGCTATTTGCCCCGAGGCGCGTAACACGCCATTCAGATAGTGTTCATAAGCACCGCAGCGGCACAGGTTGCCAGACATAGCCTGAGCTGCCTCCGCCTTCGTCGGCCGTGGATTGTTCGCCAGCAGCGCAACCGCCGACATCACCTGTCCCGGTGTGCAGAAACCGCACTGGGGCGCATTCTCGGCAATAAAAGCCTGTTGCACAGCGTGCAGCGTTCCATCGTCGGCTTTGACGCCTTCGATAGAGAGAACCTGCTTAGCCTTAATATTGTGAGTCAGCACCGAACAGGCGTAATTGGGTACGCCGTCGATGAGCACGGTACAAGCGCCACATTCGCCGCGATTGCAGCCGATTTTGGTGCCTGTGAGATTGAGTCTGTAACGAAGAGTGTTAGCGAGTGTTTCGGTGGGCGGTACGTCGACGCGCCGAGTGCGGCCATTGATCGTGAGTGATATCAAGCGTTCCATTCCGCCATTGCCCGACTGTGCGTTGGCGGCGAGGTAGACGCCAGCGCCAGACGTTGCCGCCGCGCCGGAGAAGATGACTCCCTTGATAAAACGTCTGCGTGTTAGCTGTAAATTCACTGAATCATTCACAAAACATTGCTCCGTCTTCTTATTATGGAATGCGTGCCTGTCGGTAATGCGGGGGGAGGGACTCTGACACGCGCGTTGTCTGCATCATAAGCTAAGGTCGAACTTATTATTAAATGTAGAAAATTGCAACGCATCGGCATAAAAAAAGCCCGCCTGATGCCAGGCGGGCTTTCTAAGTCGAAAGGCTCTCGACTAGATCATTCTATGGTTCTTGGTATTTAGAACTCGAACTGGATACCAAGACGCATTTCCCACAGTGACTGATTCTCTAGCAGATCAGTCAGGCCGCGGTCAGTGAACGTGTTGTAGACATACTGTCCCTGCGCATTGACGTTGGAGTCAACCACTTGCTGGGAGAAGAACTGGGCATCGTACTGAAGCCCTTTGCTGTCGTCTAACATGTTCATGACGTTGTAGATCTTGAGATAGACACGGCCTTTGCTTGCGCCAAGGAACGTGGGGATTTCTTGATCGATACGCAGGTCGAGACGTGATGACCAGGCGGCGTTGTTTTCATTGCGATCAACGAAGCCTTGGCCATAACCTTCACGCTCGATAAAGGCTTGGAAAGCCGCGACATCGAAGTTAGGACCAACGACAACATTGCCGTCGTTAGGGCCGGGTACATAGAGGAGGTGACGTCCGAATGCGCCATCGCCTTCGAGATCAACCGAGCCCATTACATGGCTCTGACCCTGGCCCTGCTTGCGGTAGAACATCGCCGTGATGCGCGACTCATAACCTGCGAAGAACTCTTTCCCGTAGGATAAACGCGCCGTAATACGGTGAGGCGTGTTGTAGTTCGAGATGCCTGGCTCTGGATTTACGATCGTGTTAGCCGCGAGGTTGTCGAAGTTCGAACCCGCCGTTGAGCTGGTCATCGGGCTGATATCTTCTGCATCGGTAAACGCGTAGCCAACCATCCAATCCAAACCAAAGTCATAGTCATGACGCGCCACTAAAGAGAAAGACGTCGACTTCGCTTCGCGATCGGAGTTAGTGAGCATAAAGTTGTCACGGCCGGTTGCGTAATCGAAGATCGGCTGACCGGTAGTCGTTACACCTATTTGCTCTTGAGATACGTCTACATAGTAGGCTGCATCATTCGCAATAGAGTAGAGGAAGTCTGCGTCTACGCTCAGGCCACTATCAAACGTATAGGTGCCACCCAAGGCGAGTTTCCACTCTGAGGGCTGCTCGTAGTTTGGATCGATCAGCACGAGGAAGCTGTTGCTCGCCGAATCGGCCGTCGTGTTAGCGACTTGGTCGATCATCTCTTGTGGGACATCGTAGCCTGGTCGGCCTGCGCCACTGAGTTCCCAATTGCTGAAGACTGAGCGAGCGCCATTGAAGTTACGATTCTGTAGCTGCACGTTCGTCAGACCGTCGTTGCTCCACGCATTCGAAATCCAGACGTTTGGATTGCCGCCAGAGTAGAGGCCTGCGCCACCGCGAACTGTCAGGTTGTAGTTTGCTTCCCAGGTAAAACCAAGTCGAGGCATGAGAAGGTCGAGACCGTCGATATTGGTATCGTTACGCAGGCCGCCGTTCGCTGATGTGAAGGCTTGGTTGAAGTTAGGTTTGTCGTCGCTTTCGAACCAGTCGTAACGAAGGCCAGCCACAACAGTTAAGTTGTAGTCAGCGAGGTACAGCTCGTCCTGGAGGTACACAGTGTTGAGCGAGTTTTCAAAGCTCGCCGCTGCGTCGGCCGCGTTGTTAGTGCCGCCGCCGCTGCCGTAGTAAATGCGGCTCGGGATACCCAGTTCAAACCGGTCGATACCTGACAATCCGCAGCTAGGGTCATCAAATCTACCCTGTGCGGTCAGTGCCTGACAAGCTGCTGAGTTGGCTGCTGAATCGTCGAAGAAATCGTACTCACCGCCGCGAGCGTGCTGAACAAACTGATTAAATACGTTAAGCGTTTCGCGCTCATAGCCAAAAGTCAGTACCTGATCGCCGAGGAGGTATTCGCCTGCAATCTTAAAGAAATCAGATTCAGTATTGAGAGCGTTAGCTTGGCGCGAGTCGTCGGCTCCGAGGTAAACGGTATCGCGGCCAATGCTGATTTGCATGTCAGCAAAATCTGCTGGGCCAACGGTGACCTGCGAGTCATCCATTGTGTTTTTGCTGTAGAACATTTCGCTAGAGAGCGCATCTGACCACTGCGAACGTAGGCGAACCGTAGTCGTTTCAGACACTGCACCCTTGTTGTAGAAGTGATTAGCGAACTCGAACTCATTGTCGCCGCCATCGGATGAGCGCAGCTGAATACCGTCGTAGTAGTTGTAGATTACACTCGCATCGTGCTGCTCGTTAATATTCCAGTCGACGCGGAGCATGTACTTCTCATCCGTTTGCGTGCCATCGGCAGGCAGACCGCCTGGATCGTAGTCATAGAGATCTTTGGCAATGCGCTCAATGCGGTCATGATTTTCTTTGCTCAGCCATGAGCGCTCGACGCCGTTGTTTGAACCGGCGTAACCAGCTGCGAGAAAGCGAGGCTGTTCTGATTCTTCGTAGGCGCCATAGAAGAAGAGCTTGTCTTCCATGATCGGGCCACCGATGCTGAAGCCCTTAGTGTCTTCAGTGAAACTTTTGCTGGAGTAATCTTGTACTCGGCCATTTACCTCAAGAGAGTCGCCGCGCCATTGATCGCCGGTGCGCTCGAGGAATACGGTGCCTGTCCACTCATTGCTTCCAGACTTCGTCACCGCATTGATGTTACAGGCGGTGAAACCGCCGTAAGTCACGTCAAAAGGGGCAAGCTCTGCTGATACCTGAGCGATACCCTCGTAGGGGAAAGGCATGCCGGTCGCTGTCGAATATCCGTTGCTGTTGAGGCCGAAGCGGTCGTTCTGGCTGATGCCGTCGAGGCTGATGCTGTTAAAGCGTGGATGCTTACCTACGCAGTTAACCTGAGTATCGCCGTCGAGATTCATGCGAGGATCGATGGAGTACACATCTTTGATGTCTCGATCGTAGGCAACCGATGTTTGCATGTCGAAAGTTGAGAAAGACGCAGAAGGGCCCGCAGCGACGTCTACGAATGTATTAGAGCCGCCGAGAACGATAATCTCTTGAATCTGCGATTCACCCATCTCGATGCTGAGGTTGTAAATATCACCTAGCGAGATCGAATTAACTGTCACTGTCTTAGTGCCATTTACTGTCACATTGTACGGACCGCCTACTGGAAGGTTGGTCGCGTAGAAAGTGCCCGATGCGTTTGATTGCAGCGTGCGCGTGGCGCCTGTGCGCGTATCACGGACAACAACCGTTGCGTCGGTGAGTGGTTGGCCCGATGCGTCGAGTAGCTTGCCGCGAATCGCAGATGCGGTATCTTGAGCGATCGCTGCAGTCGAGTAGCCGAGTGCGACGACAATAGACGTCAGCAACAGCTTCTTGGCTGTGGGTGGGAATTGCATAGCTTTCTCCTGATAGATGAAGTTCGCAACGGCTCTATTGCCGACGCTAAAACTGTTTTTATCTTCTTGATTTCGTTAATGAACCCGATGATCTTTGGGTGAAGTTATTTTCCAACGCCAGCTTGATTCTCGTACTGCTTTCTCTCGAATCGCATGATCTCTTGTTAAACGCGCATAAACTGATCAGACGCGAACCGACTAGACGCATTCTGAAAAGACGCGAATAGTAGTCGCAACTAAGCGTCGCATAGCATGACGCCAAAGCTTTGCGCTTTGATGACTATTAGACGGCGCAAATTTTACAGAGGTGTGACAGAAAAAGAAATGCGAAAAGCGGGATTAGTCGACAATATTGCAATTTAGCAGATGATCGGTCTCGAAAGCGGTCGAATTGAGTCAGAATCCAGAGAAAGCGCGCGAATCGGGGGTGCAAATACCCTGCGAAATTTCTCTGGATTGGCTGTTGTCAGGTGCCTGCGGCGAGATGTTGCTTGATGTAGACGCCCGTATGCGACTTTTTATTCTTGGCGACTTGCTCGGGCGTGCCTTCGGCGATAATCATGCCGCCACCGCTACCCCCCTCTGGGCCTAAGTCGACAACCCAGTCGGCAGTCTTGATAACGTCGAGATTGTGTTCGATCACCACAATCGTATTGCCTTGGTCTCGCAAATGATGCAACACCGCAAGCAGCTGTTTGATATCGTGAAAGTGCAGCCCTGTAGTGGGTTCGTCCAGGATATAGAGGGTTTTACCGGTATCCCTTTTCGAGAGTTCGCGTGAAAGCTTTACGCGCTGTGCCTCGCCACCAGACAGCGTTGTCGCCGCCTGTCCCAAGCAGATGTAGGACAAGCCAACTTCCATGAGAGTTTGGAGTTTGCGCGCGATTGCAGGCACCGCGTCGAAAAACTCGCGGGCGGCCTCGATAGTCATGTCGAGCACTTCGTTAATGTTCTTGCCTTTGTATTTTACTTCGAGCGTTTCTCGGTTGTAGCGCTTGCCACGGCAGACATCGCAGGCAACGTAGACATCCGGTAAGAAGTGCATCTCGACCTTGACCACGCCGTCGCCTTGACACGCCTCGCAGCGCCCCCCTTTAACATTAAAGCTAAAGCGTCCTGGCTTATACCCGCGTGTTCGCGCTTCTTGTGTGCCGGCAAAGAGTTCGCGCACGGGGGTAAAGATGCCGGTATACGTCGCTGGATTCGATCGCGGGGTGCGCCCGATCGGGCTCTGATCTATATCGACTACTTTGTCGAGTAGCTCGAGGCCCTCTACCGACTTGTGTTTGGCTGCTGTAAGCGTAGTTGCGCCATTAAGCTTGCTCGCAGCGAGCGGGTAGAGTGTGTTGTTTATTAGCGTCGACTTGCCCGAACCTGAGACGCCAGTGACACAGGTCAGTAGCCCAATAGGAATGCTCAGGTCGACCCCCTGCAAGTTGTTTCCGGTGGCGCCGAGAACGCGGAGCTGCTTGTCTGGATCGGGTTTGCCGCGGGTCGCAGGAATCTCTATCTTTTCTTTTCCCGACAGGTATTTGCCGGTGAGCGAGTCTTTAGAATTGAGAATGTCCTCGATCGTACCCTGTGCGACGATTTCGCCGCCATGCACCCCAGCCCCGGGGCCGATGTCTATGACATGGTCGGCGTTGCGGATGGCGTCTTCGTCGTGTTCGACCACAATCACCGTATTGCCAAGGTCGCGCAGATGAAAAAGGGTTTTTAATAGGCGAGTATTGTCGCGCTGGTGCAGACCAATCGAAGGCTCGTCGAGGATATACATTACGCCGACAAGGCCGGCTCCAATCTGACTCGCCAAACGAATGCGCTGCGCTTCGCCACCCGATAGGGTGTCGGCGCTGCGGTTAAGCGTGAGGTAGTTAAGGCCCACGTCGACCAAAAATTGGAGGCGGTCTTGCAGCTCCTTGAGTACCTTCTCTGCAATTTTTGCGCTCTTGCCTTTGAGTTTTAGCTTGCAGAAATAGTCGTGAGACTGAGCGACAGTCATGCTGGTGATTGTGGGCAGGTCGCTGCCCTGAATCAATACAAAGCGAGCGTCACGCTTGAGCCGCGTGCCGGCGCAATCAGGGCACGACTGTGAGCTAAGATATTTTGAGAGCTCCTCGCGGACATGATTAGACTCGGTTTCGCGATAGCGACGTTCCATGTTGGGCAATATGCCCTCGAAGGGGTAGCTGCGGGTGCGCGTTTCCCCGCGATCGTTAATGTAAAAGAAATCGATGACCTCTTTGCCGCTGCCATTCAATATGGCGTTGCGATGCTTTTTACTTAGCTCATTAAACGGTATATCGATCGAGAACCCATAGTGTTCGGCGAGAGAGGTGAGCATCTGGAAATAGTAAAGGTTGCGGCGATCCCATCCGCGAATAGCGCCTTCGGACAATGCAAGTGACTCATCGACTAGAATCCGATTTTCGTCGAAAAACTGTTTTAGCCCGAGGCCGTCGCATGACGTGCAGGCACCCGCTGGATTGTTAAACGAGAACAGGCGCGGCTCCAGTTCCTGAATGCTGTGACCACACTGAGGGCACGCGAAAAGAGAGGAGAACACGAGGTCGTGTTCGCTGCCAAGCTCTTTGCCTTGGTCATCGGACTGGCTCACCATCGCGAGGCCATCGGCGAGCTGAATTGCGGTCTCGAAGCTTTCGGCTAGGCGTTGTTCGATGCCTGGCTTGACCTTGAGACGATCGACGACTACATCTATGGAGTGTTTCTTGTTTTTCTCCAGCTCGGGTGGGTAGTCGATTTCGCACACAATGCCGTCGACTCGCGCGCGGATGAAGCCGCTGGTTCGCAATTCGCTAAAGACATGGAGGTGCTCGCCTTTGCGTTCGCGCACGATGGGCGCAAGCACCATGATACGGCTGCCTTCGGGCAGTTTCATTGCTTGGTCGACCATCTGGCTGACTGTCTGTGCTTCGAGTTTTTGATTATGCTCGGGGCAATGCGGCTCGCCGATGCGGGCGAATAACAGGCGCAGATAGTCGTAAATTTCGGTAATCGTGCCAACGGTCGAGCGAGGGTTATGCGAAGTCGATTTTTGCTCTATCGAAATCGCAGGCGAGAGCCCTTCTATATGATCGATATCCGGCTTTTCCATCATCGACAAGAACTGACGCGCGTAGGTCGAGAGCGACTCAACATAGCGGCGCTGCCCCTCGGCATAAAGCGTGTCGAAGGCGAGAGACGATTTCCCAGAACCCGAAAGCCCCGTTATCACCACTAGCTTGTCCCTCGGGATCGTTATGTTGATATTCTTGAGATTGTGGGTGCGCGCGCCGCGTACAACGATCTGATCCATGTTGGGACTCTTGGCTTA
>LICD01000103.1 GCA_001438145.1 OM182 bacterium BACL3 MAG-120619-bin3 | reverse complement strand
TATACGAAAGCCGGTGCCCAAAACTTAGCGTCGAAAGTGCCTACCCAGAGAGCTACCGTCACCAGTTATGATCACTATCCATTCGCCAAAACTCGACAGGCTTTCACATCCACTCTTTTCCGCGCACGGGGTCTGCGTTGCTGCGCTCAGACTCGATCAAATTCACCCAACTATTCATGGCAATAAGTGGTTTAAGCTCAAGCGCAATCTTGATGATTTTCGCGCGCGCGGCAAGCACCGAGTGCTGAGTTTTGGTGGAGCTTATTCAAACCATTTGTATGCACTTGCGGCGGCGGGTAAAGCGTTCGGATTTGAGACAATTGGCGTCGTTCGTGGAGAAATTGTCGAGCCTCTCAATCCGATTCTCGCCTTTGCCGCTGCGCAGGGGATGCAGCTTGTTTCAATGTCACGCGAAGAATATCGCCGAAAAGAGTCGCCAGAGGTGATTTCACGACTGCTAGCGCGATACGGCGATGTAGAAATTATTCCCGAGGGCGGGAGCAATCTTCTCGCGGTCGAGGGGTGCGCCGAAATTGTGCAATACCTTGATTGGTCCGTTTTCGACGAGACGTATGACAGCGTGGGTGCCGAGCCAGCTACGCGCGTTGTGGCCCTGAGCTGCGGCACCGCAACAACGCTTGCCGGTGTTGTACATGGTTTGCAGGGTAGCGACGAGACTAATCGCCAGACACCGCAAGTCTGTGGGGTAGCGGCGCTTCGCGCCGAAGGGTATTTGCGGTCCGAGGCCGCCAAGTGGTTGAACCTTGTGAGTGCTGAGTCTTGTTCGACTGGTGCTAAAAAAGACGCGGCGGTCCGGTGGCATGTCGACGAGCGCTATCATTTTGGTGGTTATGCGAGGCGTACAGCCGAGCTCGATGCCTTTGTCAGCGAGTTCGAAGCGGTCACGCGAATCCCTCTAGAGCCTGTTTACACCGGCAAGCTCTTCTACGCGCTTTGTGACCAGATAGCGAAAGGTGTGTATGCACCGGGGTGTCAAATTATTGCCCTTCATACTGGCGGGATCATAAGGTAGGTGACTAAGTCTCTGATAATGCGTGAGTTGGTGGCAGAAATTAGGCGCTGGGCCCGCTCGGCAAACGCTGGTAATTTTTCCCACGGCTCAGTTACACTAGGGCATGAGTTCTTTATTCGCCAGCCTAATCAGCGCGTCATCCCAGTGGCTTTCGAGGCAAGCCCTCGCTTGCTCCCGACGCCTGCTCGTCTGTCTCTTAGGTCTGAGTGCTGTCGCCGTCGTCGGCGCGACCTCGCAGCCACTGCGCGCGCTAGAACCTAGTCCACCCCAGCTGTTGTTTACACTAAGCGATTCCTCTCCCGCGGGAGTCCCTCGTCCGCAGTTCTCAGAGCAGACGCAAGCGGTCAAGCTTGCGGTGACGGCGATTGAGACGCTTGAATTTGGCGATATCGTTGCCTTCGATCTCGGCACGCTTGGGCGAATCGCTCTCACTATCGACCGCGCGAATGAGCTCAAAAACGGCGACAAAGTAGTCGAGGCGCACGCCAAAATAGGCGGCTCCGATGTTCAGCTTCTCCTAACCTTTAGCGGTGCTAGTCTGTTCGGTTATTTAAAAACCGCAGACGAGGTCTTTCAGTTGCAGGCAGCGCGAGGTGCTCAAGACTATGAAGGCTGGTTCTATCGGCCGACCAGTTTGCAGGGTCAGCAGTTGCAGAATGACTATGTACTTATTGATCATAGCGTTCGCGATGAGCGTGAGCGTTTTCCGCTGCTATCGTTGCAGAACATGAGCCATAAAGAAGACGCGCTTAAAATCGAGAGCCTGAATAACGCCCAGAGTGACCTCTACAGTAGTCAGAGGCCGAGCATAGAGAGTGCTGCGGTGACCGGATTATCTATTTCTCACATGTTCGAAAAACGCGCGGTTTACCGCGGCGGAAGCGTTGTTGCTGCAGTGACGGTAACGAACACTTCTGCCTCCGCAGCAAACGGGCACTATTTTGAGTTGTACTTTTTGCCAGAGGCTGCCGAGCTAAGCTGGGGCGCAGCCGATTGTAAGCTCACGCTTAGCCTCTCTGCCCAAAAGGTTCTTCGCTGCAACCTTGGCGCTATTGCTGCCAGGTCGGTCAAGCGCGTGGAATTGGCTGTAAGCACGGGCGCCTCCACTCCAAGCCTCTTGCAAAGTACTGCCTTGCTAGACGAAACCCTGCGCGCAGATGCCAGCATACGCGTCGTTGCCGATGTTCGACTCGATTCAGATCTTGATGGCCTAAGCGATTTTAATGAAGCGCTGCTTGGAACTGACGCCAACGATTCGGCGTCGCTGACTACTGCGCCGACCGTGATCGATGTCATCGCATTGTATTCTGAGGGCGCACGAGAAGCCTATTCGTACGGCGTCGAGACGCGCATAAACCAGCTCGTAGCAGTCGCAAACCAAACCTTTATAAATAGCGGTGTCGACCTTTTGCTAAGAGTGGTTTACCACGGGGCTGCCAACTCGTCGGATTCGCGCGATATGGCAACAACGCTCGATGACCTGCTTGCGCGGCGCGGTGATGCGTTTAATAACATCGAAATACTTCGCAGCGAATACGGCGGCGACATTGTGCTTCACTTCCGCCCGCTCGAGTATGCGGCATCGCGATGCGGACTCGCACCTGTGGGTGGGTATGGTGCGGAAGGCGATTTTTCTGATCCAAGCGAACGGCGCTACGCGGCCGCCGTGCTTGCGATCGACTGCCCCTTAGATATCGTCGTGGCACACGAGGTAGGTCATTTAATGGGGCTCACACACTCACTGCGCGAAGACGGGGAAGGCGGCACATTCGACTTTGCCACGGGTTACGGTATCGAGAATCAATTCGCCACAATTATGGCATTGCCCGCGGCGTTTGGCACAGCGGCTCAAGCGGGCGTATTCTCGTCTCCAAGCCTTGCCTGCGGCGATTCTCGCTGTGGTATAGCCGAGGGAGAGGCAGGTGCCTCAGACGCAGTCAGTGCGCTTAATCTTGTGCGCCATCAGATCGGGCGCTACTCCGACTCCATTCTCGGGCGCTTGCCTGCGCGTGCACTAAAGACTTTAAGTGGCAAAGCAACCAAGGCATCTATTGCGATTGGCGCAAGCCGCGATGGATTGCGCAGCCTCAGTAATACGGTTTCCGTGGACGATCTCGTGAGTCTGCAGGCTGAGGTTATCGTCGATCCTAAACATATTGCCATGCGAGGGTCGGTGCATGTGCTGCTCGCACTGGAGTCAAGCAATGACATTTATCAGCTCAGTTCTCAGGGTAAAGTGCATCTGTGGGATGGCACGCTCGAAGGACTCGAAGCATTCGGCGGCAGTGCGCCACTCAATGCGATCGAGCAGCTGACTATCATGAACCGATTACGCCTAGGCAGCGTTTTTGCAGGCGAACGTCTTGCTGTTTTCGTTGCTTACCAAGTTGCAAGCATCGACTCAGAAGGTGAAGAATCAGCCAGAGAGATCATCTATCCACAGGCTCCTTACTGGCTTTCGATCGAGCCGTAGGATTTTCAGCACTCGCTACTGCAAAGCCCCTCACTCGTGGCGTGCATCGAGCCGTGTCTGGGGCTCGCATGCTATACTCTTCCCATTCATTTATCGGCTTAGCGGCTTAGGATTGTTCTCGAAATGACACCTTTCAAAAATATAGGGCTAGTTGGGCGCCCAGGACACGACGGCGTTGTCGACTCGCTCGAGCGGATCCTCGATTATTTAGCGCGTCGCGGGCTCACCTCGGTGCTAGATTTTCAAACTGCCGGGCTTGTTAATAACCGCGGCGATAGTCACTGCGATGGTGATGCGCTCGCAGATAGGTCAGACCTCGTGATCGTGGTTGGCGGCGACGGCAGCATGTTGCACGTGGCAAAGACAATCGCCGAGGCGCAGATACCTGTGATCGGGATTAACCGCGGCAAACTCGGCTTTCTTACCGATATTCCGCCAAGCAAAATAGAAGACGGCCTCGAAGAGGTTCTCAATGGTAATTTTAGTGTCGACCGCCGCTTCATGTTGGCCGCGTCTAAGCGCGAAGAAAATGGCACGG
The DNA here is from genome assembly GCA_001438145.1 of OM182 bacterium BACL3 MAG-120619-bin3. Taxonomy (GTDB): domain Bacteria; phylum Pseudomonadota; class Gammaproteobacteria; order Pseudomonadales; family Pseudohongiellaceae; genus UBA9145. Next base: position 3,622 of record LICD01000103.1, on the reverse strand, counting down.
AGCGTGCTTTGGGAATGGCGCTTAACGACATAGTGCTCCACCCAGGTAACGCCGCTCAGATGATTGAATTCGAATTATTTGTCGACGGCCGCTTTGTTTATAGTCTGGCGTCCGATGGTCTTATCGTGGCGACACCGACAGGCTCTACAGCGTATTCGCTTTCCGCTGGCGGGCCAATTATGCACCCAACACTCAACGCGATCGTGCTGGTCCCAATGTATCCGCATAGCCTTAATAGCAGACCCATCGTGGTCGATGGTGACTGTGAAATTAAGCTTGTTGTTGCTGCAACGGAAAACCTCCGCCCTCAGATTAGCTGTGACGGTCAGGAAGTGTTTGAGACGCAAGCCGGCGACGAAATCCTGATTCGTAAGTCGTCGAGTTCATTGCAACTCATTCACCCCCTAGAGCACTCCTTTTATGGCGCCTGCCGTTCAAAACTTGGTTGGGGTAATCGCCTCGAAAAAGAAGAGTAGAGGCTAGGTAATCATGAACAAGTGCGCCTTATGAAGAGGGTTCGTGCTGCCAGTGTGCCGCTCGACTTTGATCTGCGGCCAGTAATCGCCACGCTGAACCGATCTGGCTATCAATTGCAGGTAAGCGAAGAGTCAGGAGAGCAGGTGGTTTGGGTGCATGATGAGGCGCAAATTGCGCCCATTCAGCGTCTGATCGAGGCGCAGGCTCGTGGCGAGTTAGACTCACAGGATAGGGTTGCAGCAGAGAAGGGTGTCAGTGTTGCTCAGACGCTCGTGATGACAATGTGGCGTCTAGGTGCTTTCTTTCGAACATGCCCGCTAGCCTCGGTGCTCGCTGTTCTATGTCTTATCGTTGCCGGAATGAGCCAGCTTGGTAGAGAACTTCGCGGCTTCGAATGGTTATTCTTCCCCCCGGTAGCGTTCGCCGGTTTTTCGGATCTGGCGCTTCAGTTATTCGATCTTACCCTGTTTCTCCGTGCGCTAACCCCAGCGCTGCTTCATTTCGGTGAAATTCATCTCGTCTTCAATCTCCTCTGGCTGTTTTATTTCGGCCGGCAAATAGAGCGCGCGCAGCCTTGGCTGCTCGTGGCCGTGGTTTATGCGGCGACTGCATTGGCGGGCAATGTTGCGCAATACTATTTCAGTGGTTCGAACGCCTTCGGTGGATTGTCGGGACTCATCTATGGATTGGTAGGCTATACTTGGGTACTGGGCGTTACAGTGCCGAGTGGGCAAGTGAAACTGCGGACGAGTACCTTTTGGGTTTTCGTCATCGCGCTGTTCGGTATGGCGCTCTTTGCAAGCGACAGTATCGCCTCGGAAGCGCATGCCGGTGGGCTTATAGCAGGGCTTATCGCAGGATTTTTCGTTGCCCTTTGGCAGCGTAGTAAGCCAAATTCTACTCCTTCGCACTAGGGCTGAACGCAGCGAGAGCGAACAGTGGGTAACGGTTATTTAAAGCGACTATTGTTTGAAGGTCGAGAGTAAGAGAGTGAATCATGTCAGAGCAAATACCCGAAATCCCGTTCGATAAACCCGAGAGCATCGATGCACTTGTTGAGGCAATGACGCCAACGATTTATGAAAACCTTAAGACTGCTGTCGAGCTTGGTAAATGGGGCGATGGCGCAAGGTTAAGCCCCGAACAGGTTGAGTCTTGTCTGCAGGCAATTATTCTTTACGAAACTAAAAATCTACCCGAGAGTGAGCGGATCGATTCATCGATACCTACGGGCTGTTCCAGCACGCTTCAGTAGCGTTATCCTGGATCAAAGCCTCGAGTCAAGGCCCAGGTTGAGGGTCTTAGTTGAAGGTTTCGGTTTGAGGTTAAGGTTGAGGTTTCGGTTAAAAGCCTGCTGAAAATGAGCAAAGTAATCGGGTAAACAGAACGCAAAAAGGATCGAGAGATGCAAGAACACGCAAAGGGCATAATTCGCAAGATGTCGGCCAGACTCGAAGACACCGTAGCCTACTCGCTGCGACTTGGCGATCACCTCGTGCCTGCGAACGAATTGGTCGAAAAACAGGTAAGGTTAGAATTTACCGGCGCCATTTTTTGCGTCAACTGCGGCCGTAAATCGAGTAAGAGTTTTAATCAGGGCTTCTGCTTCCCGTGTTTTCAAAAGCTCGCCGCCTGCGACTCCTGCATCATTCACCCAGAGCGTTGTCATTTCGATCAAGGCACGTGCCGCGAACCTGCGTGGGGCGAGCAGTTTTGTATGCAGGATCATATTGTGTATCTCGCCAATTCCTCTGGGCTCAAAGTTGGGATAACGCGTGCAACGCAGGTGCCAACGCGCTGGATCGATCAGGGTGCGACGCAGGCGCTACCGATTATGCGCGTGCGCACGAGGCTTCAGTCTGGCGCGGTCGAGGTGGCGTTTAAGCAGCATGTCGCCGATAAAACGAATTGGCGCGATATGCTTAAGGGCGCGGCAGACTCGCTCGATATGCCAGCCGAACGGGATCGCTTAGTGGCGGAATGTCGTAATGAAATAGACGCGATGACAGAGAGCTTCGGTGATTTTGCGCTGAGCGCGATTAATGGTGTTGATACCGTAGAGATTAGTTATCCCGTAGTTCAGTATCCAGAAAAAATAGTCTCGCAAAATTTCGATAAAAATCCCTGTGTAGAAGGAACGCTGCTCGGCATAAAGGGCCAGTATCTTTTGTTCGATACTGGGGTGATCAACCTGCGTAAATTCACAGGTTATGAAGTTGCGGTGAGTTATTAGAAACCACTCGAAAGCATTAGATAGCACAGGAAAGCCAAACAAAGCTCAGAAAAGCCCAGAAAAGCGGAGTAAGCAGAAGCGTATGAAAGATGCCCCAGCGACAACGATTTATCTAAAAGATTACGCAGCACCGGCGTATTTAATTGACAATACAGACCTGGCATTCGATCTGTTTGAAGACCATGCGGATGTTCGCTCGATACTGCATTTCGCAGCCAATCCCGCCGCGGCTAAAAGCGACAGTCTTGTATTACATGGCCAAGAGCTCGAGCTTAAAGAGCTTGTGCTAACGGGCAAAACGGGTGCTCGCGTGGTCGTTGAGGCGGGTCACTATGTGATCGCCGACGAGACTCTCACTATCCCTTCGCTGTCTGCTTTGCTGGGCGATGATACAAGCAGTTTCGAGCTTCGCTGCCACACGCGCATCGAACCGCAGAATAACACCGCGCTCGAGGGTTTATATAAATCCAAGAAAATGTTCTGTACGCAGTGCGAGGCCGAAGGCTTTCGCCGTATTACCTATTACCTCGACCGTCCCGATGTGATGTCGAGCTTTGTGACGACAATTAGTGCTGAGAAAGCGCGTTATCCGGTGCTGCTGTCTAACGGCAACAAAATTTCTGAGGGTGAGGTCGCCGGTAGTGAAGGCGAACGCCATTGGGTTAAATGGGAAGATCCGTTTAAAAAGCCGAGCTATCTTTTTGCCCTCGTTGCCGGCGACCTCGCCAGTGTCGACGATTCTTTTGTGACCAGCAGCGGACGGGAAGTGCTTCTGCGCATCTTTGTCGAAGACAAAGACCTCGATAAATGTGCGCACGCGATGGAGTCTCTGCAGCGCGCGATGCGTTGGGACGAAGAAGTCTATGGACGCGAATATGATCTCGATATTTTTATGATCGTCGCGGTCGACGA
>LICD01000102.1 GCA_001438145.1 OM182 bacterium BACL3 MAG-120619-bin3 | reverse complement strand
CGCCGCGCAGATTCAACGCTTTGCCAATCTGCAGGCACAGTTTAACGACTCGAATATCAGCTTTGGCCTGCTTGATACCTCAGGTGCGACTCGCGCCGAGCTCATCGCACTGAGCGGCTCGCTTCCCGATACGCTGCCCTTGCTCCAAGACGGCCCAAAGTTGGTTGCGAGCCTGCTTGGCGCAAGCCGTGCAAACGAAGTGCTGGTTCTAAACCCTGATCGCCTCAATGTATTCTACCGAGGGGGCATTGGTGACACGCTTGCTGGGGTGCTCGAAAACGTGGTTATTGCTCCGCCGGCCGACACCGTTACGACAACGACGACAGGCTGTGCGATCGAGGTCGCCCGTGCCGAGGGTGTGCCCGACTATGCCGCCGATGTTGCTCCGATAATCAGGGACAACTGCGCCGAGTGTCATCGCCGTGGCGGTGTTGGTCCTTTCGCCATGGACAGCTACATCATGCTGCTAGGATGGTCGCCGATGATTCGCGAGGTGATTCTTAACAAGCGCATGCCGCCTGCTCAAGTTGACCCCGAATACGGGTATTCGAAAATGGCACGTTATCTCGATGACGATGAAATAGAGACAGTGGTGACCTGGATAGATGCGCGCGCACCTCGTGGTGCGAGCGCCGAGGATCCGCTGGAAACTCATGCAGCACGCTTAGCATCGACAAGCGAATTCGAATGGCAACTAGGCAAGCCAGATCGAATCGTTGCGGGGCCGAGTAATGCGATTCCTTCGACAGGCGTGATGGATTATATCTACGAAGATGTAGACCTTGGCTTCGAGGGGGATCGCTGGCTGCGCGCGGTCGAGACGCGGCCTGGCGACGAATCTGTCCTGCACCATCTTATGGTGTTTGTCACCGCGCCTGCCGAAGACTTCTGGGGAGAAGAAAGACAGCAACGAGTTGTGTCCCGTCGGTTCGTTGAAGGCTATGCGCCAGGGCCACACCGCGCGATCGAATTCGATAAAGGAACTGGGGTTTTCATTCCCGAAGGGCATAAGCTGTCGCTTCAGTTTCACTATGTGACCAATGGCCAATCAACTGTCGACGAGACCGAGCTTGGTCTATATTTTGCGAACTCGAGTGCGGGTCTGGTCGAGCGTCGCGCTTTTGCCGTGGGCGCTCGTTTCGAGCTGCCCGCCGATGTGGCCGATTTCCCATTAGTCGCCGAAACTAAAATAGACACCGACATAGTTGTCACCGGTGTGCGCGCGCGCATGAGCTATCGTGGGAAGAAAATGCGCTTTATTGCTGTCGACGCAGCCGGTAAAGAGAACATTTTATTTAGCGTCCCTGCTTACAATTACGGATGGCAGCCGCACTATCTACTCGACAAACCGGTCGCAATCGCTGCCGGTAGCGTACTGCGCGTTGAAGGGGCGCTAGATAACTCTATTTCGAATCCGACAAATCCTGACTCGACGCGTGCCATTGCATGGGGCCTGGAGAGCTGGGAAGAGATGTTTACTGGCTACTTCACCTACTATGAAGCCGGCGCGCCCTCTGCAACAAGCGAAATATCTGCGAACGATTAGGCTCGCCCCACTCTTAAAAACGGCAAACGATTAGATGTCACAAGAACGAGGAACAACGCTCTACTACGGCTGGAAAATTGTTGCAGCGATTTTGTTTACGCTGACATTTTCAAGCGGGCTCAGCTTTTATAATCATTCGATCTACCTTAACGCGCTCGCAGCGACGCCCGCTTTTAATGTGGCGAGCGCCTCTATCGCGGTCTCTCTTTTCTTTTTTAGCGGGGGACTTGCGGGGCTTTTGGTAGCGAGGTGGGTTCAGAATTACGACCCGCGGTATTGCTTGACCGGCGGTGCTGTCATCTCGGCGGGTGCGCTCAGCGCGCTTTCGTATGTGACGACTGTGCCTCAACTTTACGTTGTCTATTGCATCTTCGGCATGGGTTTCTCTGCCTCCTCGCTTATTCCTGCCACCACAATCGTCGCGCGATGGTTCAAGCGGCGCCGAGCGATGGCATTGTCGATCGCATCAACCGGCCTCTCCCTCGGGGGAGTCATTCTGACCCCTTTGTGTGTTCTTCTGGTCGAAAAGCTGAGTTTTCAGACTGCGGCGCCAATCATGGGGCTGATTTATCTTGTTGGTGTTATTCCGGTGTCATGGATTTGGTTGCGGCCTAGTCCCGAGTCTATGGGGCTTCGCATTGATGGCGATGCGGTCGATGACGCGATCGATGAGGCGGTTGATAAGGAAAACGCGCCTGCACGAGATACAGCGAATCAAGACGAGGCACGGCTATCTAGCAGCGCGCCCATAGAAGATGGACTGAGTTTCCGAGAGGCGCGTGCCACGCGCTTTTTCTGGGGAATCGCCCCCGCTTACGTTTTTCTGCTGATGGCGCAGGTTGGCGGCATCGCTCACCAATATGGTCTCGCACGAGAAACCTTATCCGAATCCCAGACGGCTTTGGCCGTAGCGATTTTGCCCGTGATGAGTATTATCGGGCGCTTGCTCGGCGGATGGATTGTCGGGAAAGTGGCGATCAAGCAGTTTGCGCTTTTTATCATGGGGTTGCAGATACTCGCGCTTGTGATGCTTGCTTCGGGCACAGGCGTTTGGGGGCTTTGTATCGGGCTCGCATTATTTGGGTGTACGGTTGGCAATCTTCTCATGCTGCAGCCACTGCTGATTGCAGAGGCATTTGGGCTGCGCGAGTATGCCCGGATATTCTCCGTAGCAAATCTGATGTCTTCGTGGGGAACCGCCGCTGGACCCGCTGTGATGGGCTATGTCTTCGCGCTCAATAACGAGCAATACGGTGGCGCTTATTTATTCGCTGCTGCGGCAGCGGCTCTTGGGCTCGTCTTGTTTGCCTCGGGAGGCCCGCTGCACCCGTCGATCGAGGAGAAGGCTGCATGAAAAAAATACTGCTAGTTTTTAGTGTGGGAACAGCGGGGCTTGGAATATTAGTGCTAGTGGGGCTGAGCTTTATTGGAATAACGCCTGCCTATATTGCAAGCGCGCCAGCTGTCGCAACCGGAATCGGTGCCAAGCTGCTGTGTAGTTCACGGTATGTCAGCGGGTTTTCCAAAGCTCAGTCTTTTGACGACTTAGTGCAGTATTCCGGAATACTCGATCAATTAACTATTACCTATGATGAAGAAGAGACGAGAGTAAGTGCCTCATTTTTTGGGCTAGGTGAAAAGTCTTCTACATTTATTCCCGGCGTTGGCTGCAGTGTCGACTATGCCGGGTTCGACATCAGGCCCGAGCTCGCCGCACTTGTACCTGCGCCCGAAATAAACACGTCAGACAGCGCTATTTCCTCTGCGTGGCCCCGTAACGACGAGATCACAACAATCGATCCGCAGATACAAACGCTTATCGATGCGATCGTCAGCGAAGACAATGCAGCGGGTCTAAACACGCGGGCGCTGCTTGTGGCGAAAGGAGGAAAGATACTTGGTGAGGCCTACGCACAAGGTGCTGATGCATCGACGCCGCTGCTAGGCTGGTCGATGGCAAAAAGCCTAACCGCAGTTATGCTTGCGAGTCTCGAGTATCGCGGCTTGCTCGATCTTGCCGCACCGACTTCACTCGGCGAATGGGCGAGCGACGAGCGAGCGCAGATCCGTGTGACAGACCTATTAACAATGACCGATGGTCTCGCCTTTTCCGAAGAATACAATCCAGGCGACGATGCTACAGCAATGCTTTTCGATTCACCGTCGGCCGCAGACTATGTGCTCGCCAAACCCGCTGCACATCAGCCGGGCACTCGATTCAACTACAGCTCGGGTACAGCGAATGTTTTGGCGCGCCTGTATGAGAATGCGCTGGGTGGTCCTGCGGAGGCGCGCGCCGATTATGAGCAGAATATTGCCGCGGTGCTCGGCTTTCAACACGCGGTATTCGAAACCGATGCGGCGGGTGGTTTCGTCGGAAGCTCCTACCTCTATGCGTCTGCGCGCGACTGGGCGAGACTCGGGCAGGTAATGCTTAACGAAGGCGAGATTAACGGTGTGCGGCTTTTTAGTGCCGACTGGGCCGCCGAAGCGACCAAGCAAAATACTTCGTCAAACCAGCCAGCCTATGGTTATCAATGGTGGCTTAACGCGGGCAATAAGGCGCTGCGATGGCCATCGCTGCCCAGCGATAGTTTCGCGGCTATGGGCAATCGTCAGCAGCTAGTGATGGTGATTCCGAGTGAGGACGTGGTGATTGTCCGGTTAGGCTGGACCGCCGGTCGCTACCCCGACGATGAAAATTTTCGGCGCATACTCGAAGCGCTTTAACTAAAACGACTGACCGATTTTCAGCGCGTTGATCGAGAGCCCTCAAAACGTCCATTTTTCGGGCGCTCGAGTTACGCGTCCCGCAAGGTCGGTCCAGACGTGCTGCGTGCTGCCGGTGACTAATATGCGATCGTCTTTGGCGCTCGATATCTCATAGTTAAAGGTGAGTCTGCGACTTTTGTTCTCAGCGATCCATGCGCGGACTCGCGCGCGATCACCGTAGACGAGACTTCCTAGGTAGCGGACATGCACTTCGGTTACCGGCAGCCGATAGCCATCGGCCTCGACTAAGGCGTAGTCGCTCCCCTGTTCCCGCATATAATGGCTGCGTGCCTCTTCGAAATAAACAATATAGCTTGCGTGGTGAACGACGCCCATGGCGTCGGTTTCGGCATAGCGTACTGGAAATTCGGCGGTTGCTTCCTTGCGCTGTTCTGCTGAGCTGTTCATCGAGTTCGCGTTCCTTTGTAAAGGCTGAGTCAGCTAAAAAGGCTGAGAGAATGTTGGGTGGCGATAGCCTTATCTAGCGAAGAGAGTATCTTCACGATAGGATACCTTACTAGCAGCAAGAGATCGTAGCTAATGCTTAATTTTCCAGAACCGCCCAAAAGTTACAGTTCGGTATTCCTCGAAGAAACCGACAAGCCGCTGCCGATAAAAATTGATCCTCGCACCCGTTACGCCTTCTTTAGCACGATTGCGACGGGCGGCAAGTCCCTCATCAAATCGTGCAAAGACCTGCACCTCTCTCGATTTGTTTGCTACAAAACACTCAAACCGGAATTCGCGAATAATGAGATCGAGCAGAAACGCCTCATTCGCGAGGCGCGCGTAACCGCAATGCTGCAGCATCCGAATACCGTGCCGACCTATGAGCTCTCACGCGATGCGCGTGGCAATCCTTATTTCACCATGAAGCTCGTCCATGGTTACACGCTGCGAGAAATTTTTGATTATCGTGAGCGCTACGATCTCACTCAGTTTATGGAAGTCATTATGCAGGTCGCTTATGCACTTGAGTATGCACATAACCATGGCGTCGCACATCGTGATATTAAGCCTGAAAATATTTTGGCGGGCCCCTTCGGTGAGGTGCTGCTGCTAGACTGGGGCCTCGCCAAGGTCTGGCATCCCGATGGTAAAGGCGCCAAGGCGTTGGGCGAGGCGGGGTTAATAGACGAAGACGTGGCGGCGGCAGACGCAGCCGTTGACGTTATCGAAGACATCACCCTAACCGGGCAGGGCAAAGCCCAAGGCACGGCTCACTATATGTCGCCAGAGCAGATCAATCTCGACCCGACGATAGATCATCGCACCGATATCTATAGCCTCGGCGCAGTGCTCTACGAAGCGCTTTGCGGACAAGCGCCACCAACGGGGGAGAAAATGCATCAGATAATTAGTAGCGCACTGAACGATAAACCGGCGCCTCCTTCGACAATAAGCAAGCAACCGGTGCCACCATTACTCGAGCAAATAGCCATGCGATGCCTCGAGAAGGACCCCGCCGCGCGTTATTCCACGATGGGGCAGGTCATAAGACTTATGCACCAAGACTGGCGTTCTGGCTTGGCACGTTAACAGCGCTCATAACGCTTATGGTGCTAGTAGAGATAACTAAACTAAAAATAAGAAGGGGACAGCGATTGAACACTCGATTGCAGACGAAGGACGGAGCGTGGCTCGGATTTAAAAACAACGCGTGGCGGCGGCAGACTCCGTTGCTGGCATTACTGGCTTCGGCGCTGTTTCTGGTCGCGTGTAGCGATGAAGCGGCACCACCAAGTGGGACAGCCGCCGATGCAGCGGCGCCGGTTGCGGATACTGTCTACGTTGGCGAGCACATACTCTCGATGACTGGCGTAAATCCGAGCGCCGTTGCCGTGCGTGGCGATCGAATTATCGCAACGGGCTCGGAGCAAGAGCTTGCGTCGCTAATCGGCGCGGCGACACAGGTTGTCGAGCTTGGCGAGCAGGCGCTGCTGCCGGGATTCATCGATGCCCACGGACATTTCTCGGCGCTTGCACGCACGGCAGACTATGTCGATCTATCGCCCCCGCCTGTCGGAGGCGCAGAGTCGATCGCCGACATCGTGCGCGCGCTCAGGCTTAACATAGAGCAAAACAGTATCCCTGCGGGCACGCTAGTCACCGGTTTCGGCTACGACGATTCGCTGCTCGAAGAACGCCGCCATCCCACGCGTATCGACCTCGATGAGGCATCGACGGTGCATCCGATCGTTATTCGGCATGTGTCTGGACATCTTGCTGTCGGCAATTCGATGGCGCTCGCCGGTGCCGGAATAAATGCAGACACGCAGAATCCTGCTGGCGGGATTGTGCGCAGGCTCGCAGACGGTTCGCCCGATGGTGTGATGGAGGAGACCGCGATGACGCTGCTCCCCGATGCGATGGCGAGTCTTACTCCCGAGCGCTTTGCTGAGTTGCGGCGGCAAGCCCTCAAAATTTATGCGGGCTACGGCATAACAACAATCCAAGACTCTAACCTACCGCTCGAATACATTGAGGTATTAAGGCAAGAGGCGGCGGTAGAGGCATACCCTGTCGACATGGTTGCGTATGCGATGGCTAACCCGATAAGCGACGAAGTGCTCGACTCGATTGAGTTAGAAAAAGAGTATTCGAATGGATTCAGACTCGGAGGAATTAAGTTCACACTCGATGGTTCGCCACAAGGACGGACTGCTTGGCTCACCGAGCCCTATAGAGAAGGCCCGCCAGGTGCGGCTGACGATTACGTTGCCTATCCAAGCTATGAACCCTCCGAATACCTTAGGCGCATCCCTGCGATAATCGAGCGCGGGTTGCCTGCTCTTGTCCATGTGAATGGCGACGCGGCGATCGACTTAATGCTCGAAGGGTTAGAGGCAATTGCACAAAAGGGCCCGCTGCCGGATCACCGCAGCGTCGCCATTCATGCGCAGCTTGCGCGACCCGATCAGTTAGACCGAATGCGCGACCTTGGTGTGTTGCCTTCTTTTTATGCCGTTCACCCGTTTTTTTGGGGAGACTGGCATCGATTGAGTTTTGGCGACGAGCGGGCGAGTTTTATCAGCCCGCTGCGCGCAGCGCTCGATCGCGGTATCCCTCTCACTATTCATAATGACTCACCGGTCGTGCCACCTAATATCATGCGCCTCGTTTCTATCGCGGTTAACCGCGAAACGCGAAGCGGGCATATTCTCGGGCCAGATCAGCGCGTAAGTGTGATCGAAGCCCTTCACGCGGTCACCCTCGGCGCGGCGTATCAGTATTTCGAGGAAGACGACAAGGGATCGATAGAGGTGGGCAAGCGTGCCGATTTCGTTGTGCTTGCCCAAGACCCTCGCACAGTAGATGCGAGTGTCATTGCGGATATTGATATTGTCGAGACCATTTCTCGAGGCGTAAGCGTTTTTAAAAAAAGCGAGTAACGACTATTTTTCAGGAGGAGTAACACAATGTCCGAGTCCAGTACTCAAGGTAGTCAGGCGG
>LICD01000101.1 GCA_001438145.1 OM182 bacterium BACL3 MAG-120619-bin3 | reverse complement strand
CCAAGGGCATAAGAACCTCCAAGTGCGCTACCCTCAGCCCAATGCCAAGATGTATCAGTCGGACGAGAAGGGCCAGGTGAATCAATTTTTAGGCGAATGGCTTTCGCATTGCCTGACAGTTGGCCAGAGCGCCGAGACTGTCTGGGTTGGCGACACAACGACCCCCGCCTAATGGCCGCGTCGCGCACCTACACTGTCTTTCAATTTACCGACTCGCATCTCAGCGCAGACCCAGCCGCTTGCATGCGGGGAGTGAACACCACCGACTCATTAAAGGCAGTGACGGCGCTCGCGAGTGCTCTTGCACTACCCGACGCCATTGTCGCGACCGGCGATCTTTCCCAAGACGGCAGCGAGGCGTCGTATTCGCGTTTTCGCGAGGAGGTCTCGCAGCCCAACATTCCCCTGCGCTGGCTGCCCGGCAATCATGACGATGCGGCGACGATGCGGCGTTGCGAAGGTGCAGAGGCGCAGCCGCTTAGGCTCGGCAAGTGGCACATTATTACGCTCGACTCTCAGGTGTTAGGTGCCGAGCAGGGCGCGCTCGATGCCGAAAGCCTTAAGCGACTCGAGGGCGAGCTGGCCGCAGCAGACGCCGTGAGTGAGTATGTACTTCTCTGTGTTCACCATAATCCGCTGCGCACCGGAGCGAAGTGGATGGACACGATCGACCTGACCAACGGGGCCGAACTGCTCGCTATGCTGAACAAACACCCCAGTGCGCGCGCGTTGATTCATGGGCATATTCATCATAAGTTTGAGCGCGTGGTGGGCAATGTGCAGGTGTTGGGCACGCCCTCGACCTGCGCGCAGTTTGCCCCGCAGGCGACTGATTTTGAAATCGATACACAGCCGGCCACCTGCCAGCCGGGATTTAGGTGGCTTAGACTGCATCCCGATGGCGCTGTCGAGACCGGTGTCGAGCGGGTTGCGGCGGGAAGTTTTACCCCTTCGAACGCAGCGCGGACTAACACCCCGTATGTGCTTTACCTACACGGTTTTCTTAGCTCGCCGCAGTCTCTAAAGGCGAAGCAAGCGCTAACTTACTGTCAGCAGCAGGGCATTGAGATCGACATTCCAGCACTGACCGAAGGCCCGGCTGCGACCATCGCCGCGCTGCGCGAGCGTTTGGAGGCGGGCATTGCGCGCACCGGCGGCGCGGTGCTCATAGGCAGTTCGCTCGGCGGCTATTACGCGACTTATCTGGCCAATCACTATGGGCTGCGCGCGGCGCTGATTAATCCTGCGGTGCGACCGTATTTGCTGCTGCGCGACTATTTAGGCGAGCAGCGAAATTACCACACAGGCGCGGTGCACGAGGTGACCGAGGAACAGATGCAGGAGTTGCTCGACATTGAGGTCGAGATGCTAGCCACGCCCGAGAATTTTCGAGTCATGCTGCAAACGGGCGACGAGACACTAGACTACACAGAGGCGGCGACTAAATACGCCGAGTCGTCTCTGCACATTCACCAAGGTGGCGACCATAGCTACCAAGGTTTCGACAACGAACTACCGCAACTCTTCGCGTTTTTGTTATCAAGAACTGCGACCAAAGCGCGATAGAATACTATTCTGCACGCATTCCAGAGACAACCGCATGAGCAACACCTATAACGCCGACGCGATCGAAGTCCTTTCAGGGCTAGATCCCGTGCGCAAGCGCCCCGGCATGTATACCGATACCACGCGTCCCAACCATATGGTGCAGGAGGTTATCGATAACAGCGTCGACGAAGCACTCGCCGGCCACGCGAAAACGCTGACCCTCACTCTCAACAAAGACGGCTCGGTCGAGGTCGAAGACGACGGCCGCGGCATGCCTGTCGATATCCATAAAGAAGAGGGCGTGAGCGGTGTCGAGCTTATCCTGACCAAACTTCACGCCGGCGGTAAGTTCTCGAACAGCAATTACCAATATTCCGGCGGCCTGCATGGCGTGGGGGTTTCGGTGGTCAACGCGCTGTCGAAACACCTCGAGGTAATCGTGCGCCGCGACGGCAATGTGTATTCGATGAGCTTTGCCGACGGCTACAAAGCCACCGAGCTTAAGCAGATCGACACGGTGGGCAAGCGCAACACCGGCACAACCGTGAAGTTTCTGCCAGACGGTAAGTATTTCGACTCGCCGCGGGTGTCTATTCCACGCTTAAAACACGTGCTGCGCGCAAAAGCCGTACTCTGCTCCGGGCTGCTCGTTAAGTTTATTGACAATACCGTGTCAGAAGACAAGGCGCAGAGCGAAGAGTGGTGTTTCGAAGACGGCCTTATCGACTATCTGCGTCAGGCAACCAACGAATACGAGACCCTGCCCGCAGAGCCTTTTTCGGGGTCGGTAAGCCAGAACGGCGAAGGCGTAGACTGGGCGGTGCAATGGCTGCCTGAGGGCGGCGAGATCATGGCCGAAAGCTATGTGAACCTGATCCCTACCGCGCAGGGCGGCACCCACGTGGCGGGCCTGCGCACCGGCTTGCTCGAAGCGCTGCGAGAGTTTTGCGAGTTTCGCAGCTTGCTCCCGCGTGGCATTAAACTCACTCCCGATGACATCTGGGAACGCTGCTGTTTTGTGCTCTCGTCTAAAATCCTCGATCCCCAGTTTAGCGGTCAGACTAAAGAGCGATTGTCTTCGCGGCAGACCGCCGGATTCGTCGCCGGTGTCGTCAAAGACTCCTTTAGCCTGTGGCTTAATCAGCATACAAGTGAAGCCGAGGCGATTGCCGAGCTTTGCATCAGCAACGCCCAAAGCCGCCTCAAGGCGAGCAAGAAAGTCGCGCGCAAGAAAATTACCTCCGGCCCGGCCCTGCCGGGCAAGCTCGCCGACTGCTCGACGCAAGACGTGATGGCGGGTGAGTTGTTCTTGGTTGAGGGTGACTCGGCGGGCGGCTCGGCGAAGCAGGCGCGCGATCGCGAATTTCAGGCGATTATGCCGCTGCGCGGAAAAATCCTTAACACCTGGGAAGTCGACTCTAGCGAGATCTTAGCCTCGCAGGCCGTACACGATATCGCCGTCGCGCTCGGTGTCGACCCCGCCACAAGTGACATCAGCGGCCTGCGCTACGGCAAGATCTGCATTCTCGCCGACGCCGACTCCGACGGTCTGCACATTGCCACGCTGCTGTGTGCGCTGTTCGTGCAGCATTTCCGTCCCGTTGTCGAAGCGGGACATGTGTATGTTGCGATGCCACCGCTGTTCCGTATTGATATGGGGAAGGATGTTTATTACGCCCTCGACGAGAGCGAGAAAAACTCGATCCTCGATCGGCTCCAGGCCGAAAAACCCAATGGCAAAGTGAATGTTCAGCGTTTTAAAGGCTTGGGCGAAATGAACCCGCTTCAGCTTCGCGAGACCACGATGGCGCGTGATACCCGCCGCCTCGTGCAGCTTACGCTCGAAGACGACGCTAGCAAAACCGACAAAAATGGCACCTTCGAAGCGATGGACATGCTCCTAGCGAAGAACCGCGCCGCCGATCGTAAATCGTGGTTGGAAAGCAGCGGCGATGCGGCTGATATGGCCGAGTAGCAGCTGGCTAAATTAGCTCGGCTAGCTCGGCAATAAAGACAACACCAGAGAAACCGAATGAACGAAGAAATTATCATCAACGACGAAGGCATCGAGCAGATTCCGCTCAAGAGTTATACGCAGAGCGCGTATTTAAATTACTCGATGTATGTCATCAACGACCGCGCGCTTCCCAATTTGGGAGACGGGCTTAAGCCGGTGCAGCGCCGCATTGTGTACGCGATGTCGGAGCTTGGGCTGAAGGCGTCAGCGAAGTTTAAAAAGTCGGCGCGAACGATCGGCGACGTGATCGGCAAGTTCCATCCCCACGGCGATTCTGCGTGCTACGAGGCAATGGTGCTAATGGCGCAGCCGTTTAGCTACCGGTATCCGTTAGTCGACGGGCAGGGCAACTGGGGTTCGCCGGATGATCCCAAATCCTTTGCGGCCATGCGTTATACCGAGTCGCGATTGCAGGGCTACGCCGATGTGTTACTCGGTGAGTTGGCTCAGGGTACAGTCGACTGGAAACCCAATTTCGATGGCACGATGGACGAGCCCGAGATGCTGCCCGCGCGGCTGCCAAATGTGCTGCTCAACGGCGGCAGCGGCATCGCGGTCGGCATGGCAACCGACATTCCGCCGCACAATCTGCGCGAGGTTGCTAACGCGGCTATTCATCTGCTCGATAGACCCAAGGCGACGCTCGAAGACATCTGCGAGATTATTCAGGGCCCCGACTACCCGACCGAGGCGGAGCTGATCACGCCGAAAAGCGAAATCGAGGCGATGTACCGCACCGGTCGTGGCTCGCTCAAGGCGCGCGCGGTGTATGTGTCCGAAGGCGACGAGATTGTTGTTACGGCGCTGCCTTTTCAGGTGTCTGGCGCCAAAGTGCTCGAACAGATCGCCGCGCAGATGCAGAAGAAAAAGCTGCCGATGATTGTCGACCTGCGCGACGAGTCCGATCACGAAAACCCGACGCGCATCGTCATCGTGCCCAAATCGAACCGGGTCGACGTTGACGCGGTAATGTTGCACCTATTCTCGACAACCGACCTCGAGAAGAACTACCGCGTTAACTTTAATATGATCGGCATCAATAAGCGCCCGCAGGTTAAAGACCTGCGCTCGCTATTGGTCGAATGGTTGGAGTTTCGGACGAGCACCGTACGCAGGCGTTTGCAGTTCCGCCTCGATAAAATCATCGACCGCCTCCATATTTTAGAAGGCTTGTTAGTCGCCTACCTCAATATCGACGAGGTAATCAAAATCGTGCGTACCGAGGACAAGCCCAAGGCTGCCCTCATCGCTGCATTTAACATTAGCGAGCGTCAGGCCGAAGCGATCCTCGAGCTAAAGCTGCGCCAGTTAGCTAAGCTCGAAGAGATCAAGATTACCGGCGAGCAGAGCGAACTCGCCGCAGAGCGCGAGACGATCGAACGGCTTTTGGGTTCCGATACGCGTCTCAAAACATTCATCAAGAAAGAGATTCAGGCCGACGCCGACAAATACGGCGATGACCGCCGGACTCCTTTAGTCGCACGTGGCGAAGCGAAAGCCTTTTTGGCGACCGAATTGGTTTCTGCCGAGCCGGTCACGGTGGTGCTATCGGAGCGCGGCTGGGTGCGCGCGGCGAAAGGCCACGAGGTCGACGCCGCAGGACTCCAGTACAAATCGGGCGACAGCTTCAAACAGGCAGCTCGAGGCAAGAGTAGCCAGTTTGCCATTTTCCTCGACTCGACCGGCCGCACCTATTCGCTCGCCGCACACTCGTTGCCTTCTGCGCGTGGGCAGGGTGAACCGCTTTCCGGTAAGGTCAGCCCGCCTTCTGGAGCAACTTTCGAAGGCGTATTAATAGGCGACGACAACAAAGACGTGCTGCTTGCTAGCGATGGCGGCTACGGGTTCGTCGGCAAGCTCAGCGACTTAGTGAGTAAGAATAAGGCTGGCAAGGCGGTGCTCAAACCATCCAAAGGCGGGCTTGTCATGCCCCCACTCGAGGTGGCCAATTACGACGAGGACCTGATTGTTGCGATAAGCAACGAGGGCAGGATGCTCATGTTCCCATTGAGGGAATTGCCGCGTTTAGCCAAGGGTAAGGGAAATAAGATCCTTGGCATTCCGCCGGCACGGGTTGCCGAACGCGTCGAGTTTGTCGTGGCGATTGCGGTTTTGGGTGCGCAAGACTCTATTACGATTCATGCAGGAAAGCGCCATCACAACCTGCGCCCAGCTGATCTCGAGCACTACGCCGGTGAGCGCGGTCGTCGGGGTAATAAACTGCCGCGAGGCTTCCAGAATGTCGACTCGATCGAGGTGGTGCCTAAGGCTGTGAAGGCTAGCGAGGCTGAGCGCTAGGAAGCCAGAGGCTCCTGCGACCACAGCGCGATCAGCTGATGTGCCTGCCGGTCGAGCAGGAGTCGATAGTCCGAAAGCGGCTCGAGACTCAAATATGCCTCGAAATCGAATGGGCTAGAGTCGATGTCCAAATAGGCATGGGCGTCTAGCCGCGACCCATCGCCGGCCGCTTCGTAGCAGGGTTCGCTTATCAGAAGGGAGTTATCCGGCGCCTCGTTGCACAGGGCGCGCGCCTGATCGAGCGTCGTGCCGCTGAGCGAGTTAGTGGCATGTGTGATGGGCGAATAGATGCCGCGTAGCATCGACCCGCTGTGAGAGGCGAGCGTAAACTTCGCCCCCAGCTGCCCAATGGCAGCGGCCATGCGCTCGTGCTGTTCTTGCGCGAGCTTTCGCTCTCGTTCTAGCTGCGCCGCCGGTTTCCAGTGGAGTGAATCTTCATCGTCGAGGATTTCGGCGAGCGCCGGCAGCGAGGGCTGATTGATCTCTTCGATGAGGCGCAGGAATAGCTGTCCTGCGCAGATGGCATAGAACGCCTGCTCTTCTTCTAACTGTGACTCACCAAAGTGAATGATCACTTCGTCTTCGGTGCATGAGTTCACCACGCCGTTATACATCTCGCTGACCTTGCCTGCGAAAAAGTAATACTTGTTACGCAGGTTAATAAACAGGTCTTCGTCGAGCGTCGAGCCGAGGTAGGTGAAATTCGACATCTTAAGACACAGCACAGCGACTTCCTGTCTGCCGGGCTCGGTGTAGCGCTCGGGCTCGAACTCGGGCAGCGCCTGCGAAAAGCGGTTGAGAAAGGTGTTCTGGGCGAGGAACTCGGCGGTCTGGTTATATTGCCTTATTGCGCGCGCGACCTCGTCGTCGCCGGTAGGCTCGATACACGGCTCTATTTCGCCATTACGGATATCGGCAAGCGACTGCGCTAGCAGGCTGATCGGAAAGCTGACCAGATAGCTGAAATAGGTTGTGGTGAGCACAACGGCAATAGCGATCAGCACGAGCGCGATCCCAACCACCATGAGCAGGTTGTTGATGACTGCTACCTCAATGCCGCTGAGATCGAGCACCAGTCGCACCGAGCCCGCGGTCGAACCCTGAAGGCTAATAGGCACTTCGTATTCGGCCCGCTCGCGGCTTAAGGTCATGGGCAGGGGAATAAAGGCGCTGGGTTCTGCGAGGGTTTGGGTGGCGATTGCGATGACTTGATCGTCGATGTTAATTACCGCAAGTTCGGTAATCGACGTCCCGCGAATCAGTTCGCCCAACACTACGTTCATGCTGATACGGTCGTTTGCGAGCACAAATTCGGTCATCTGCAGCGCAGTCTGCTCGGCAACTGTGAAGCCCAGTTGGTCTGCTTGCTGCCGCAGCAAATTTTGGGTGTTGTAATTGCTCACAAGCCAGAACGCGCACATGCCGAGCACAAGCAGCAGACAGACCGCTAGGGTGAAGCTCGAGCCGACCTTTTCGCCGCGCTTCTGCGTGGTCGGCAGTTCGTACTCATTGTTTGTTGCGTCGGTCTCACTCACGGCTGTTGCTCACTGCGCTGGGTTTCTGGCATGGAAAATAGGGGCATCTTAACTGTCGGCCGTGGTGGCGAATTCTGCATGGTTTTGGCTAGGCGTAGCGCGTCTTTGAGTCTTCGCCCGGCTCTTCGCGAACGAGTCTCGGCACAAGGTATCCCGGAAGCTGTGCCTGCATCTCTGCAACCAGCGCCTGCGCGTCGGGAATCGGGACGTCGAAGTGGGCAGTGCCCGCCACGGCGTCGGGCAGATGAAGGTAATAGGGCAGCACGCCTTGGTCGAAAAGCGCCTTACTCAGCTCAATGAGAACACCGCTACTATTATTAACGTCGGCTAAAATTACCGATTGATTGAACAACGTGACGCTATTTGACGCCAGCGCCCTAAAAGCT
>LICD01000100.1 GCA_001438145.1 OM182 bacterium BACL3 MAG-120619-bin3 | reverse complement strand
ATTCGGTATATCGAGGCGGCAATCGAGGTGCCTGTCGATATCATTTCGACCGGCCCCGATCGGAAAGAAACAATCATCCTCCGGCATCCGTTCGACGCGTAAAGAGCTAGTGCTCCCATAGGCAAGCGGCGCCAATAGCGCCGCTTGCATCGCCGAAGGTGGGCGCCACAATGCGCGTATGCATCTGGTCATTAAATACATGCGGCCGCAAGAGGGCGGGAACACGCTTGTAGAGCGACGCAATATTCGACAGCCCACCGCCTAACACGATGACCTCCGGGTCGAGCATGTTGATTACCGTGGCGAGACAATGCGCGAGTTGGTCTGCGTAGATCTCCAAACACACTTTCGCAGGTGCAAATTTGCCTTTTGCCCGCTCGGCGATTTCGGCGGCGGACAGTTTCTCACCGGTGGCATCAAAATAACTCTGACTTAAGCCGCGCCCCGAAAGTAATGTTTCAATGCAATTGGTGCGTCCGCAGTAGCATTCCCTGTCTGCCGAAATCATTGCACGTGCGTTGGCCGGCATACAGTTATGGCCCCATTCGCCCGAAATACTGTTGGGCCCTGTGACCAGCTTCTTATCGATTACGATGCCGCCACCGCAGCCCGTGCCGACGATAACGCCGAAAACTGAACGTGCCTTCTGCGCTGCGCCATAGCAGGCCTCTGAGAGCGCGAAACAGTTGGCGTCATTCTCTATGCGAACCTCATAGCCGAGTCTGGCCTCGACGTCATTTAGCAAGCGCTTGCCGTTAAGCTCTATCGCATTGCAGTTTTTCATTTCGCCATTGTTGGAGAGGCAGCCCGGCGTGCCGATACCCACACTGAGACGATCTTTGAACCGCGCTTGAAGCGACTGAATCAGCGCAGTGAGGTCATCGAGGATAATCTCGTAGTAGTCGCCTCGAGTGGGTACGCGGAGTTTATGGATTATTTCGCCGTCATTTCGAAGGACGATACCTTCGATTTTGGTGCCGCCGAGGTCGATACCGATACGCATAAATTGTTCTCTGTGCGTTTACAAAGTGAGCTTAGTTCTTGAAGTCTACACTAATCTCTCTAAAATCGATTTCCCGTTTTATTTTTGTCTAGCAATTCGGAACACAGTACGTGACACGTGCCCGCAACCAACAGGTATCACTCGAGGATACGCCTTACTATCACTGCATCTCGCGGTGTGTCCGGCGTGCTTATTTATGTGGTGACGATCCCCTTACCGGTCAGAACTTTGATCACCGCAAGGGCTGGCTGGTGCAGCGGATGAAATGGCTTGCGAGCCAATTTGCCATTGATGTTTGTGCTTACGCGGTAATGAGCAATCATTACCATCTCGTATTGGGCGTCAATGTAGCCAAGGCGCGCTCTTGGAGCGACGATGAGGTGCTCGCCCGGTGGACTAAGCTGTTCCCGCGCAATGCCAAGCTAATCGAAACCCTTCGCCTTAACTCGAGCAGCAAGAAAGCGGTTGAGCTCGAAGCTAAGACGTTAGCTGAGTGGCGAGAACGGCTGCAGGACATTAGCTGGTTTATGCGCTGTTTGAATGAGCGCATCGCCCGTGCAGCGAATCGCGAAGACAATTGCACTGGGCGTTTTTGGGAGGGCCGCTTCAAGAGCCAGGCGCTTCTCGACGAGCGGGCGTTGGTGACCTGTATGGCGTATGTCGACCTCAACCCTATTCGCGCTGGCGTTAGCGATACCCTTGAGGCAAGCGATTTTACCTCTATTCAAGAACGTCTCGTACGTCAGGCGCAACGCGCAAAAGAACCGAACTACCGGCAGCAGCGGCTGCTTAAACGCCGTAACGCGCGTCATCTCCTTAAATCGAAAGCGCAGAAACAGCTGCGCCCGCTAGCCGAACCAGGGAATAGGGCGCAGGATGCGTTGCCGATTGACCGGTCGAGCTACGTTGCGCTTCTCGATGCGAGCGTGCGCGCATTACGTTACGAACAGGCGATGGATGTTGAATTGCTGAATCCGCTAGGCAGTCACTCGCTGCTGTCGCAGCTGGGCATGAAAGGGCATGGTTGGTTGCAGGCGGTGACAAAATTCCACCGACATTACGCGCTAGCTGCTGGCAGCACCGACTCGCTTATCGCCTATCAGGCGCGACGCGTGAAATCTGGCGAGGTGATGCGGTCGACCACGAAGTGGGTTCGCGGCACCGTCGCTGCCAAGCTGCTATACGAAACCTAGGCTAGAGCCTTCGCGCTTGCCCTTGCCTCTGTGATCCCCGCTTCTGCGGCTTCCTTCCGTCTAGATATTCTCTGCATTAAACATCTCTCCAGAGATCCTTAGTTCGCGACGAATCAACGCTGTGTTTTCATGTAAAAAAGCCTCTAGATCGCGCTAAATTCAGCGCTAATTTCTCGAATTTCAAATTTCTCCGCTATTTCGGCTAAGGGCATCAATTGTTTGCAGCAACCTTGTGCTCGAATAGGTGATTATAAATTAAATTGGGTGTCCTTTTAATAGTACCCGTTCCAGATATTGGCTTTGTTCGGATCGATCGCCTAATCGATCGCTGTGGCGCGGTCGGTGATAAGGGGAGTTTGTATTTTAATTGGGTGTCCTTTGTTTTTTATTTCCCGTATTTATCTTTGATATTTTGGGATTTAGTCGCGTAATGAATTGTTAATACTGCATAAACAGCGACACATGCGTCGAGAATTGGTGTTTATGGGTTGATTCTGACGAGGTGATGTCTAGATATTGTTTGACACAAAGTGTGCAAGACTATATCTTGCGTTATCGAACGAATTGCTAGGTTTTGGCTAACAAGAGGGATTTTCGAGAGATGAACAAGCGCGCACAGGCCTATTCTGATAATTACAGTGCAAAGAACAGCAATGCCGATGCGTCAGTAGATCGTTCGCCCAGTCCCACCACTGCTAAAAGTGGCTCGCAGGCAGCGCCGCTAAACGAAGCGGAAATACGTGCCAGGCTCGATCAATTCGCCAAAGAGCTTGCACAAGCGCAGCGCGATCGCGCAAGCCACTAAGAAGTTTTCTTAGGCATCCATGCTAATTACTCCGCCGCAAGCGCGAAATTATTGAGGGCAGTGTATGTTCAATTTTCATCGCTTATCGTTCAATCGTATTGTTCCCTTTTTTGCTGCTACTTGCCTTATCTCAGTCCTCACATCCTGCACAGGCGTGAGCGACTACACCCCGCTGCTTAATTCGGAGCCGGGTGCTGGCGAGACAATTAACGAGCGCACTCCGCGAACGTTACGCCTGTTTTACGCCGCGCTTCCCGATGTCGAGAACAGCAAACTCACCCTCACGGGCCCTGCGGGCGACTATAGCCTTCGCGGTTTGCATACAATGGGCGCCGACGATCTCATGGTCGAAATCTACCAGCCAGCGCTAACCAACGGACACTACACCGTGCAGTGGAAAACGCGTGTCGAGGGTGATGATGCTGACTACGCCGGCGAATACACATTCGAAGTCGCTCTGCCCCAGTAAGAGGGCATTTTCGTATTACCCCAGCGCTAGTTTGGGTGCTGTGAGTTTCCCCCGGTTGTCCTTTAGTCATTCAGCTCAATAGTCCTCTCAGGCGGCATCTCCGAGGACATTGGTGCGCTGCGCTTGAGTTAGATCAAAGTGGTAGGCGGCGTCCTCGCTATACTCTTGTTTCATATTAGCCACTCCTAGCTGTAGTGGTGAGTTGGGAGAGGGGAAGCATGAGCAATTCGATTTATTCATTCCTGCTATTTAAAGCCCTCTATGCGCCAAAAGCAGCGTTCGCCCGCCTGGTCGCCGAAGATCCCGCACCGTTACGAATTCTATTCAGATATTCACTGTGGCTATTGTTGCTGCCGCCATTGTTCTCGTTTGTTGGCGCGTCCCAGTTTGGCTGGCGCCTTGGCGCAACAGAGCCACTGTTTATGGAAAACGAGGCGCTCGCACTCATAAGTATTGGGTATTTTTGTATTCTCTTTTTTGGCCTTGTGACGACCGCGCTGATTAGCCGCTGGATGGCAGATACCTACGGGGCAAATGCCTCGTTTGGCCGGCACGTTGCGCTGATCACTATCGTGGGAGAGCCGCTCGCCGTCGCGAGCGCTGCGCATCTTTTTCCAGATGTCTTCCTCAACGCCCTTGTCTTAATTCCGACAACCATCTGGGCAATGTATCTCCTTTACACGGGTATTCCACTTGCACTCGACATACCGTCCGAGAGGGGAATGCTGATGGCGTCGTCACTTGTTGGTTGGCTTCTGGTCGCCGCGGTGAGCTTGCTCGGCATCAGCATGTCGCTTTGGACATTGGGTGTCGGTCCACTGCTGGGGGTTTAACAGAAGCGACAGAAGCGTAAGTTATTGGGCTTTCGTCCAGTGTAATTATTGATATCGACTTAGTGAAAAAGGAGGCTAACGCCCCAACATGTCAGCGACACTAGCGACAAGATCAGACGCAGCCGAGGCGGTGAATAACGACCCGCTACACGATTCGCCGGCGGATATTTACGAAGACAAAGTAGTCATTCGCCTAATTCAGTTCTCGGTGGTTTGGGCAGTCGTGGCGATGACCGCAGGGGTTTATCTCTCGGCCGAACTGCTGTGGCCAACGATCGATTTTGGACAGTTTTGGCTTTCGTTCGGCCGACTGCGACCACTGCATACTAATGGCATCATCTTTGGTTTTGGCGTCTCAGCGCTTATGGCCACAGGTTTCTACAGCGTGCAGCGCACCTCACATGTACGTCTCTACTCGCCAAGACTCGCGTGGTTCTGCTGCTACGCATGGCAACTTATTGTGCTGCTCGGCGGATTATCGCTGCTTGCTGGCTGGAACAGCACAAAAGAATACGCCGAACTCGAGTGGCCTTTCGACATCGCCATCGCGATTGTTTGGGTGCTCTTTGGCGTCGTTTTCTTTGGGACAATCGCGACTCGAAAAATACGTCCAATTTATATTTCTAACTGGTTTTACGGCGCACTGATTATAGTTATCGCGATGTTGCATATCGTGAACAACCTAGCGATTCCTGTGACAATCGGGAAATCCTATTCGCTGTTTGCAGGTGCGCAAGACGCAGTAGTGCAGTGGTGGTATGGGCATAACGCAGTCGGGTTTCTGCTCACGGGCGGTTTTCTTGGCATGATGTATTACTTTCTACCTAAACATTCTGGACGCCCGATTTGGAGTTATCGTTTATCAGTTGTCGCATTCTGGGCGTTTACCTACAGCTACATATGGGCGGGCCCCCATCACCTGCATTACAGCGCGATTCCCGAGTGGGTTCAGTCACTCGCTGTGGTGATGAGCGTGATTCTCCTCGCACCCTCTTGGGCGACGATGATCAACGGCATCATGACGGTTAGCACCGCGTGGGAAAAACTTAAAACCGATCCTGCTTTGAAGTTCATCGTTCTGTCGCTGGCGTTCTACGGGCTCGCTACGTTTGAAGGGCCGATGATGTCGTTCCCGAGTGTGAATGTCGTGAGCCATTTTACCGACTGGACCATCGGTCATGTGCATTCGGGCGCGCTTGGATGGAATGCGATGATTACCTACGGCACGTTCTATTTTATGGTGCCTCGCCTAGTTGGTGCGCCGCTGTACAGCGTACGCCTAGCGAATATTCATTTTTGGATGGCACTCGCGGGCACGATGCTTTATATCGTTTCAATGTGGGGTGCGGGCGTGTCTCAAGGTTTGCTCTGGCTCAGCGTTGATGAAATCGGTGAGCTGTCTTTCAGTTTTAAAGACATTATGGCAAGCATGCAGCCGTTTTACGCATTACGACTCATCGCAGGGCTTATCTTCTTAATCGGCACGTGCCTCATGGCATTCAACCTATTTAAGACTCTTGCGGGAAGACACGCTGTGGTTGTTAAGGCACCGCCAGTCGACCCTGCGTATGCGATGGTTAAGGAGGTGGCAGCATGAGCGCTCTCTCGCTGCACAAGCGCATAGAAGAGAATACAGGCCTACTCATTTTTGGCATCCTTTTGGTGTCATCCATAGGTGGTCTGGTGCAAATATTGCCGGTGCTCAATCAAGAGAGCCTGCAAGAGCCAACGGCTAATACGAAACCCTACACTGCGGTGGAGCTTACAGGCCGGGATATCTATATTCGCGAAGGCTGCAGTGTCTGCCATTCACAGCAGATTCGACCTTTAATCGCCGAGGTCGAACGCTACGGTCCTTATTCGCGCGCGGGCGAGTTTGTTTACGACAGGCCATTTCTCTGGGGGTCAAAACGAACAGGGCCCGACCTTCATCGTGTGGGGGGCAAATTCTCGGACGACTGGCATCGTGTCCACTTAATTGACCCAAGGTCTGTTGTACCTGAGAGCATAATGCCCGGTTACCCGTGGCTCGCTCGCCGCAACGCCAACCAAGCAGGCGATATCGTTGCGAAGATGAAGGCGCTTGCGATACTTGGTCATCCTTACACACAAGAGCAGATCGCGACAGCCGAGTCTAAATTAGAGGGCCTGCTCGAAATAGATACGCTGATTGTTTATCTACAAATGCTTGGCACGGGTTTAGATAAGGAGATTATCCGATGACACTATTTATCTTTGTCGGTGACATGTTGGTGATGGCATTCATGGTGGGTGTCGCTATTTGGTTCGGCACCTCGGGTACCAGCGAATCAGCACTTGCCGCAGCTCGGATCCCGCTCGAAGACGAAGATCGCGGCGATGCGGTGTCGGTCTCCTCCGCACGGTCGGCAGCTGCGAGCGCGAGTCAAACGAGAGGCGACCGTCATGATGGCTGATTTGCCTATTGGCTTTTGGAGTGGCTGGATTGTCGTGCTCACCTGCGTCTCACTCTCGACTCTCGCGTGGGTTGTGCTCAGCGTCTATTTTTCTTCGCCGGATGTAAAAACTGGCGACGCCGATGCGCACGAGCCCGTATGGGACGGCGATTTGCGAGAGGGCTCCAGCGCGCCTCCACTCTGGTGGTTTTGGATGCTTTTGGGCGCGATGGTTTTCTCTTTAGCCTATTTAATGCTCTATCCGGGACTTGGGTCTTTCGAGGGCTTGCTAAACTGGTCGCAGGGTAAGCGCTTAGTGTCTAGCTACGAAAACTATGAAGCGAGTTTCGACACGCGCCGTGCAGAGATAGCTAACCTAAGCCTTGCTGAGGTGCAGGCAGACCCAGTGCTTATGGCAACGGCTGATCGCATTTTTCGCCGCGAGTGCTCGGCGTGTCATGGTATCGATGGTCGCGGTCAGGCGTCGCTTTTTCCAAATTTGATGGACACCGATTGGCAATGGGGAGGCTCCCCCGAGCAGATCGAACAAACTCTCCGCGGCGGGCGTAATGCCAACATGCCGGCGTGGGGGCCTATTATCGGTGAAGAGAAAACGCGCGATGTAGCGCGCTACCTCCTTGATTTTTCAAACAGAGAACATAGCGGACGCTCGGTCTATGAGCAAAGCTGCGCTGCTTGCCATGGCGCAGAAGGTGCAGGCAATGTGTTTCTTGGCGCGCCAAATCTGGCTGACAATATCTGGTTATACGGGGGCGACATCGACAGCATTTTAACTACGCTGCAAGAAGGGCGTTTAGGAAAAATGCCGGCGTTCGATGATCGTCGACTCGATGCGACGCAGCTCAAATTAATCATCGCAAAACTTGCCAAATAGCGAGGTAAAGTCGCATCTAAAAGTGTGGCGACTCTCAGCAAAAATTGAAAGGATCGTGCGGCAGGTAAGGTTACTCGCCGAACAATTTTGCGAGAGTGGTGCCAAGCCTATGCCCACTCAAGAAGGCGTCTTCGATGCGCCCGCCCAAACACCAATCTCCGCAGGCGGCGAGCTGTCT
>LICD01000099.1 GCA_001438145.1 OM182 bacterium BACL3 MAG-120619-bin3 | reverse complement strand
ATATGGGCGGCATGGGCGGAATGGGTGGCATGGGCGGCATGATGTAAAGCTCGCCCCTTTTCGTGTGACGACAGCGTAAAAACAGAGTCACAAAAAAAAGCAGACAATGACATTGTCTGCTTTTTTTATGAGCGGTAGTTTTTGATTATCTCTCTCAGCGCTTGCTGACTACGCGGCTAGATTCGCGTTGGCAAAATCCCAGTTGACGAGGTTATCAATGTACGACGCCAAAAAGTCTGGACGACGATTTTGGAAGTCTAGGTAATAGGCATGTTCCCAAACATCGCAAACGACCAGGGGTTTAGCACCGGAGGTCAGCGGCGTTTCGGCATTCGCTGACTTTTCAATCGCTAGCTTGCCATCGCGCTCAACTAGCCACACCCACCCGCTGCCGAATTGGCTTACGCCGCCCGCGACAAACTGAGCTTTGAACTCGTCTAAGCTGCCGAAATCGGCGTCGATGCGCGCGGCGATGTCGCCGGTCGGTGCGCCACCGCCGTTAGGGCTTAGGCTATTCCAGAAAAAGCTGTGGTTGTAATGTTGGCCCACGTTGTTGAACAGTGCG
Source organism: OM182 bacterium BACL3 MAG-120619-bin3 (assembly GCA_001438145.1). Lineage (GTDB taxonomy): Bacteria > Pseudomonadota > Gammaproteobacteria > Pseudomonadales > Pseudohongiellaceae > UBA9145. The sequence continues at coordinate 7,318 of LICD01000099.1, read as the reverse complement.
CCCCCGATCTTCGCTGTGTCGTGAACGAGTTGCTCTAAATCTGTGCCTTCGATACCGGCGTCGGCGAGGAGTTCGTTACCCTTCACAACATAGGCGTTGTGGTGTTTGCCGTGGTGATAGTCGAAGGTGTCAGCCGACATATGGGGTGCGAGTGAGTCTTTGGCGAAGGGGAGTTCTGGAAGGTGTAAGCTCATGAGATTGGTTATGCTCCTGCTACTACTTAGGGTTGATGATTAGAGATTTTACGCTAACAAATACGGCGAAGGGTCGATTTTAGACCTGCTAGCATCAGGACTCAAATCGACCCTTCAAAATCGTCAAAGTGTTGAAAGTGTTGAAAGTGTTGAAAGTGTGGAAAGTGTGGAAAGTGTTCAGGGTATGCAGAGTCTTGAAAGCGGCAGCCGAGTGAACTCAGCTGCCTGAGAAAAGCAGTGGTTAGAGGTATTGAACAACCACTAACAGCACGGCAGCTAGTGCAACACCTAAGTGCACAACGCCGACAACGCTCGCCATCGGTCCCATCTTGCCTTTAATCGCGTTCGCTTCGATCGCAAGAATGAGGATAACAGCAACAGCCGATGCGGTGCTGCTGACGCCCATTTCTGCGCCCATTGGCAAACCACCAAGCCCGTTTAAGTGTCCAGAGGCTACCATGAAAAGCAGCATTGGCAGTGAGAACAAGGTATTAGTTCTCGAGGCTAATCCCGCCTTACCCGCGGCGCCCGCAGCTTCGGGAAGCGCTTCACCGCCGCCGAGTACTTGCTCATTCGAGGCCATGACGATTTTCTGATTCGGCCAGATGATCAGCCACACATTGAGGAACATGAAGGTACCCATGAGCATGCCGAGAATGATGTAGAAGTTTACTGCGGCAGCGAGATAGCCTGCGAGAGCGATGCCGGAAATAAAGGTGACTAGTGCGCCATAGCGAAACCATTTGAGTGCATTAGGGAGTAACTTTGATATCGCCGAGGCTTTCGCGGCCGGGTCTGCGACTTTGAAATACTCAGTTTGGACAAAGTTGAAGTAGTAGAGGATGCCTATCCACACGACACCTGCGAAAAGGTGAATCCAGCGGACTAAAAAGGGGACTAAATTATCGAGTTCCATGGGGGTAGCTCCTTTATTGGTTTTTTTAATTACTCGAAGCGAAGTGTAGCACTTGCTGCATTCGGCAGGCTATTGAATCGCAGATGCATTCATAGTGACTAACTAGGGGTATAGGGATAGCGGGCGTTGTCCAATTTGTAGATAATGAGTCCATTAATTCCAATCGTTTCAGCGAGCCTAAGCATGAGAGACAACGATGACCTCGGTCGGCTTCCCCCGATGGTGCCCGAGCGCGATGATGTAGACAGTCACCTCAGTAATCGCAAAGCTCAGGGGCAGGATATCGTCATGCCTGCGCGAGGCATTTCGCAGCCTCGCAGCTCTGCGGGTCTGAAGGCTGCGATAGCAATTTTATTTTTAGCTGCGTTTGGCGGTGCGGGTTATGGCTATTTTTATACGCAAGAAGCCAATGCAGATGCGCGTTCGGCGGAGCTTCGCATTGCCGATCTAGAACGTCGACTAAGCCTTGTTGGTGATAGTGCCGAGGAGTCGACGCTTAAGATGATCGAGCGGATGGACTTTAATTTTTCTGAGATCGATAAACTTTGGGCTGCTCGACGCGTACTCAATAGCAATATAGACGAGTTGAAAGGCGAGGCTGCGAGGATCAGACTTACCAATGAAGGCCAAGACGAGACGATTGCGCAGAACGCTTCGCGTCTCGCCACCTCGGCGGAATCGTTGATTGGCGTCGAAACTCGACTCAATACTCTAGCCAATGAGCTGGCTGCAGCCACGACGGCAATGGGTCAGTTAAACGCGCAGGTCGCGGAACTCGACGGATTGCGCGGAGACCTCGTGTCGATACAGGCGTCTCTTAACAGTGGAGACAGCACGGTGCTCGGGCTGGCTGGGCGGCTCGACTATGTCGAGCAGTCAATGGAGTCTGTGAATGCCTACAGACTTCAAGTAAACGACAGCCTCTACAGGTTACAACAGAATGTTGAAACCTTGCAGTCGATGCTTCGCCCAGCGCAATAACTGGGGAGAGCAGGGAGGTGTTTTCGCCTCTTACTCTCAATTGCCAGTAAAATTAGGACTCCGCTTCTCGACGAAGGCACTAACTCCCTCTCTGAAGTCGGCACGCGACGCGCAGTCGGCAAAATACTCTGCCTCTGCCTGAAGCTGCGATTCGAATTCGCTTTCGAGAGAGCGATAGAATAATGCCTTCGTATTGCCATAGACATGCGTTGGGCCAGCGGCGAGACGCTGAGCGAGAGCCGCCGTTTCGGCGTCGAGTTCGGCGGTTGGCACGACGAAATTAATCATCCCGATGTCTTTTGCCTCCTGCGCGCCAAATCTATCGCCTAACAGTGCTATCTCCATCGCCTTCTTGATGCCTACCGCGCGGGGCAAGTGGAAAGATGAAGAGCCGTCGGGGCTTGTACCGATTTTGCAATAAGCGAGTGTAAAGAAGGCATCGTCTGCGGCAATCACCAGGTCGCAGGCAAGCGCCATGCTGACACCGGCACCGGCTGCTGCGCCGCGACAACTAGCTATGATAGGTTTCGGCATGCGGCGCATGGCGAACATAATGGGGTGCAGGTCGTGAATACGAAGTAGAAATTCTTTGCGCACATCGGAGGGGTCTTTTTTTATTGACTCACTCATACCCTTTACATCGCCGCCCGCCATAAAGTGATCGCCGGCGCCCTTGAGCACAACACAGCGCACCGTATTATCGTGTTCGATGTCATGAAGTACTTCGATGAGCTGGGCGCGCATCTCCATACTGAGTGCGTTGCGTGCCTCTGGACGATTCATCGTGAGTGTTGCGACACCGTCTGTAATGTCGAGATCTAAATGAGCCATAGTTGTTCCTTTGCGTTAACTATTATTCGAGACAGAGTATAGGATGCCGTATCTTCGCTTACTAGCGCTTGGCAAAACGCGCTGATCGGGTATAATGCGCCTCCCTTAACCGACCAGTGCATGTTTTTTGGTTAAGCGCTGCGGACGTGGCGGAATTGGTAGACGCGCTAGATTTAGGTTCTAGTATCGAAAGGTGTGGGAGTTCAAGTCTCCCCGTCCGCACCATCCTTTTTTTTCAGGCTCAGGTTTACAAGCCTAGGTTTTCAAGCCCAGGTTTTCAAGCTCAAGCACCAGCTCAAGCACCCGTTCAAGCATTAGCACAGGTGTTACCGAGCTAAGAACAAGATTTAAGCCTGCGTTACTCACTCGACTGTTATTCCGCCCGAACGGCTGGTAAGACAGAATTTTCTGATGCCGTAATAAAGCCGATCAAAGTCGCGCCGGACTGGCATGGCAAACTTCAGTTGTATCGCACGCCTTTCACCATGCTAATCTTCGGCTATGAAGAAAAAATTTCTGACCACATTCCTGAGTAAGCTCACCCAGTCCAGTATAACCTCGATTGCTGAAGAGTCGGCGTCTGGCACTTCTCCTCCCGCCGACAAAGCCGCGAAAGTGGGAGGCAATCAACTCGTCGCGTCTTCAGCGGAGGTAAATGCTTTTTTAACTAAAGTAGCTTCGCTACCTAAGGGTAGTGGCGACGGGAGACTCCTCTTTGCCTTGGATGCAACGGCGAGCAGACAGGCTACTTGGGATAGTGCGAGCCATCTCCAAGCGCAGATGTTTGGCGAGGCGGCGGCACTCGGCGGCCTTACTGTTCAGCTATGCTATTTTCGCGGGTTCGGTGATTTCTTCGCCAGCGATTGGCAGAGTAGCGCGGACAGCGTGTTGGGTATTATGCAGGGGCTTCGATGTGAGGCTGGGCGTACTCAAATCGGTGCTGTCTTGCAACACGCGATGCGGGAAAACTCAGTTAAACCGCTCAGCTGTGTGGTCTACGTAGGCGATTGTTTGGAAGAAGACATCGATGTGCTCGCGGATCTCGCCGGCAAACTGGGTCTTTTGAAAGTGCCGTTGTTTGTCTTTCAAGAAGGTCGCGACGCGATCGCTACGGCAGGTTTTAAAGACTTATGCAGGCTTTCGGGAGGCGCATATAGTCGCTTCGATTCTGCGAGCGCTGCGCAGCTTGCGCATCTATTACGCGCAGTTGCCGCCTACGCAGCTGGCGGCATGAAAGCACTGACCGCGTTTGGCACGCGGAACAAAGACGCGGCTGTTGCAGTCGCTTTACTCGAAAGTCAAATTCGCCGCTAAAACTGAATGAGTTATCCCTTCCATGATTTTTAGACTGCTGCTCATCATCCTGTTGCCCCTATTTGCCTATTGGTTGGCCCAGCGCATTACGCGCCATGCATCCCTTTCGGCGACTCAGAAACGCTGGCTCGTAATAAGCCTTACGGGATTGTTAGTGGTTGGCGTGTTAATTGCGATGGGTCGATTGCCGGTGCAATTTATTTTGGCGCCATTAGGATTGGCGGCGACCTCGCTATTCAGGTTGCTGCCAGCGCTGCTCCGCTTTCTGCCGATGGTGCAAATGCTGCGCGGGCGCGCGGGTGCCAGCAAACCTCGTCAACCCGGGCAGCAGTCCACAATCCGAACGCGGTTCTTGGCCATGTCGCTCGATCATGAAACGGCAGAAATGCAGGGTGAGGTGGTTGAAGGCGATTTCGCCGGGCGACCGCTCGTGAGCATGAGTCTCGAAGAGCTCTTAAGGCTGCTCTCCGAGTGCGGTGCAGATGGCGATTCTGTCCAGCTATTGCAGGCATATCTTGCCCATGCACACCCAGATTGGGAAGAATCGGCAGGCACGAACAAGCGAGCCGAAAGCGGCAGTTACGAAGAAATGAATAGAGCGCACGCTCTGGAAGTGCTGGGGCTCGAAGAGGGTGCGGAGCGGGCTGATATTGTCGCCGCGCATCGAGATTTAATGCGCAAATTACACCCCGACCGCGGGGGTAATGACTACCTTGCTAAGAAGGTAAACGCGGCGAAAGACTTCTTGCTCGAGTAAAAGTCTTCCGCCTCTTGTGCCTACGGGTTCTATTATTTAGCCGCTGACTTCGCTAAGAATGCCTGCACAATAGCCTGCGCCTCTGGTGTCTGTAGCAGGCGATTGAACTCGACCAATTCATCATTGATGACCGCGCGCGTCGCCTCGGGTGAGCCAGTTTTAATGAGGCGTTTACTGGTTTGAACCGAATCGGCAGGTAGGGCGGCGAGTTGCCGTGCTTTAGTCATCGCATAGTCTAAATAGTCAGCCTGATCGAGAACCTCATTCACTACGCCATAGTCGCGCGCCTGTTCGGCACTCATGCGATCGCCCAAGAGCAGCATTTCCGATGCGCGCTGGTGGCCTAATTGGCGAGGCAACAAATAGCTCGAACCCGCCTCGGGGCATAACCCTAAGCGCGTGAAAGGCATTTGCAGAAAACAATCACGTGAGGCGTAGACCAGATCGCAGTGAAACAGCAGCGTTGTGCCGATGCCAATGGCAAGGCCGCTAATAGCCGCTACAATCGGCTTCTTGCTGTCGTTAAGCGCATGCATGAGATCTTGCGATGGACGGCCCTGCGAAGAATCGGAATCGTTGCTCACAAATCCGTTTACATCGTTGCCGCTAGTGAAGCAATTATCCACGCCGCGGATCAGTGTCACGCGAACATCGTCGGCGTTGTCTGCCCAGCGCAGGCCTTCGGCAAGGGCCGAATACATGCCTGGCAGCAGTGCGTTCTTTTTCTCCGGACGATTTATTTTAAGGACAAAGACGCCTGCGTCGAGGCTGTATTCTATGTTGGCATTGCTAGAGTCGAGCATGCAGTAGATTCCATAATATGAGGTTGTATGCGAGCTTTCGCGAACGAGCCACGAAATGATTTCCGGGTGTTAAAACCAATAATTCGATCGGCAGAACATCGCAGCACCGGTTGAGCGATGGTAGACTGTAAATTACGCGCTAAACCTTAAGCCAGCGCCTTCATCAATGCAAGGCATGGCCAAACTTTAGAGGTGAAACAGTGACAACCCTAATTCGTAACGAAGACCTTATTCAGAGCGTCGCCGACGCATTGCAGTATATTTCGTATTACCATCCCATCGACTTTGTGCAAGCGGTTCACGGCGCTTACGAGCGCGAAGAATCTCCGGCTGCAAAAGACGCGATGGCGCAGATATTAATCAACTCGCGCCTTTGTGCCGAGGGTAAGCGGCCCATTTGCCAAGACACCGGTATTGTTTGCGTATTCTTGAAAATCGGTATGCAGGTGCAGTGGGAAGGCTCTATGTCGATCACCGACTTGGTTAACGAAGGCGTACGCCGTGCTTATCTCCACCCCGATAACGTCCTTCGTGCCTCTATACTTCTCGACCCCGCGGGTCTGCGCAAAAACTCGGGCGACAATACGCCTGCGGTCGTGCATATGGAAATCGTGCCGGGAAATTCGGTCGAGGTAAAACTCGCCGCCAAAGGGGGCGGTTCGGAGAACAAGTCCAAACTCGCCATGTTAAATCCGAGCGACAGCATTGTTGATTGGGTCGAACGTACCGTGCCAACAATGGGTGCAGGCTGGTGTCCGCCAGGCATGCTTGGAATTGGTATTGGTGGCACAGCCGAGAAAGCAATGCTGCTGGCGAAAGAGTCTTTGATGGACCCCATTGATATACATGAATTACGTAAGCGGGGCCCAAATTCGCGTGTCGAAGAGCTTCGGCTAGAAATCATGGAGCGCGTGAATAATCTAGGCATCGGTGCGCAAGGCCTTGGCGGCCTGACCACCGTGCTCGATGTTAAAATCAGCGACTATCCTACCCATGCCGCCTCGCTGCCTGTTGCGATGATTCCTAACTGCGCTGCGACAAGACATGCCCATTTTCACCTCGACGGCAACGGCCCTGCAGAGCTGACACCGCCGAGTTTAGCCGATTGGCCTGAGATCACTTGGGATGTAGGGCCGCGAGCGCGGCGTGTGAATCTGGACACAGTCACCCCGGAGGAAATTACGCACTGGCAACCAGGCGAGACGTTATTGCTTTCCGGCACACTTCTTACCGGACGCGACGCGGCACATAAGCGTCTGTTAACGCAGCTGGCTAATGGCGAGCCCCTGCCTGCTGGCGTGGATTTTAAGAATAAGTTTATTTACTACGTAGGCCCCGTAGATGCCGTGCGCGACGAAGTGATCGGGCCAGCTGGCCCAACAACAGCCACGCGTATGGACAAGTTCACCGATGACATGCTCGAGAAAACAGGATTGATCGGCATGGTGGGCAAAGCAGAACGAGGCCCCATCGGTATAGAGGCCATCAAGAAGCACAAAGCGGTTTATCTCATGGCCGTGGG
>LICD01000098.1 GCA_001438145.1 OM182 bacterium BACL3 MAG-120619-bin3 | reverse complement strand
ATCAACGCAGCGAGAGAAGATCTTAGTCGCTATTTGGAAGGCTACTACAATTGGCGAAGACCACATACCGCAAATGGCGGATTGCCGCCCGCGGTGGCAGAAGGAAAACCTAATTTACTGTCCAGTTTTGGTTGACCACTACATTCTGAGTAAGACGCTGTATCTTGTATCTTGGGTACTGGAGATTATTACTGCAACTGGAGCACTAGTTGACAATATACAGTCCGCTTAGCTAATTTCCCTTTCTATTTAATTGGGTTGCCCACGTTGAATACACCAGAATCCCGATAGTCTTTCTTGGGATCGCGCTCGATATCTGGAGGGAAGATATCTCGCTTGCAGCGGTAATAGCTTTCCCGGTAGCTGCCTTCCGATGCTCGATTATAAGTAATGTACAAAGCCCGGCGAGGTTGTTTAGTGCGGTTGGGGCCGGAGCGGTGAGGGATATAGGAATCGAAAAAGACGATGTCGCCAATCTCAGTTGGTAGCAGCTCCCAGCTCAGGGACTCGGCAATATCGGGATCAATGGTGGCATCGGCCGCTGTCGGCAAGATTCCCTGCCGGTGATGGCCCGGCACCATTTCCAGGCAGCCGTTTTCCTTGTTGCAGGGATCGATGCTCACCATCATAGTAATGTGATACGTCGGGCCGAACGAATTGAAGGCCGGTGCATCCTGGTGGGGCAGGAATCCATTGCCACCGGGTAGTTTGAAATTGATCTTCTCTTTGAACAACACGGCGGGTTCTCCCATCAACTCGGATAGGATGCCAATCAGTCTTTCACCCCGCAGCAGGGCATCGAAGCCAGCATGGAATTGCAGAAAATTTTCCACCCTGCAGAGTTGCCGACCATCGGGTTCGCCCACAGGAGCTTCGAAATATTTCATCCATTTGCCCGCGCTTTCGGGACGCGCCTGCATGTCTACCACCCAAGCCAGCAACTCTTTTTTCTGGCTCTCGGTGAAATAGTCACCGACTTTAAGGCAGCCGTCTTGTTGCCAGACATCTAATTGCTCTTCGCTAAGATAGTTATTCATAAGAAGTGGCAACCCATAATTTCTCTACTGCGGTCAGGAGACGGCGTCTTGTTGCTGAAGATGTTTTCTCGCCATGCTCCGATAGATGTCCAGATCCGGCACAGGGTGATTTTGTTGCTTGGCCAATTCGTCCCAGGCTCTCAGCTCAATATAGAGAGAGTGAAGGGGATCGCTCTCGAAGGCTGCGACCTCTGCGGCAGACATGGGGCCCCCTTGAAATTTCAGGGTCTGCTTCGAAGCCGCGGATAACTTATTGTAGTACGCAGAACTTCGCGCACACAGATACCGCTTCGCCTCCACATGCCTTTCCACGAGCGTGGCTATCTTCTCGGAAAAGCCTCTAGCCCGCAGAAAATCGGCGCCCACTTTCTCATGGCTGATGCGACCGAAGCCGCCCATGTTGTCTGCCTCGTCGTACTTCGCACAGATATGCCCCAGATCATGAAAAAACGCGGCTAGGATAACTTCATCATCGTGGCCCTGGAGCCGAGCCAGCTCGGCACACTGACTCATGTGCTCGATTTGCGAGACAGCTTCGCCGATGTAGTCGTCTGCACCGTGCTTGAGATAAGGCTCAAAAACCTGGTATAGGACTGATTCTATTTTGCAGTTCATTTATGTTTGTCCTGGCTAGCTGCTCTCGATAGAGCCCAGCAACATTTTAGCAGAAAACCCTGCAGCGGCGTGACGAACCCCAAACCCTATTTCAAATTCAAAATTTGGTCCTTTGTAGATATTTTGATCGAACAGGAGGTAGATCATGTGTCTTCAAAAATATCTGTAGCAAATTTATTCAATGGAATCGCAAACTTTATTGGTGTCATTGGAGTTTTAGGTTCGTTAATTTTTGTTGGTTTAGAGTTGAGATAGACCCAACAGATTTAATTAGGCAACCAGTTACAGCAGAGGGCAAACATGCAAGCAGGTTTTTCTCCACCAACCTTGAAGGTGCCGACATTGGTAGGCATTCCAGAATAGTATTCATTAGCAGAATAGAAAACCTCACTGAGCAATTGGTGCTATCCCCATAGCTGGGGTCTGGTTATGGTCCTTTTGAGATTTTGGGGAAGATTAGGGCATGAGTACGGTGCCCGATGCTTAAATCGATTTTGGGTACTGATGACGGTGCTGAGCTCGGAGTGGCGTTAACAATTTCTCTTCGACTTCTATCTCCTCCGCCATTAATGCCCAAAGATTTGCTGATTCAGTCGACTGTAATTTCGGTGATAAGCCTTATAGAGAAGGATTAGAATTCCATTTTCATCCTGAGTAAATATTTTTGAAAGACAAAAAAATGCGCCGGCTTTAGAGCCGACGCTCAACTGCAAGGGGAGAGACGCAAATAGTTGCGCTGAATAGAAAAATAGTTTATTCGTTTTACACTGTTATGACAGGCTCAAAAAAAAATCGCGCCATGGTAATTATTTTTTAGCTTACAGAGCATTACTGATCAATACTTCACCCGCAACGTTCTTAATCTCCAAAGTGATATCGAGTTTCTTATCCCATTCGACTGAGATCAGGCCATAGTTTGCCTCTGCGAAAGCCTGCCCAACTCTATGACGATTCGGGCTTATAGATTTCCATTCTTCAGTCAAACCCGAAGATGTCAATTCAATCAGGGCCGGTTTTGCGCGCTGTTGAATTCGGCTTAGCTCTGACCAATGCAGATCGCCGGAGAGAAATATGGTTGGTACCTGTGAGTATTGGTTTACGAGGTCTATTAGCGCACTCCTCTCTCTAGGAAAATTGGCCCACGATTCCCAGCCTGTAAATTCAGCTAGCACCTGAATGCTAGAACCAATTAGTCTCAGATCTACATCTTCAGCAAATTCTTTTTCTAGCCAAGTCCATTGCGCATCACCGAGAAGTTCGGCGTCAGCATCCAGTACGGCCTCATAGGGGCCGCGGCTCTCCTCAAAGCGCTGTGAGCGCAAATTATCATCTGTTATCTCGTTCAGCGCAGTTCGATTCCAACGAAGATCAAGAAGCAGCAATTGAATCACTCGCGGTTCGGCGCCGTGAAGGAGCGCGGAGGCTGCTGGTTCGGTGAATAGAACACTTGAGTAAATGCCGCCTTCTTGTGTCCGTCGCAGACTCGATTCCGGCTCCTCCCAAAAATCTAATAGTAGTTGCCGCGAGGCTTCTTTGCTCGGGTATTCCTTGCCGGCATCATTGCGTCCGTAGTCATGATCGTCCCAAGTTGCATAGGTCGGCATTTGTTCGCGCAGCGCTGCGAAACCAGGGATTGCAGCTAGTTTTGCGTACTTTCTCTTAAGCACAGCGGCGTCGTCCGAATCACCATAAATATTGTCGCCGAGGAAAATGAATGCGTCGAGCTTATCCTCAAGGACCGAAGTCCAAATGGGTTGAGGCTTATCCTGATGACTACATGAGCCAAAGCCAATACGCGTAACGTGTTGCGCTGATGCAGCCGCGGAAGCTAGGAGTAAAAAAGTCGCTAGTGTTACGGAATGAATCGCAGTACGGGACGAAAGGTCGGATGAGACTGTCATCGTAGAAATTCGCGCAGAGGCGCTCCCATGTTGGGATTTAAAGTACGGAAGTCTATGCCAAGTGTATGTATGAGGGTAGCAGCAACACGATTCGAGGTGAGGCAGCCGTTAGGAGTAATAATTTCTCCTCGACTGCTGATATCAGGGCCCAGAGCCGCCATCCATACTGCTTCCTCACCCGCGATGCCTTGCGCATACCGATTCAATGAGTCTTGGTTAACGTGCTCAGGAGCAGTGGGCGAGTGATGCTGCCAGGACTCCAGCGGTAACTGGCCTCGTCCGTGATCTGTAGTGATAAAGAACGTTGTGTTATCACGATACGCGTCTAGCCTTTGCAGGGTCGCCCAGATCTCTCCGATAAAGCGATCTGTCCTATTAGCAGCCCAGATATATTCATGATATTTCCCGTCGTGTGCGAAGTCGTCTGTCTCGCCATAGCTTATGAAGAGCACATCGGGTTGCTCACGCTCTAGGTATTCGAGCGCGAATCTGTGTGTAAAAACGTCATTTCTAACGCTAGTCCATGGTCGTGGAGTATCGAAGTAGAACGATTGAATGCGTTGTTCATTTTCGCTCGAAATTACATCAAGGGGGCCAAAAGCATTCACATAAAGTCCACTCCTTTCGACATTAAGTATCGAGGGAAAGACATCCCAAGAGGTAAATGCAGCAGCGTAGTGAAGCCTATCTTTCTCGGTGTTTTCGCGAAGTAGTTCGATAAAACTTTTATTTGCATTTGGCACTTTATCATTCGAATTGATCGAATGATCCACGACTCCTGTTAGAATCTCTGAGTAGCCCGGATAGGAAAAATTCTTTCTATTACTAACCTCTGCACATGAGCCGTGGCGCAGATCGCCAACGAAAGCTCCCTGTTTGAAAACCGTGCCATGCATGAATGGCATGAGTTTCAGTGCTCTTTGCTCTGGTATATCGTCCCAATAGTCTTCTCTCAGCGCATCCGATGATTTAGTAAATTTCTCACTGTTGATGAGAGATTCATCAATGCCCATGAAAAGTTCCTGCCAGCGCAGTCCATCGAGTGTTATGAGTACGACTTTATCTGCTGCAAGAGCCACTTCAGCAGAACAAAGTAGAAAAAGGAAAAAGATCAATCTCAAAGTCATTAACTAACTCCCTCTATATTTAAAAAGGCGCGGTTGATTACCGCGCCCGTTTCAGAGTATTTACTTTTCGCTCGCCCAAGCGGTCCGGCTGATTTTTCTTTGGGCGGGCGAGAATCTCTGACTCATTAGAAATCAACCGTCATCGCAAAAGACGCTGTTCTAGGTGGACCTATCCAGGCGCCCCATGCAGCGATTCCCCCGAGGTAAGATTCGTCGAAGACGTTATTAACGACGAAACGGAATTCGAAGGACTTGAGTGCTTCGCTAATCGAATCTCCGTCTATGCCGACGTAGAGATCAGATACGGTATATTCTTCGGCGACAACGGCATTAGCACGATCCATGAACCGATCGCCGACGAACTTCGTGGAGAGCCCCGCAAAGTACTGATCACGCGTCCAATCAAGCGAGGCGACCCACATGGTTTCAGGTGTTGCAACAACCTTGTTGCCGGCCACGATGCCAATCGCTGCATCAGCGTCGGCGCCAAGTCCGGTACCGATGTAAGTTGCGTCCGTGTTAGTGTAAGACGCATACAGTGACCAGTTGTCGTTCAGTTCAACTGTACCTGCAAGCTCAAAGCCGTTTGAGCCGATACCGCCTACGTTGTCGTAACGCCCCGCCAATCCGATCGTATAATTTGGAATGTTGCCCGCTATCTGAGGCCCAAAGAACTCGAGACGGTTATTGAACTCGTTGTCAAAGTACACGGCACTCGCGTTGAAACGCGGGCTAACAAAGCGCAGACCAAGCTCCATGTTTTCCGCTATTTCAGCTTCGAGATCCGCTGCCGAAGTGCCCTCGCGCTCCAACACTAAGTCGAGCAGAGGCTTTACATTCTCTGAGTAACCAATGAAAACTTCAAGTCCATCCACCGGGGTTTGGTATGTCGCACCACCGCTCAGGAGCGTATCGGACTTTGAGTTGAGGCTCTCAGGAGCCGCTACACCAAAGACATCTACTTCATTATTCTGAACATCGAATCTACGCATGCCAGCAGAGAGCGTGAATTGACCAACGCTGAATTCGTCTTGGAGATACCACATGGTTGTTTCGCGATTGAAATCGCGGTTGTACTGAATCCAGTAAGGAGTCTGGTTAAACTCGATGCCCACGCGCGCGTCGGTTAGCTTGTGCCAATCGCGATATTCCAGGCGCGTTGAATCTTCCATCCAGAGGCCGCCGCTCACCACGTTTTCACCTCCTGCGAGAGAACTCGTGAAATCGAAATCGGCTGTGTAACCGGTACGATCGCGCTGGTAGTGAGTGTGACGATACGATTGCACCGGGATTGCACCTTGGCCGTAACATAGAGGGTCGCTTTCAGGGCCCGCGCCGCCGTAAGGGAAGGTGATTGAGGATTCGCAACCCGGCGCCGGAGACAATGCCTCGCCCGCTGCGTTAATGAAATAAATAGCACCGATGCCACTGCCGCCGAGTACGGGTAAGTTGCCGGCAACCTCGTACTCTGAGCCTCCGTTGTCGTCTACAAGATCAACAATGCTGGGTGGGATCCAATCTCCACGGCCTTCCATCTGATGGTCATAGAGACCCAAGGTGGCGTTAAAACTATCGCTCGGGTCGATGTCTAATTTGAGGTAGCCGAAACGGTTCTCTCGCAGTGTTGACCATCCCTGTCGGTAGACTTGGTTGATGTAAGGCGTGTTGGTCCAATTGCCGTTAAGCCTATCGCTGTCGGAATCTTCGAGGAACTCACCTTTAGTGATGCGCTGGTAGTTGTCTTCCTGGATGTCATCGTAGGCGTAGTAACCAGTGAGCTTATACGAATCCATTTCTGTTACGAACTTTGCGGCCATATGGTCGCGCTCGTTCTGCGCCGAACCTTCCATCCAGTCGGTCGCTTCGTTATGGTTAAACGAAACCCAAGCGCGAGTAGTGTCGTTGAGCATGCGCCCCGTATCGTATCGGCCATAGTAGCGCTGAGAGTCGAAATCACCCTGCACGAGTTGGACTCGCATACGCTGCTCTTCTTCAGGCGCATTTGTCGTAAAATTGAGTGTGCCGCCCAGGGATTCTGTCGTGCGCGTGTCAATAGAGGCGATACCTTGGTTAACTTCGACGCCACCTGAGTTCATCGTATCGATGTAGCGATTCGCTTTTGCTCCACCGCCATAGTTTGAATCACCATTCGGGAAGCCATCGATAGTAGTACCAACTTGCTGGTCGCTCAGGCTCGTTTGGTAGCCGCGGAGATTAATGGTTGTCGACCAGTCATCGAAGCCAAATGTGTCCCCTTCGGTTATGTTCACGCCTGGGAGGTTGTCGATCGTAGAAAGAATCGATGTGATGGGGCTCTGCTGATCATTCATCGACTGCGTAGTCGATAGCGCCGAGTACGTTCTAGCCGCGCCGGTAATGACGATTTCTTCTATGCGCTCCAAATCTTCACTTTGCTGCCCGTTTGCATAAGGCAATGCTGAGATTGCGAATAGTGGCAGAATGCCATATTTAATTTTTGATTTGGTAGAAAAATTAATGCTCATGTTACTCTCCGTAGCAAACCAAAGGGTGCATTGTGGAGGCACGCGATCATTGGAATGCTGAATAAAATTAACTTGATGATAGAGTGTTAATCCTGCGTACTAATCGCTGTTATAAAATTTTACAACAGCCAACGCCGCCTCTCTGTGTAGGCTTTTAGGATTAGAAGAGGGTACTGAGTGTTAATGACAGAACCACGTCAAAATTTAGACAATTTTGTTACAGTTTCCGGATCGATCGTCTGTTCGATAATGGTGGAAGTAAGTTTGTTTGGAAGATGGGCTATTAAGTATTGGGTGAAGGGATACGGGAATTGAGAGGGCTACGACGTTAATCGACACTCGTCAATTCCCAAGATATTCCGAATTAGTCCCTTGCACTCGCCGGCGCCATCTTCCACTCGTGCTCAACAACATCCGGGACTACCTTGACGCCAGTGCTGAACTTCAGCGGCTCGACAATACCGCTAGGGAATGCTAGCTCGACATAATAAGCGGTATAACCGGCCTCGGGCGGATCGAGCTTGATCTGATAAACGCCTGGCTCGCTCTCGGTCAGGGGCGCTCCTATGGCTTTTTAGTGCATTCTGGTGGTGAGCTAGTAGTCGCGGCCGCCCTACCCGGTTTAAACCTGAAGCGCTGGGTTGCTATGTGATTCACGTGAACAGGACTGAGCGAGGGCTGGTTAAGGAGCGACTCCGTGATTATTGGGAAGGTTAGAGGCGTGAGTTTTACCGCAAGACCAACTAAGCCCCTACTCGTTCATGGGACACTCATGGGACACTGCC
>LICD01000097.1 GCA_001438145.1 OM182 bacterium BACL3 MAG-120619-bin3 | reverse complement strand
TCACGATAAGCGAAATATGCGCAGTGCTGACTATTTCCGCCAGTATATTGATGATATCGAGGTAATCCGTCCGCTTAATCGCGACAATTGCCGAAAGCACCACCTTTACCTAGATAGCCACACCACAGGCATAAGTGATCACTTTACAGATATCAACTTCCTTAAAAAAATTACAGTTAACTCAGAAGCTATTTTATTGGTATGCCTTGATTCGAATGAGCTCTATAAAGACACAGGGTTTGTAGACAAAGAAATACTAAAGGCTGTGTCAGAAAGAATTCGTTCTGAGGTATATGACAGAATAGTGCTACTCAATCATCATTCCATCTTGGACACAGATTCAGACCCTCTCTTCAATTCTAAAATAGTTATCGAATTCGTACGCGAACACAAAATCAATCATGTGTTTTGCGGTCACACTCATCAGCTGTCGATTATGAAATCGACAGATTTGTACCACGGCCACTCATTTGTACAGTACAAAAATGGATCGCTCTCCAGCGCCAATACGCCCAACGACACCAACATGTTTATTTACTATAGCGATTTCGGAACCGAAACAATGAAAATCCATATCATTCGCTCTGAGATAAAGGGAGGAGATCTGAATTTTCGAGAAGAAATAGTCGCCCTCTAATCAACTCCTTTTTTGGAAAAAAATGAACAATAAACAATCGGATAATCCAATCCTTGCGACTAGGTTAATTCTTAGCATTTGCTTTGGATACGGACTATTAATGTTATGCAGGACGGTGGTGGGCGTGGCTGGGCCAGCCATGCTCGCAGACCCAACGCTTAATATCGACACCGCCACGTTCGGCGCAATTCTAGGATGGGGCACTGCTGGCAATCTAATGGGGAAGGTCACAACTGGTGCACTAGCGGATAAAATTGGCGGTAGTAAAATATTTATCTCAGCAATATTTTTTGCTGCAATCGCCACATTCATCTTTGGCACTCTATCTACCAACTCTGCTTTCTTTGTTCTCTACTTTTTAACAGTTTTTGCAAAAGCGGCTGGCTGGCCCTCGATCGCTAATATAATTAGAGCGAGCTTTTCGGAGAATCGTCATGGCCGAATATGGGGATTCATCGCCACAAGCTCGAGGATAAGCTCCGTAGCAACTACACTATTGGCCAGCAGCCTGCTTCTAATATTCTCTTGGCGGGGCATGTTCTTTAGTGCTGGAATCCTGACATTACTTATCGCAGCAGTGCTAATAAAAACACTGAAAGAACCAGAGAAAGGCCTACAAGATTCAGTGCAACCCGCAGACGCAGATAACCCGACCAGTTTAGACGATGAGGTATCCGCACCTCATCCGCTGCAGACGTTGAAGACTAGAGAGGCGATAGGCCATTTCATAAGAAGCCCCCGTTTTTGGTTAATAAGCCTTGGCGTATCAGCACTAGCCGTTCTATTCGAATTTCAGGTGTTCCTTCCTATTTACCTTAGCGAAACTTATGACTTAGCGCCCGCCTACGCAGGAATCGCCTCCTCAACTTTTTCGCTAGGTTGTTTAGTCGCTGTCTTTAGCGGTGGATTCATATACGACAAACTCACCAAGAAAAGCCTGATTTATGCTCTCGGGCTTAGCTTAACGCTAGCCGTAGCAAGCCTACTATTACTTAGAGTACTCGGCGACCAGGGCTCTACAGGAGCGCTAGAATTAACGCTTACCGTTCTACTCATATTTTTGTTCGGATTTTCAATCTCCCCTGCTTACTATATTCCTATGAGTGTTTTCTCTATAAGCTTCGGTGGTAGACACTGCGGCCTGCTTGTGGGACTAATAGATGCTATTGCCTACTTTGGTGCGATGAGTTTTGATTTCATCGGCGGTGCTGTGGCAAATAAAGAGGGGGGCTGGCAAGACTTTATCCTTATCCTTATCGTCACCTCAGTGCTCGCAACGATAATTATGACCACCTTCCTCTATTTGGATTATCGGCATTCACGACAAGGCAATGCTTGAGCCGACTAAATTGGAACGCATCAACCCTGCCAGTTAATAACTCTATCTAAAAAGGACTAATGATTATGAGTAAAGAAAAAAGCAGTACTAAAGAAACAAAAAAGAAAGCCCTCCTCACGCCAAAAGAAAAAAAGGCGGCGAAGCGAACTGCAAAATCTGAAAAGAACGTCTTAGGCAATTAGCGACTGCGCTGCACTATCCCCATCATCTTATAAAGAAGCACCGAGGCAGAAAACTGATAGGCATGGAAGCCTTCGATGGGGGCGAACTCAGTGAGATCGAAGCCGATTATTTCTGCCTGACTCGCGACCGATTCTATAAGGCTAAGCGACTGGTACCAGCCCAAACCACCTGGCACGGGTGTGCCTGTTGAGGGAAAGACTGAGGGGTCTAGACCGTCGACATCGACAGTAAAGAATATTCTCTTCGGAAATCCTTCGGGTAATTGAACGCTGCTCACATTGGTCGGAACGAGCGCTTCGGCGTCGTAGTGGGCAATACCAAACTCTTTACGCGTCTGCATTTCTTCTTCGCAAATGGCGCGGATGCCGAGCTGCAAAAGCGGGATACCCTCATCGACAATGCGCTTCATCACCGAAGCATGGCTATAGGGGTTGTCTTCGTAACGATCGCGCAGATCAGCGTGAGCGTCGATCTGGACTACGCCAAAATCTCGCTCACCCGCATCGAGCATCCCCTTGATCAGACCGTAGGTGACCGTATGCTCGCCGCCTATACCCACTGGGATCTGACCGCGCTCGATAACGCGGCGTGTAACTTGGGCGATCGCCTCGATCACGTCGGCTGGCTCGCCGCTGCAGTCGATCGGCGCGTGGGTAAAAATACCTTCCTGCCCCGGAATACTTTTGCCGTCCCACTGTTCTAGCTGCCAGCTTGCCTCGAGAATAGTTTTAGGACCATCGGCGGTACCGCCACCGTAAGAAACGGATGCCTCATAAGGAATCGGAATGACCTGAAAGAGCGCGTCGACCTCGGCCGGTTGCTCGAACTCCGAGCCCAAAAACACAGGGTAACCCGGGGCGGCTAACTGATCGAATTCTTCCATCTCTCTTTCCTATGATTAATACCCTATAGTTAATACGCTTTACTACTCTGCAGCCTGACTCAATGCGATGCGCGCATTCTCGCGCACTTTTTGCCTGCCTTAAGGTCAAGACGACTAAGACAACCGATCTCGAAAGTCTTCGTAGGTGAAACCTTTGACCACCCTCACCTCATCGGACTGAGAATTCCAGATTGCGATAGACGGAAGCTGCACACCGTTAAAGGTCGACGTCTTAACCATCGTGTAATGCGCCATGTCATCGAAAATAATTCTATCGCCGACTTTAAGCGGTTTTTCAAAGCTGTAGTCGCCGACCACGTCGCCCGCGAGACAGCTAAGGCCTCCGAGTCTGTAGGTGTGCTCATAATCACCGGGCTGACCCGAATTGAAAATATTCGCTCTATAGGGCATCTCGAGAATATCAGGCATATGGCATGTCGCGGAGCAATCGATTATCGCGATGTCTGTCACATTCGTCATGGTGTCGAGAATTTCTGCGACCATGACCCCTGTCTTATTGACGATACCCTCGCCGGGCTCAAGGTAAATCTGCAGGCCGTATTTCTCCGAGAAGTCTTTAATCCGCACGATGAGTGCTTCGATATCGTAGTCGGGGTGCGCTAAGAGATGTCCGCCACCGAAGTTAAGCCATTCGAACTGAGAGAGACGATCGCCAAACTCACTCTCTATTTTAGCGAGCGTCCGATCAAGCGGTGCATAGCCCTGCTGGCATAACGTATGAAAATGCAGGCCGCTGAACATCGACAGATCTGTATCAACTAATTGAGAGAGGGGAACGCCGAGACGCGAACCCGCCGTGCACGGATCGTAAATCGGTAGCGCGCCTTCGGAATGCTCGGGGTTAATGCGCAGACCGATTTGCAGTTCAGGCCGAGCACTCATTGCCGATTCTGCTAGCGCCTTAAATCTATCCCATTGACCCAGTGAATTGAGAATCACATGATCGGCGATTTTCATGATCTCGCTGAGATCTGAATCTTTATAGGCGGCTGAAAACACATGGACCTCGCCGCCAAATTCCTCCCGCCCCAATCTCGCTTCTGCTAATCCACTCGCACAGGTACCCGCGAGGTATTTGTTAAAAAGCGGACCTAAGGAATACATGCCAAACGCTTTTA
Organism: OM182 bacterium BACL3 MAG-120619-bin3; assembly: GCA_001438145.1. GTDB lineage: Bacteria > Pseudomonadota > Gammaproteobacteria > Pseudomonadales > Pseudohongiellaceae > UBA9145. The sequence continues at coordinate 3,953 of LICD01000097.1, read as the reverse complement.
GCGCGAGTAGCACCTTCGCACCAGAACGCTCCTGAAAATCGGCGAGAATCTGCAAGTTGCGCTCGACTGCCGCCTCGTCAACAACGAAACAGGGAGAGGGAACTCGGCTGGGGTCAAAGGTCAGAAAACTATCGGATGCAGGGTGAATGTACTCGGTCATGTCTTAAGTCAACTCGAAGTCGGGGGCCTCAATCAGCCTCCATGGCAAACCATAGCTGTTCATATCAGCCATGAAGGGGTCGGGGTCCATCTGTTCCATATTCCAGACGCCCGGTTTTCGCCATTTGTCTTCGAGGATCATCTTTGCGCCTATCATCGCCGGCACGCCGGTGGTGTAGGAAATAGCCTGCGACAACACTTCTTCGTAGCAAACCTGATGATCACAGATGTTGTAGAGATACACTGTTCTTTGCTCGCCGTCTTTGATGCCTGTCGCGAGACACCCTATGCAAGTCTTGCCTTTGGTGCGCGGGCCTAGAGTCGACGGATCGGGCAGCAACGCTTTCAGAAATTGCACCGGTACTATTTTCTGTCCGCCGAAATCGACAGGCTCGATACCTGTCATACCGACGTTAACCAATACGTCGAGATACTTGAGGTAGTTGTCACCGAAGCTCATCCAGAACTGCGCTTTTTTCAGCGTGGGAATATGCTTGGTAAGCGACTCGAGCTCTTCGTGATACATACGGTAGACATTAAAGGTGCCAACACCTTCGGGACAGGTAAACGAACGCTTTTCGGACATCGCTGGGGTGGCAACGAACTCGCCGTCTTCCCAGTGCCGGCATTCGGCTGTAATCTCGCGAATATTGATCTCGGGATTGAAATTAGTTGCGAACGCGTAGCCGTGATCGCCACCGTTTACGTCGATGATGTCTAGCGTGTGGATCTCATCAAAACAGTGCTTTTGCAGATAGGCGGTGAACACATTAGTCGCACCCGGATCGAAGCCGCTACCGAGCAAGGCCATCAAACCAGCCTTCTCAAACTTTTCGTGATAAGCCCATTGCCAGCTGTATTCGAATTTCGCTGTATCGAGAGGCTCGTAGTTGGCCGTATCCAAATAGTTCACCCCCGCCTCGAGACAGGCATCCATTATCGTCAGATCCTGATAAGGCAGCGCAACATTGATGACGAGAGTCGGTTTGACCTGCTTTAACAGAGTGACAAGCTCAGGGACATTGTCGGCATCAACCTGCGCGGTTGTTATGCTGCGCCCCATTTTATCGTTGATCTCGGCAGCAATTTGCTCGCATTTAGACAGCGTGCGGCTCGCAAGCATGATTTCAGTGAAAACTTCGGAAAGTTGCGCACACTTATGGGCTACGACACGGCCAACGCCGCCCGCCCCTATGATGAGGATTTTTGTCATGAGAGTAGTAAACTAGCGTCCAGTCGGGTTCAGTCAAAGCTGAATAAATTCAGTGATTTACCAATCCAGCAAACCTGGCGTTCGAGGTAAGATTTTCGGAACGGAAATTTAATCTTAAGTGGCCGAAGAGTCCAGTATTATTCGATTTAATCTGCAGTTACCCTACTATTGCCTGCGCGCCCTCTTTTTAAGTAGAGTAGAAGGCTATCTAGGTAGCTCTTTTAGCGAATGAATTACCACCAAAGCCTGATGAAAAGATGGCATAGACCTCAACACACGCCGAGAGACTCTCTATGAAGGCCCTATTGCTCAGAATGTTCATATTCAGAATGCTCGCACTAGCCTCTATTCTCGGGCTACTAAGCACCTCCCTTAGCGCTGCTGAACCCAACCTCCCCGGCAATGACCTGGGCGTGACTAACCCCAGTATGAGCGATTCCGCAGGCTCTGAGGCAATGGCGAAGTGGGCGCGCAGCTGCGCTTTATGCCATATAACCGGCGAAGCCAATGCGCCGGTCGTAGGCGACACTGAAGAATGGCAACAACGGCTGCAAAAGGGTGAAGCTGCCCTGCTCAACAATGTCGTTAATGGGATCAATTCCATGCCGCCACTAGGTTATTGTATGAGCTGCGAGGCCGCCGACTTTCGCGTGATGATCGACTTTATGGCAGGAGTTAAGTGATGAGAAAGATTTCACGCCGCTCGTTTCTCGCTTCAAGCGTTAAGGCTGCGCTATTTAGTGGTGTTGGTGGTTTTGCCGCTAAAGGTGGCGCCTTTGCTGAGTCAGTTCCCTGGAGCAATTGGTCTGGCGGACAGACCTGCCAGCCTGCTGGCCGCTATGACATCGGCAGCGAAGACCAGCTCAGCAGTTTGTTAAAAAAGACAAGCGGCGCCATCCGCCCTGTTGGCTCAAGCCATTCTTTCAGCCCGCTTGTGCCCACCGATGGGCACCTCATCGTTATTGATCGGCTGAGCGGCATACTCGACTATGATTCCGAGACGAAACAAGCAACGATAGGAGCAGGATCGCGGCTTGGCGATCTCGGCGACCCTCTCGCCGCAATCGGGCAGGGCATGATCAACCTGCCCGATATTGACAGGCAAACGGTCGCAGGCGCTATCGCTACCGGTACTCATGGCACGGGCGTCACTCTTCAAGCATTGTCGGCCTGTGTCGCCTCACTGCGCCTTGTCACGCCGAGCGGCGAGGTTATGGACATCGACTCAACCAACCAAGACCTACTGCATGCAGCGCGGGTCAATGTTGGCGCTCTAGGCATCGTGACTCAGGTGACGATGCAAAACCGCGAGTCCTACAAATTAAAGAAACGCGAATGGGCCGCGCCAACCGAAGATATTCTGGAAAATTTTGACGAGTTGGCTGCATCACACCGCCATTTCGAAATATTTCCATTGGTCTACTCCGACTATTCATTAGTGCTTTCGATCGATGAAACCGACGAGCCTATCGGCCAGATCGAAGTAGAAGCTGTACCCAGCGACGATGCCTCTATCGCCGAATCGCTTGGATTAAGCGATAACCCTACTCCGGCCGAACGCAGGCGAATGAGTAACGCGACGGCTTCGCGTATTCAAGCGACCGAGTCGGTCGATGTTTCACATAAAATCCTCTCGAACGTGCGCAATAGCCGTTTCAACGAGATGGAATATTCGGTGGCCGCCGAGGTAGGGGCCGAATGCTTGCGGGAAATTTTGAAAACTATATACGATGAGAAAATCGACGTGCAGTTTGTGTTGGAATACCGTTACGTGGGCGCCGATCAAGACTGGCTTAGCATGTCTTACGGCGAGCACTCCCACGCCACTATTTCGATTCATCGCATGGCTAGCGCAGACTACCGCCCCTACTTTAATAGAATAGAACCGATTTTTTGGAAATACGGCGGTCGGCCACATTGGGGCAAAGTGCACAGCCTGACGCACAAAGAGTTATCTGGACTGTACCCACGTTTCAACGACTTCATGGATCTTAGACGAGAGTTAGACCCACACGGAAGGATGTTAAACCCTCACTTACGCGACTTGTTTAATGCCTAAACTCGCCGCGACTTAAGCAGACATTCCCCGCGCTGAAATTGGCCAAACCGCTTCGACTTTGTCGCCGCGAATCGCGTACATTTGGTCATAGAGGTTCACGACCGGATCACAGTGAGAAACGATTACCTCTAACTTGTCGCCGACTTTGTAATTACGTGACGGATTATCGCCATAGAGTATGGTACCAAATTCATCCGAGCCCGAGCGATAGGCCATGTCGGACTCGCCTTTGATAATAGGCCATGGCTGATTAATTGTGCAGGCTTTCGCGCCAGCATCTGAGGTTGCACGACCTTCGTATTGGTCATTCAGCACCGTAGTCAATACTGTAAGCGATGCAGCGAAGTCAGAATAAACTTCGAGGTCTTGCTCCCCGCCTATCGACAAATACTGCGCATCCATAAACACATAACTTCCTACCTGCACATCGGTCAATCCCACTGTTTCGTGATCAACGTTGTAAGTGCCCGTGCCGCCGCCGCTAAAAATTTCGGCGTTAAGACCCGACGCTTTCATCAGATT
>LICD01000096.1 GCA_001438145.1 OM182 bacterium BACL3 MAG-120619-bin3 | reverse complement strand
GTAAGGTTGCTGTTTTAGTGCTCGCAGACGCAAGCGGCAGCGACCTCGACGCAGCCGTGTCATTGTTAGAAAAACACACCTCGGTAGCGACTGTATCCCGCGTTATAACGAGCGGCCGTGGCTCTAAAGAAGTCGCCACGGACTTACTGCGAACCCTTCACGACGCGAGTGAGTCAGCCGACGATCTGGTCGTTGTGCATCAGACCGACGTGCTAGCGCCGCATGCACTACAATTTCTGTCGAGCACAGGCGAAGAGCTCGCTGCTGACCTTGTCTATTCGGATCACGACCGCTTCGATTCGCAGGGACAGCACACAGACCCCGAGTTCACTTTCGGCTGGTCGCCCGAACACCTTCTGGGTCGCAACTACATTGGCGGCGTGTATCTGTTTAGTGCGACGCTCTTCAAGCGCATCAATACCCCTGCTTTCTCCGAATCAGTCGCGGCGGTTCTAGAAAAGAATCCAGAGGCCGCCGCTACTTTCCGCTACTGTCTCCTACTCGAACTCGGCAATGCCGCTGAAAAAGTAGCGAGAGTCCCTGACGTACTCTGGACAGAGACGACACTGCCGAGCACCCTTCGATTAACCGAATCTCTTTGGGCAAGTAACTTTCTCGACAGGTTCGAGCCGGGCAGCAGCCTCCGCGAGCATAGTGCCAACAATAGCGCTAACGATGGTGCCAACAATAGCTCTAACAATAGCCCTAACAATGGCTTAGACACTGTGCGTTATGTCGATCGCCCTTTACAGTCCGCGCCACTGGTCAGCATCATCATCCCAACGATGGCGAAACTAGAACTGGTGACGCCCTGTATAGAGACGCTGCTTTCGCTCACAGACTACTCTAATTTCGACATAGTCATTCTCGACAACAGCCGCGGCAAGAATCCCGACGGCATAAGCTATTTGATCGATAAAGGCCTGAAGGTAATCGAATGTGATTTCGATTTTAATTGGCCTCGCCTAAACAATTTAGGGGCTAAAGAATCAGACGGCGAACTATTGTTATTTCTCAACGACGACGTAGAAATTACCGACGCTGGCTGGCTTACCGAACTCGTTAAACAAGCGCAGCGACCTTGCGTCGGCACTGTTGGCGCACTGCTCTATTATCCCGAGGGGATGCTGCAACACGCTGGCGTTTTCCTAGTTGACACCGGCGGGGGCTGCGCACACCTATTCCATAAGATGGCGCCGAGCAGTGAACTCCGTGGCAATCTTCATAATCTAGTACGAGAAGTGTCTGCAAATACTGGCGCGTGTTTACTGGTTAGCCGCGAGAATTTTGCAGCGGTTGGGGGTTTCGACGAAGGTCTTGCTGTCGTCGGTAACGACATTGACCTCTGCCTTAAACTGAGGCAAAAAGGCCTCGTCAATATTTGGACGCCGCGTTGTTCGCTTATTCATCACGAAAGCATTTCGCGTAAGGCAAGCGTGCCCAAAGAAGACGAAGCGCTCATGTGGAATAAATGGGGAGAGTTGTTTCGCTCAGGCGACGAATACTATAACCCCAACCTCACCTTAACAGGCGTAGACTGCGCCGCTAATCTGACGCTGTCGCCCTCCTTGCTAGAAAGCAAAACCGCTAAAGCATCAGGTTCGCCTTCTCTAGTAGATACGTCGCCACAGAAGGGCGTGAATCTCATCGGCTATATCCGCGCCGAAATGGGTGTAGGCGAAGGGGCTCGATCAGATGCTCGCGCGCTCGCTGCGGCGGGCATAGAATTTGGCGTGATCAATTTTGAACGCGGTAATTCCGCGCGTATGGGCGACACCTCTTGGCAGCATAAAGAGCGCGACGACGCGCCCTTCTCTGTCACTCTTTGGCATATTAACGCCGACCATCTCGCACTTGCCCGCGCTACGATTCCGACGTTCTTAGTCGAAAAAAGCTATCACATTGCCTACTGGGCGTGGGAGCTTGAAACGATGCCCGAAGGCTGGCGGCCAGCGCTCGACGAAGCCGATGAGATCTGGGTGCCGTCTGAGTTTGTCCGCCGCGCGATCGCATCGGAAACCACGAAGCCCGTCGTGTGTATTCCACACTGTGTTGCGCCAAACCCTGTTGAGTCGCTCGATCGAGATTACTTCGGACTCCCCAAAGATTCATTCATTTTTCTGGCGATGTATGACACACGTAGCATCGCCGAACGGAAAAACCCGAAGGCAGCGCTGCATGCTTTCATTGCCGCATTCGGCGCCGATGACAACCGCGCGACACTCGTTCTCAAAGTCAATAATGCAACAACTGATTCGCTGCGCGAACTCGACGAAGCTATTGGCAACCACCACAACATCATTGTATTGGAAGAAGACCACAGCAAACCTGAAATCGACTCTCTTATTAATGCTGTCGATTGTTTTGTCTCGCTGCACCGCTCGGAAGGGTTTGGCTTGGGACCAGCCGAGGCGATGAGCTTAGGCAAGAGTGTTATTCTAACCAATTGGTCTGGGTCGACAGACTATACCGATGCCGAACACTGTCTGCCTATCGATTACCAACTAATTACTTTAGAGCAAGATTACGGGCCTTACCTAAAAGGTCAGCGTTGGGCAGAGCCATCAATAGAGGACGCCAGCGCCGCGATGAGAAAACTGGTTAACGAGCCAGCTTTTGCAGACGAACTCGGGAGAAAGGCACACGCCTTTATCGACGCGGAATTTTCACCCAGAGCCGTGGGCGAAAAGATGAAGTCGCGACTCGCAAAGATTAGTTAGAACTTTCTCAGCAGGCGATAATAGACCCGCTGCATGGTAGCGCTTCGGGTGCGCATTCGTCTGCCGAGTAAGAGAGCGAGTCGATACTTAAGCGGCAGTTTTCCACCAAAATGGCGTGAGAATTCTTTCGCCTGCCGCGCAACGTCGACAAGATGTTCGTTATGTTCAAGCGCGAATACGCGGCTTAACAAACTTCTGCGCCAATGCTCCGAGTCCTCTCTCTGCTTTGCACCAATCGTGTTGCGGCTATGCTGCCTGTATCGAACCAGTGGCGCCGGCATAAACACGAGCTCGCCAAATGCGGTGGCTGTCATCGCAAACCACCAGTCATGCATCATCGCCTTTTTGGGCACGGGTAGCGCCGCACGCATCAACGCTTCATTGAAAAGCGCGGTGCAGCCGGTGACCAAATTGCTTACAGCTACCTGGGGAAATTGATTACGTTCGATTTCGAGGCCCTGATAAGAAATTAGAGACTCAGCTACTCGCTGAAGATTCTGGTCGACAACTTCGAGGTCGCAGTGGATAAGAATAGGTTTATCCTTGCCATCCTGAACCTGACAATATTTCTCAATCTGCAACGCCAATTTATTATTGAGCCACACATCATCTTGGTCGCAAAAGCAGGCAAGGATATTGTCGAGCCCAAGGGCCGATTTGTTCGCAAGCGTGTATTCGCAAAGCACAGAAAAACTGCCGCTTGGACCATAGTTCACCGGCTCCTCTTCGACAATGTGGAACTTTTCGGGTGAGGCCTCGGCATATTTCTGCAGGAGGAGCAGCGTGCCATCACTCGACCCATCGTCGCGCACGACGATGATGAAATTCTGATGAGTCTGTTCGAGAAGCGAATCTAGTTGCTCGGCGAGAAACGCCTCGCCATTGTAAGTGGATAACAACACTGCGACGCGCTGTGACGACTGATCACTCATTTCGGCAGAGTCCTTGCGTCGCGAATCCCGCGGCGAATGCTCGTAAAGTAACTGCTGCGCTGAGCGGAACTCAGCATGAGCCAAAGTGCTTTTAATGCAAACCGCGGCATGTCCCTCAGCTTCCAGCCAAGAGGGGCGTAGTCGACACCGTAGAGATGCACGCGATTTCGACTCGAATAATAGCTGCGCGAAGGATTGTGCTGAGCGATTATCCCCGCACGCACCCAAGGATGATCGCTGCGCTCGCCAATAGCGTGATAGAGAATCGACGCATCGGATCCCACCAGATCGTAGCCTCGCGCCTTCGCGCGGAAACACCATTCGAGATCTATGTTATCGATGAAATAATCGTCTCGCATCGGCCCAACGGCATCGATGATACTCAACGGAATTAACGTGCCGGAGGTGATCAGGAAATCTGCTTTGAACTCGGTGCGCAACCCTTCGAAACGTCGGTTTGTGCGCCCCAACAATCGATTGAACAGTTTAAACGGGGTTTGTTTCATCGACTGCGGGTTCATTATTCGTGGCCCGACGGCTGCCACACCCTTGCTGCTAAATTTCGAAGCGCGTTCTAATGCCGAGATAAGCCCCTGAGCAAAAAGATCGCCGGGGCGACTGTCCTGATCGAACAGAAACACAAACTCGTAACCGTGCTCTTTCACCCAGGCTATGCCCTTATTTAGCGCGCGCGACAGGCCAATGTTGTCGTCCATTTTCTCAACTGCCCGACACCGCGAGTACACCTCGATCGACGCGGCTAGCTCTTCGATATTCTTGCTGCCATTGTCTACAACAATAAAGTCGCTGTCTTTCTCGAGCTGGCCGAGAAGCTTTAGCAAAGCCGTGAGGTCGGGATTGTAGGTTACAACGACCGCGCAGTAACGACTCGGCTTAGCGGCTGCGGAAGTCTTAGACGAGCTAGGCATCGGGCTGTACAGCCGCGTCGCTGCCGATAGCCATCGGCAGAGGAACTTCGGGCGAGACGGTAATAAACCCAGGCGTGCGCAGACTGTTCAACAAAAAGTAGAGAATTGACATGATGCCAAGGCTTAACCCAGTAACCACCCCTGCGTCGAGTATCCCACGCCAGGGCTGTGGAAGTTGCCGCGCAACAACGACAAAGCCCATGACGACGAGCGTTAGCCCAATGGAGAGAATCTGACGACGACGCGTCGCGTAGATGTAGCCCATGCAGAATGCCGGCGCCAAAAGAACGTGGTGCCAACGCGGATTTTCGCGCAGATAATTCGCTCGTTGGATGACCCGTGGAGAGAAGCCACGATGAAACCCTTTATAACCCTCGGCATAAGCCATATAGACAATACTGAAGGCGAGGCTGGCCCAATGAACAGCGCTTAGCTGCAAATCGCCTAATTCGAAGGCAATGGGTGCGAGCCGGAATATAGCGAATGACAGCAAGAGGAGCACGCCAACGATACCCCATGCAAAGCCCAGTGTTCTCAAGTCTTACCCTCTTCGATTATCGATATTGCTCTGCTTCGCGTGCGGCTGCTACTGCTTACCGCGCTTGGTGAGGCTGGCATTATAGCGGCTTTATAGTGACTTTGCTGCTGCGAGACGACGTGCTTTCGCGCACGAGTCTTGCGCAATTATCGCGTGTGTTCTGAGTAAACGTCGGTGCGTGAAATGTCGATCTAGGCTATTATCGTGCCCATTAATTGCTCGCTAATCAGACCACAGGAAAGATGCAATGACGGTAAAACTCGGCGTAGTCATGGACCCGATCGCGGACATTAACGTCAAAAAAGACACGACACTTGCCATGCTTCTCGCCGCGCAGCGTCGCGGGTGGGAGCTCTATTATATGGAGCAGAGCGATCTATCCCTTGATCAAGGCTTGGCGCGTGCCACCGTTCGTCGTCTCAGCGTCGAAGACAATCCCGAAAGCTGGTTCGAGGTTGGCAGCCCGCAGGACATTGCACTGTCCGATCTTGATGTTGTGTTAATGCGAAAAGATCCGCCCTTCGACATGGATTTTATTTACTCGACCTATATTCTCGAGGCGGCGCAGCGCGAAGGCACTTTGGTCGTGAATGACCCCCGGAGCTTGCGCGATTGTAACGAAAAACTTTTCGCCACTCAGTTCCCGCAGTGCTGCCCTCCTCTCATCGTTGCCGCGTCGGCCGCACGACTGAAAGCGTTTCACGCCGAACACGGCGATGTGATCTTTAAGCCTTTAGACGGCATGGGCGGCGCTTCTATCTTTCGCGTGAAAGCGGCGACCCAAACCTGAGTGTTATCATCGAGACGCTAACTGACCATGGCCGCCAGCAGATAATGGCGCAAAAATTCCTCCCTGAGATCGTCGATGGAGACAAGCGTATTCTTATGGTCGACGGCGTCCCTGCTGAGTTCGGCCTCGCCCGAATCCCGATGTCCGGAGAAACCCGCGGAAATCTCGCCGCCGGCGGCAGCGGCGTTGCGATGCCACTGACCGATCGTGAACGCTGGATCTGCTCCCAAGTAGCTCCGGTTCTGCGTGAGAAGGGCCTCCTCTTCGTTGGCTTAGACGTCATCGGTGACTATCTGACCGAAATCAATGTCACTAGTCCAACTTGCGTACGCGAACTCGATCGCGCACACCAACTCGATATAGCGGGTGATCTTATGGAAGCGATTGCAAGCAAGCTCGCGGCAAGGGGCTAAGCCAATATGGACGCGGGCGCGGACGAGCGCGAACGCTTTAATTTCACGATGTTTTTGTCGGTTGCGGTGCATGGCATCCTAATTTTTGGCATAAGCTTCGGGGCAGTGCAGTCGACCAGCGAGGTGCCTACGCTCGAGATAACCCTCGCGGCGCATCACAGCGAGATTGCCCCTAACCGCGCCGACTTTCTGGCACAGGCCAATCAGCTAGGCAGCGGCTCTCTCGCCGAAGACGCCCCGGCAGTGGCACCAACCTCGCCCTTTCAGGCCGACTACGAATCAGCCACGCTGCAAGCCGCGCAGCCGATGACCCCTGAACAAACAGCCGCACAGCGAGAAGGTAGCACTGAGCTTGTCACGACGTCGGCCAACGCACGCAAACAGTCGAACGACGCCCTGACCGTAACCGATGAGGGCGACGCTCAGGTCTCTACGCCCGACTCTTCACGACTCGCAATCGCCTCTCTAATGGCCCAACTCGACTCTCAAGTGCAGGAGTATGCGCGGCGCCCAAGGCGAGTTGTCCTTACCGCGGCAGCAACCCAGCGCAGCGAAGACGCCCTCTACCTCGATGGCTGGCGCCGACGCATCGAGGCTATTGGCAATCTCAATTACCCCGATGCGGCCAGACGGCAAAAACTCTACGGCAGCCTAAGGCTGCTGGTGTCGATACTCCCGAATGGCAGCATACAAAAGACCGAAATTTTGCAGTCATCGGGGCATGCAGTTCTCGATCAGGCAGCGCTGGATATTGTAATGCTCGCCTCGCCCTATGAGCCCTTCCCGCCAGAGCTCAGCAAACAGGCCGACATCGTTGAGATTATTCGCACGTGGCGCTTTCACGAAGGCGACGCGCTGCGTAGCTACTAAGATCGCGACTTAACTCCTAGGATGACAATGACGCCTCTAGACAGTTTCCCACAACAGCACAAGCAGCTCAGTGCGCTTGCGTTCGACTACGGCACCCAGCGAATCGGCGTTGCCTATGGGCAAAGTCTCACGGGCACCGCGCAAGCGGTGGCCGTCATACGCGCGCGCGATGGTGTGCCCGATTGGAGTGATGTCGCGGCATTAATTGATCGTTGGCAACCGGATGTTTTCGTCGTCGGCCTGCCTTACAACCTCGATGGCAGCGAGAGCCCTCTCATGCTGCGCGCCATGAAGTTTGGTCACAGGCTCAATGGCCGATTCCATAAGCCCAGCTACGGTTTCGACGAGCGGCTATCGTCTGTCGAAGCTGCAGAGCGCATTATCGATGACGCCGATTGGGAATCTAGCCGAAGACTAAGCAGCCGGCGCACAAGCGACCACGGCGCGGGCAAAAAACAAGCGATAGACGATGTCGCCGCGCAGATTATTCTGGAGAACTGGCTAGCAGAATTCGCTAGGCGAGCGCCCAAAGAGGACACCTAACGAGGGCACTTATAGCGAGGACTAGTAAACCGGGCCGGTAGCTAGGACTAGGAACAGGGGCTAATATCTCGGGCTTATAACGCGAGCTAATAAGAACACCCTAGAAATTCTCTGGCGACTTAGCCTTAGCCCGCGCAACGTCGGCGTGCACGAGGCCTTGATCGACGAGATTTTTCAGCGACTGGTCGAGCGTCACCATCCCTTGCGACGCACCTGTCTGAATAGTCGAATACATTTGCGCAACCTTATCCTCACGAATGAGATTTCGGATCGCCGCCGTTCCCCGCATAATTTCGAAGGCAGCGATACGTCCTCCCCCTTTTTTACGCAGCAGAGCCTGTGAAACAACCGCCTGCAAAGACTCCGACAGCATCGAGCGCACCATGTCTTTTTCTGCGGCGGGGAACACGTCAATCACACGATCGATTGTTTTAGCCGCCGAGGTTGTATGCAGCGTCGCGAATACCAAATGACCTGTTTCG
>LICD01000095.1 GCA_001438145.1 OM182 bacterium BACL3 MAG-120619-bin3 | reverse complement strand
GTGACTGTTTCTATGCCGGGTATTGTCCCGTGTGCCCAAAGCCCCAAGGTAGACATCAACTGGTCGCCGGCAGAGCTCGCTAATGAATGCCCAACGAACGCCTTAACAGCGGCGATGCGCCAACCTTGTATGCCGAATTCTTTCGCAACGCGATTTAAAATAGCCGATTCGCTGACGCGGTTTTGCGGCGTGCCCGTACCGTGTGCCTGAACGATGCTGCGCTCACGCAGCGCGCGTTCACCCACAATGGAGCGCGCCGCCGCAGCGGCCTTGGCGACCGTAAGATAGTTTCCCGCGCCGGGCCCTGCGATTGATTTTTTGTAGCCGTCGGCGTTTATGAAAACATCGCTCACTGAGCCTAGTATGTTGGCGCCCAATTCGAGTGCGAGTGCGTCGTCCATCAGAATGACAAACTGCGACGATTCGGCGAGTGTAAAGCCGCAGTTATTGCCGAACGGGCGGCAGGCACGACGCGAATCGAAAGAAGCACCGGGCGCGAGGCTGTCGAGAGCGCGCAGTTTCGAATCTTCTGCGAGCGCACCCATAACATTAAAGCCTTCGAACACTTCGGGCGTGAGCGGCGCTTCACTGGTGCCGACAATAGCGATTCTCGATTCGCCAGACTGTATGTCTTTAATGCCTTGTCGCAGGTTGTAAAGGAATGTCGCGCAGGCTGCCACACTCGTCCCTGTAGTGCCTAGGTTGCCTAATAAATAAGCGTTGATAAAGTCTGCGGGCATCTCGATTAGGCCAAGTGGGAGCTGTTTAGAGCTGACTTTGTTGCCTAGCAATCGCGCCTGCAGCATGCCGCCAAACCCTGCGCTGTCTAATTGCCCCATACAGTTTCCAGCATAGACACTGATTGCATCTGGGGCGACGCGCGCGCGTAGTTTTGCCCAGGGAATACCAAGGGAATTGATTGCATCCGAGGCCCCATAGACGGTCATCTGCAGCGCACGAGGATGATTGCGTGAAGCATAAAGCGCAGCGGGGTCGAAGCCGCTAGGCAGTTGGCCGGCGCTCGTAACCCTCATCTCGCTGTAGGTTGCCAGCATAACCTCGGTGCTTGTGCAGGCGATTGTTGCGTGCTCGTCGTCCTCCTCTATCAGCCTCCAGCCCTCGGGGAGCCGGGTTTTGCTTAAGGAGGGTGTGGTGAGAATACTCGTGGTGAAAGAGGTTGGCAGTTGGCGTTTCGCAATGCGAAACCGCAGTTCGCCGCCGTCTTCAGCGCTGTGGCTGCCTGCGCGGTGATGTTCTGGCATAAGCTGCAGGCTCGTGTGCACGCGCTGCCGCTGAGGGTCGAAAAGATTATTCTCTAATGCGCGGATGAGGGTGCCGCGTAGAAGCGCCTCCGGCGAAGTATGAGTCGCCTCGGCGCCAGACAATCCGGCGAGGCTTGCCACTAAATCCTGCCGCTGCGTCTGGCTCAGCGTGTTTTCGATCAGGCGTTGGTAGCCGCGATTCAATGAGCTGCGGCCGGCAGGGCTAATGCCTCCGAAGCCGGCAATTATGGGCAATGGCGTCATATTTGTCCCTGCTTAGGGTCGCAAGTACACGGTTCTGACTCGCGACTGAGTGTGAAGTGGCTGACTAAGTCCAAAGTATGCCGATTGATTCGTCGGTAAGATGAGACTAAAAAGCCATACAATATAATTAAAAAGACAAAATCTTGGCTGTCAGGCGTTATCGACGCTCGTTCGTGCGCCTTTCACTGCTTGCAACCCTCGCGCGGCAGTTCTAGGATAAAGGTCGGTATTCACCAAGACTTCTAGGTTGTCGACGACATTGGACATAGGTTATTTAACTAAGCTTGCAGCGCTGCATAAGCGACTTGGTCTCGAGGCTGCGTTGCTCGAAGAGGCTAAACTCGGCACGAGTGATCACCCGCTCTGCGAAGAGGCGATGCAACTGGTCTCTATAGGAGACGACGTGTTTGGTCGCCCTCAGCAGCTAGCGCCAGACGCCGCCCGGGCATGGGCTTGGATGCTAGAAGCCGCCACGTCGCAAGGAATAAGCCTGCAGCTCGTGTCTGGTTTCCGTGGAATCGACTATCAAGCAGAGCTTATCGGGCGCAAGCTCAGCGCCGGCCAATCCCTTCGAGATATCCTCAAAGTGAGCGCTGCACCGGGTTTCAGTGAACATCACACAGGTAATGCGGTTGACGTGACGACAGAGGGTGCGGCAGCACTGGATGAGACATTCGACGACACCGACTGCTTTCACTGGCTGCTTGCACGCGCCGGCGATTTTGGGTTCACGCTGACCTACCCTCGCAATAACTCCTTCGGAATCGACTACGAGCCTTGGCACTGGTGTTTTCAATCGCAGCAACGGCCGCGAGCACGCTAGGTGTTTTTTTTAGCTTTTTCAGAATGATGGAAGCTATTTCAATTGATCCAGAACAAGGAGTGTGACGAGGCTCGCGGATTATCTTGATATTCTTTAGACATCATCACTAAGCTGCGTTAGTCTGAGGGTGATTAAACGGAGGGGGAATGCCACTACTCGTGTCGATTCTTCAAGTGAGTGCTGATGTCGGCGCGACCTTGTTATCTCAGTGCAGCTCTTGCGCTAGGCGCCTCGTTTTATCTGCAGAACTCTCTTTTTTGTTCCTCATCTCATCTTACTCTTCACCCTATTGCCTCTGCGGTTTTGCACAGAAAACTTTCTGGATAGAAACGCGAAAGGCATTGCACCTATCGCAGATTCTCGATGCACTGCTGCATTGGGATGATGTTCTGCGCCCGAAAATCCGCTGCAGTGGCTTTCGGCGACGAGGGCTTGCAGCTGTGGCAACGAAGACTCAAAGAGTAAATAGCTAGAATGAAACTGTCGAGGAGAGAAGGAGGAGTGGAGCGTAAGTTCTAAATGACTTGGGCATCCACAAGTAAGAAGGGCATAGGCCACGCGCAAGCGTGAGCTGATAATAAGTTAGATTGTTTTAATGGTAGCTAGGAGTAATTAATGACTAATGACATCCAAATTGTTTTCCATAGTATCGATCAAACTGACGCGCTAACCGAAGCCGTTGCGAAACGAATTGATAAGCTTGAGCGCTACTGCGATCAAATAATTAACGGCCGCGTTGTCCTAGATTCCCCGCATAATCATCATCACAAGGGGAAAGTATATTCAGTCAGTATCGAAATACACACGCCGCAAATCGAAGTGAGGGTCAATCAGGATCAGCACGACAAACAATCTCATGAAGATCTCTATGTCGCCATACGAGATGCGTTTAACGTAGCCGAACGACAGCTACGCTCTGTCGATAAAAAGCATCGGGCGACACCGATACACGAATTAAGTGTTGGTGAGCTAGTAGGAGAGTCGAGTATCGAGCGCGACGCTGTCGATGACGAGGAGCTAGACGAGACGGGTGAATACGCCGTCGCATAAATAACCTTTGGTAACATAAAGGCGCGCTAAGCTTTACAATAGAGCTCGGCGCGCTTTTTTGTTTCTGGCCCTCGTGAAAAGCTGCCTATAACAGGATAGTCACTGCGTAAAAAAACGAGATCAAAATTATGACTGAGCAAGAACGAACTGAAATCGAAGCGGCCACTTTCCGCCGTCTCCTCACACACCTCGATGACAACAAAGAGGTGCAAAATATCGACCTTATGATCCTCGCCAATTTCTGCCGCAATTGCTTGTCGAAATGGTATCTCGCGGCTGCCGAAGACAAGGGTTTAGAGATTACGGCAGAGGAGTCGCGCGAAGCGATCTATGGCATGCCCTATGCGCAGTGGAAAGAAAAGCATCAGGCAGAGGCGACCGCAGAGCAACTTGCCGCGCTGAAGGCGCGCTCGAGCTAGTGGTTTACCTCTAGACGGAACTGGAAACGGTTAGACCGCGGAAAATACTTTCGCTCGTACTAGGCGCCGGTATTCGCCTGGCGTCGAGCTGGTATGCGTTTTGAATGCATCGATAAAGTGACTCGCATCTCGGTAGCCGACAAGATCGCCTATCTCAATTATGGTCGCATTGCTGTCACGAAGAAGTGCCCTAGCTTCTTCGAGGCGAGTATTTCTTAAATAGGCTGAGGGGCTCGTCTGTGTGGCTTTTTTAAATCTTCGCGTTAAATTCCTAATGCTCATATTAGCGAGCTTTGCGAGATCTTCATTTCTTACCTCTTGATGATAATTTGAATGGATCCATGACTGCACCTGCACGACGATTTCGTCATGATGGCTGTCTTGTGGTGATGCTGCTAGTAGAGCAGATTGAATCGATGGCCCGATTTCGTGTGTGAAATGACGAGCAATTTCTGCGGCGATATCTCGGCCGAATAGATGGGCGACTAGATGTAGCATAACGTCGCGTACTGCATCCACGCTGCCGGTGCAGTAACGATTGGCCGATCGGGTAATAAACCGATTTCTCTGGAGGTTGACGCGCGGGTAGCGTTTTGCAAAAGCATCGAAAAAGCGCCAGTGCGTGGTCGCGTCACAGTCATCGAGTAGCCCCGCCTCTGCAATGAAATAGCTCCCTGTGGTGATGGCGCAAACGATGGCGGGCTGCTGTGAAGCGAGCCATGCAACAACGCCTGCGTTCTTTAGAAGCATCGCTCGTGGATTGCCCCAAAAGCCAGGGATAAAAACGATGTGAGAGGTCGGCGCTGAGGTTAGGTCGGGGAGAGAGCTTTCGCATTCTAAGCGCATGCCGCCCATCAGTTCGACAGAGCGGTGACCATCGCTCGCTATTGTAAGGGAAAGCTCTGCGGCCGGATGCCGGCGCGATCGCGCGATGTCGCGTGCAGCGCTGAGCATCTCAAGGGGAATAGTGAGCGTGGAGCCTAGTGCGCCGGGTAGGGCGATCAGAGTAACTGCTGTCATCGGCGCAACTCCAAAAGGCTCTGCCGCCAGAGTAAAGGGCGTTCACTCGAGTGCATAAAAAGTGCACCACGTAACTGCGACTCAATCCTAGCCTTGCGCATACTCTATGTCGACGATTGCATAGTCGATTACCCCAGTTGGGGTTGAGACACTGACCTCGTCATCCACTCGTTTCCCGATCAACTCTCGTGCAAGAGGAGAGTCTACGCTGATATAGCCGAGAGAAGGATCGAGTTCGTCGGCGCCGACAATTCGGTATCGCGCTTGTGTTAGAACCCCGGCGCTGTTCTCGAATTCGACGCTTACGAAGGCGGCAAAAAAAACGCGGGTAGGGTCTTCGGGCGGCCGGTCGACAACAATAAAATTTTCGAGACGTTTGCTCAAGTAGCGCACTCGACTGTCTATCTCTCGTAGGCGTCTTTTGCCATAGATGTAATCAGCATTCTCGGATCGATCTCCCTGTGCCGCTGCGTCGGAGACAGCCTGAGTAACGACAGGGCGCTCGACTTTCCAGAGCTGATACACCTCGTCTCTTAAGCGCTGACGCCCCTCTGCTGTGACATAGTTGGAACTGGGTTTTTGCGGCGCGCGATATCTGCTCATGGCTTTTTCACATACTCTGCATCTGCTGGCAGTAGGCTCAGCTGATCTCCTGAGACGACCTCGGCGCTATTTTCTAACGGCTCAACGCGAACCCCAACACCGATCAAGCGCACGGCTCGTTCTCCGCGGGCAAATCCCTGCTCGCAGAGAGTGCGGTAATTCTCAGGATTGGTGTCCTCCGAAAGCATTTCCACTGTGGTCGTCACAAAGTCATGAAATTTCAACTTCACAAACTGCTTCTTAATTGCATAGTGGTTATCTAACCTTTTTAGTCGAAGCTCCAGTTTCGGTAAGAGTCCAAGCATTGCCTCAAGGCTGCTGTCGAGATCGGGAAGATCTGTATCAAATGTGTTTTCGACGCTGACTGATTTGCGGATGCGATCGGTTGAAACTGGCCGATTATCGATGCCGCGGCTGAGTTCAAATAACCGCTCGCCAAAGCTGCCAAAGTGTTCGGTTAAGGCGTCTGCACCAAAGTTTTGCAGGTCATTGCAGGTTCTCAGATTCAGCCTGTGCATTTTTGCCGCAGTGACTTTGCCAACCCCATGGAGTTTTTTTACCGCAAGTTTCGCGACGAAATCGTCGACGTCGTTCGGTAGGACAGCAAATTGTCCGTCGGGTTTGTTCCAGTCGCTAGCGATTTTGGCAAGAAACTTATTCGGCGCTATGCCGGCCGAAATAGTTATGCCTACGACCTCGCGCACCTCGTTTCGTATTGCCTCAGCAATTCTTGTCGCGCTGCCTCTAAACTCATCGCAGTCGCTGACATCCAGAAAGGCTTCGTCTAGGGAGAGCGGTTCGATAAGGTCGGTATAGCGTTGAAAGATTTCATGGATTTGTGAAGAGGCGAGGCGATACTTTTCCATATCAGTGCGGATAATAATCAAGTCCGGGCAGAGACGGCGTGCCGTGGCTGAGGCCATCGCTGAATGAATGCCAAATTCGCGCGCTTCGTAGTTGCAGGTTGCCACCACGCCGCGGCGTTCTGGAGAACCGCCAACGGCTATGGGTTTACCGCGCAGCGCGGGATTGTCTCGCATCTCGATGGAGGCATAAAAACAATCGCAGTCGCAATGAATAATTTTGCGCTGCCGCGGTTGGTTTTGCTCGCTAAACGAAACGGGCTCTCGCTCCATCTACCTTCAGCCTAGGCGTTTTCGCTCTCGAATTTACGCATGAAAACGGCGAGGGCTTCGCAGCCTGCCAATGGCATTGCATTATAGATCGAGGCGCGTGCGCCGCCTACATCACGGTGACCTTTGAGTGCATAGAGGCCTGCGTCTAAAGCCTGTTCGACAAAAGCATCAAGTAATTCAGGTTTGGCGAGATTGAACGTGACGTTCATGATCGAACGATGCGCAGGGTCTGCGACGCCAAGGTAAAATTCGCTCGCATCGATCACGTCGTAAAGGAGTTTGGCTTTTGTCTCGTTCTGAGCTTCGAGAGTAGCAACGCCGCCTTGTTGTTTTACCCACTCGAGCACGAGGCCCATCATGTAAATAGCAAAAGTGTTGTTAGTATTGGCGAGCGAATGGCTGCCCGCGTAAACGCTATAATCGAGTAATGAGGGGGTCTCTTTCAGCGCATGGCCAAGGAGGTCTTCGCGAACGATGACGAGCGCCAACCCTGCTGGCCCAAGATTTTTTTGTAGGCCGGCAAAAATTATGCCGAACTGGCTAATATCAATTTCGCGTGACAAAAATTCCGAGGTCATGTCTGCGACCAGAGGGATAGTGCCGGTCTGTGGAAAGCTGTGCCACCGTGTGCCGTAAAGCGTGTTGTTACTGGTGATGTGTAAATAAGCCGTGTCTGCCGGTAAGCTCGAGACATCAAATTCAGGGATGCGGTCAAAACCCGTCTCTGCGCTGCTTGCTGCGGTAGTAGCGTTGCCATAGCGCGCGGCTTCTTTGCGTGCTTTAACGCCCCAAGTGCCAGTCTCGATATAACTTGCTGATTTAGTCGCGCTCAGGCCCAGTAGGTTTAACGGCACCGCAGAAAACTGCATTTGCGCGCCACCGTGCACATAAAGAATTTTGTAATTGTCGGGAATGCCAGCGAGCTCTTTGAGCAGTTCGTCGCAGCGATTCAATACAGCATCGAACTCGTCAGAGCGATGGCTTATCTCTATGACGCCAGCTCCCATGCCTTGATAATCTAGAAATTCAGCCTGCGCTTTTTTCATAACCTCTGCAGGTAGCATCGCAGGGCCGGCACCAAAATTGTAAACCTGTGTCATAGCGTTTTCCCAAAAGTTGTTTTGTATTCTGTGGTAATTAGCTCATTAAATGAGCGTGACTTTAATCACATTGTCGATCGCGGCGATTGCAGCGAGGGAGTCCGCTGAGGGCTCGCTCTCCAAATCTATAAGGTTATAGGCAATGTCTTCGCGGCTTTTATTAATCATGTCGAGCACGTTGATATTCTGATCAGCAAGAACAGCGAGAATCTGTCCTAGCATTTTTGGCACGTTTCGATTGCTTATCGCGAGACGGGTGCCGCGCGCGGCGCCTTCGGCTCTGTCGAGAGTCAGAGCGGGGAAATTAACCGAGTTGCGTATATGCCCATTTTCGAGGAAATCCATCAGCTGATCTGCGGCCATAATAGCGCAGTTTTCTTCTGCTTCTCGAGTACTCGCGCCGATATGTGGCATTGCGATGACATCGTCTCGGCCCATGAGTTCATGCCGAGGAAAATCGCAGACATAGCGGCCAAGTTTTTCCGCGTCGAGTGCCCTCAGGAGCGCTTCGGCGTCGACAATTTCGTCGCGAGCGAAGTTGATAAGGCTCGTGCCGG
>LICD01000094.1 GCA_001438145.1 OM182 bacterium BACL3 MAG-120619-bin3 | reverse complement strand
CTACTCATCACTCAGCAAGGCGCAGGGGGCCTAGGTGGAGTAGCCGGCATTGTTGAGAAGGCAGTGCCGAGTCTTGTGCGCTGTGGCGAATTTTTGATCATTCTTCGGTTCGAAAGTGTTGAGAAGAATGGGCGGCCAACCGTCCTGCGGTTGTGGCCGGGGAGTCTTAGTCGACGCGATGCGAGCCTGCTGCGTCGCTACCTATACTTTAGCCGCTAAGCGCGGCGTCCTGGGTTCAGGGGTGAAGATGAGTGTCTTCGGCCTCCGGAGCGAGGTCAGGATAATCGAGCGTGAAATGCAGGCCACGTGACTCTTTGCGCGTAAGCGCACTATCAATGATCAAACTCGAGACGAGGACCAGATTTCGTAGCTCTAGCAAGTCATTTGTCACGCGGTGTCTCTTGTAATAATCAATCACTTCTTCGTGCAGAAGGTTAATCCTTTTTCGTGCCCTGATAAGGCGCTCGTCGTTACGCACGATGCCGACAAAATCCCACATACAGCGTCTCAGTTCATCCCAGTTGTGCGAGACTAAAATTTCGTCGTCGGAGTCAACCACTCTGCTCGCATCCCAGTGAGGTAAATTGATTTCGAGCGGCGTTGCATCGAATCTGCCCGCGATGTCCTGCGCCGCGGCAAAGGCGATAACAAAGCATTCGAGCAATGAGTTGCTGGCCATACGATTGGCCCCATGTAGACCCGTAAAACTCGTTTCGCCAATTGCGTAAAGATTGGTTATGTCGGTCATGCCGCGCTGATTCACGACGACGCCACCACAGGTGTAATGCGCGGCGGGAACGACAGGGATGCGATCTTGGGTAATGTCGATGCCAAACTCGAGGCAGCGGCTATAAATAGTGGGGAAATGCTCTTTGATAAATGCGGCGGGTTTGTGCGTGATGTTTAAATACACGCAGTCGCAACCGAGGCGCTTCATTTCGTGATCGATGGCGCGGGCAACGATGTCTCGGGGGGCCAATTCTTCGCGACTATCGAAGTCAGGCATGAAGCGTGTGCCATCGGGCAGCTCGAGTGTCGCCCCTTCGCCGCGAAGGGCTTCGGTTATGAGAAACGATTTGGCGTGCGGGTGGTAAAGGCAAGTCGGATGAAACTGGTTGAATTCGAGATTCGCGACCGAGCAACCTGCGCGCCAGGCCATGGCTATGCCGTCCCCGCTCGCCCCGTCGGGGTTTGAGGTGTAGAGGTAAGCCTTGCTCGCCCCGCCGGTGGCCAACGCAACGAATTTACTGCTCACCAGTTCAACCGCCTCGTTAGATTGGTTAAGTACGTAGGCCCCCACGCAGACATTTTTGCCGGCATCGTCTGTTTTGGTGATTAGATCGACGGCTGTGTAGCCTTCGAGCAGGTGAATATTTGGGTGTGCGAGAGCGCGGTTTTTTAGGGTCTCGAACACAGCTTTACCAGTAGCGTCGGTCGCATGGATAATGCGGCGATGGCTGTGGCCGCCTTCTTTAGTCAGGTGTAGGTCGCTCAGCTTAGGCGGAGTAGGAGAGAGAGTATGAGAGCGAGCAGGCGCCGCGTCTGCGTTTGAGTGAATCGCGCCGCCGTCAATGGTGGTAAATGGCACGCCTTGATCGACAAGCCAGCTCACTGCTTCTGCACTGTGCTCGACTATTTGTTCGACGACCTCTCGATGGCAGAGCCCGACACCCGCGTTCAGTGTGTCGGCGACGTGTGCTTCGATGCTATCTTCGCTGTCGAGGACTGCTGCGATGCCGCCTTGGGCGTAAAAAGTGGCACCTTGGCTCAGTTTTCCTTTGCTTAGAACGGCGACGCGGGCAAAGTCGGCTGTTCTCAGCGCGAGGGTTAGCCCCGCGGCGCCGCTGCCGATAATAAGAATGTCGAATTGTGAGGGATTGGCGCTGCTAGTCATTTTTATGCAACTTATTGAATTGATTAAGTATAAAGTAAAGTCCGCCGCAGCGCTGTGCGTCCTGATGGATACGCCTACGCTGAATGCGCGGATTAGCGAGAACTCCATCGAACGTGATCCTTGAGCCGCGAGACGCAAGACAAAAGAAAGATTGACGCGATTTTATAGAAACTGAGAACTTTTGCACTGAGATGCTGTCTACTTTGGTGTCTGAATGCATTTGTTCCCCTCGGTGCAGGTCGAGTGCACGGAGTAGGGAGTTGATTAATGAGTTTTAGTGGCGCCGATGCGAGCGACCAGCAGTTAGTAGATCGAGTAAGAGCGGGCGATAAAAATGCCTTTAACTTTCTCGTGCTTCGCTACCAAAATCGCGTTGCGGCGCTGGTGGCTCGATTCATCAAAGATCATCAAGAAGTAGAAGATGTAACCCAAGAAGCGTTTATTAAGGCTTACCGGGCACTGCATTTGTTTAGAGGCGACAGCGCTTTTTATACGTGGCTTTACCGTATCGCGGTAAATACGGCGAAAAACACTTTGGTCGCGAGAGGGCGGAGACCGCCAGCGAGCGATCTCGACGCGGGCGAGGCCGAGCTGGTCGATATTGGCTCGCCATTGCGCGATCACGAGACGCCAGAGGGGAGCCTTGCAACGGCGGCGCTCAAAGAGGCTGTCGAGAAGGCAATTGAAGAGCTGCCAGAGGATTTACGTACCGCGTTCACGCTGAGGGAGTTTTCTGGCCTTAGCTACGAAGACATCACCGAGGTGATGAATTGCCCAGTAGGTACTGTGCGGTCGCGCATATTCAGAGCGCGCGAGGCGATCGATAAAGTGATTAAGCTTCACCTGTAAATGTAGACAAGTTGGTAAGGTAAGGCCCTGCAAAGGACCCAATGAGAAGGACTCAGCGATGAGCGAACAAGAAATGGCTAACGAGACAGGTAATACAAGCCGCGAGCTACTCGATGACGAAGCCCTGTCGGCGCTTCTAGATGGAGAAGCGAGTGAGTTCGAGCTACGACGAGTCTTGTCTTCTGCAAGCTCGGAGGTCGCAGCGAAATGGGCGCGTCTGAATGCGTCGCAAGCAGTGATTCATGGCGAAGGATCTGAGCTTTATAAGCTAAGTGATGGATTTGCGGCGAGAGTCGCAGAACAAATCGCAAATCTCGACGAGCTCTCTGAGGACCAACCGTCAGATTTAGAAAAACCGCAGCAAACGGGGTTAGGCGCTGTGCTTGCCGCCCCTTGGACACGTGGTATCACCAAGCTTGCCGTTGCCGCCTCAGTGGCTGTTGCTTTCGTTGTGGCTTTGCAGACTTCATTGCCAGGCAATGAGGCGCCCGCCCTGATGGTTATGGAATCGACTGAGCGCTTAAGTGGTGATGCGCGCGAGGGGATGCTTGCAGAGGCGTCTGCGCCTGCACGAACAGAGGTGGATGCCGAAGCTCAGCAGCGCCTG
The DNA here is from genome assembly GCA_001438145.1 of OM182 bacterium BACL3 MAG-120619-bin3. GTDB lineage: Bacteria > Pseudomonadota > Gammaproteobacteria > Pseudomonadales > Pseudohongiellaceae > UBA9145. The sequence continues at coordinate 4,930 of LICD01000094.1, read as the reverse complement.
CGTGACTATATCGCAAGCATGTCGTTTAGTAGTGACGAACCAGTGCGCATCGAGCATATTCAAGATTCTCCGCTTTACAGGCTCGTCAGCGAAACTATCGAGAGCCCGCCTAAGCGCTAATGGGTACCTGCCGCAAAACGCCTCTATTCTGAGGCGTTTTTTAGTTTAGCGTCCGCTAAAATATCAGGGGTAGTGCAACACGAGGTGGATCCAGACTAGAAATTCTCTCGTTCAGTCCTATATAGTCATTCGCACTTCACTCATTTCCATTTGATGCTGCCAGCGCAGTGTTTATATCAGAGCTAGTCGCTCAAGAACGTCTAAGGAGTCATTGCCATGGGCAGTAAGCCTTTCTCTCACCTGATTCATTGCTTCACGTCGCGGGGAGCTCTGCTTGGAACGCTGCTCATTGCTAGCCAGCTTTTGGCGCCGGCGCTTGTATCGACACACGTTAACGCTGCAGTCGATCTCCCTAATTTTGCAGATCTTGTCGAAGCCAACGCGAGCGCAATCGTTGAGATATCCGCTCGCCGAACCGTCACGCCGCGACCACAACTGAGTGACGAAAATCTGGAGGAGTTACTCCGCGGATTGCGCCCAGATGAGATTCCGGATATCCAGCGCCAAGACCGAGCACCTAGGCAAAGAGGGGCCGTGGGCTCTGGCTTCCTAATCTCGGCAGACGGCTTTGTGATAACCAATAACCATGTCGTCGAAGGCGCGGATCAGATTCAGGTAACGCTAAATGACCGCCGGGTATTCGACGCGGAGGTGGTGGGTCTTGATGAGCCTTCGGACATCGCGCTGCTTAAGCTCGACGCTGCAGACCTGCCTTTTGTCGAGTTTGGCGATTCGGAGGCGGTCAGAGTAGGTGACTGGGTTTTAGCAATAGGCTCGCCATTCGGTCTCGAATTTTCTGCAGCGGCGGGCATTGTCAGTGCAAAGGGGCGTTCTGTCCCCGGAAATTCTGCGTATAACTACATGGCGTTTATTCAAACCGATGTGGCCATAAATCAAGGCAATTCAGGAGGGCCTCTCTTCAATCTAGAAGGCGATGTAGTCGGAATCAATTCGCAAATACTAAGTAGTACGGGCGGCTCTAACGGCATCTCCTTCTCAATTCCTAGCAATGTCGCGATGAATGTTGTCGCTCAGTTAAAAGAGTCAGGTGCCGTTGAACGGGGTTTGCTGGGAGTGCGAATGCGTGAGGTTGATTATGCGCTGGCCGAAATTTTCGACATGGATCGCCCGCGCGGTGCCTTCGTCGATGGCGTAATCGATGAGAGTCCAGCTGGCAACGCAGGAGTGCAGGACGAAGACATCATTGTTGAATTTAACGGGCATGAGATTGAATATTACACCGACTTGCCATTCTACGTTGGGCAATACCAGCCAGGTACCGAAGCTGCAGTCCGTCTAATTCGCGATGGTGAGGAGCGCAGGCTAACAGTCGTTTTAGGCAGCTCGCCGACCAATGAAGCATCGATAGTCGTCGAAGATACCGCGCCCGAACGAGCCAATCCCTTAGGTTTTAAAATCTCTGAACTCAGCGAAGAGACTCGGCAAGTCGCGGGCATCGATGGGGTGCGTATCGCGCAGGTCGAAGAAGGGCCGGGCAGGGAGGCAGGGCTGCGCGAAGGCGACGTGGTAGTCTCGCTAAATCGCCAGCCTGTGCCTTCGGTGAGCGACTTTGCCAGCGTTGCAGAATCGCTGCCCGCGAGCGGCTTTGTGCAGATCCGTATCGTCCGGCAGGGGCAGGGAACCACCTTGTCGCTCGAACTCAAGCCTTAGTATTTCACCTCATTTCAGCACTGAGTTATGGCTCCCTCTGGGAGCTATAGCTGGCCTCTTTAGCGCCGAATCATGCGGGATTCAGCGATAATGGCTCCTCTCAAACTTCCTGACAGAATACGCCAGATACTGTAGACTTGCCGGCTTCTGGATACCCTTGTTATCCCTCACCGAACTTTACTCTGCGACGCCAACTCTGTGACCGACCTAAGCTATATTCGTAACTTTTCAATTATTGCCCATATTGACCACGGCAAGTCTACGCTTGCCGATCGCTTCATTCAGACCTGCGGCGGCCTCACTCAGCGTGAAATGGCAGAGCAGATTCTCGATACTCTCGATATTGAGCGCGAGCGCGGCATCACGATCAAAGCGCAGAGTGTGACGCTTTATTACAAAGCGCGCGACGGTATCCGCTATCAGCTGAACTTCATCGACACCCCTGGACACGTGGATTTCACTTACGAGGTCTCCCGTTCACTCGCAGCATGCGAAGGTGCGCTCTTGGTTGTCGACGCAGGGCAGGGCGTTGAGGCGCAATCGGTGGCCACGTGCTACACAGCGATTGAGCAGGGGCTAGAAGTGTTGCCGGTGCTTAACAAAATGGATTTGCCACAGGCTGAGCCTGACCGGGTCAAAATTGAAATAGAAGAGATTATTGGCATCGATGCCCAAGATGCAGTTTGTGCGAGCGCGAAGTCTGGTTTAGGGATCGAGGATATTCTCGAAGAAATTGTGAAAAAAATTCCGGCGCCTGTCGGCGATCGCGAGGCGAAAACACAGGCACTCATAATCGATTCATGGTTCGATAACTACCTAGGCGTTGTGTCGCTCGTGAGGGTGATGGCGGGAACGCTTAAAAAAGGCGACAAGATTATCTCCAAGTCTCTTGGTAAATCACACGTCGTCGACAGCGTGGGTGTTTTCACCCCCAAACGCACCGAGTTGCCTTCGCTCGGCGCAGGCGAGGTAGGATTCGTTGTTGCCGGTATCAAAGAGATTTTAGGCGCGCCGGTTGGGGATACAATCACGCTTGCGAGTACGCCTGAGGTTGAGGCGCTTGCCGGATTTAAGCGAATTCAGCCTCAAGTTTATGCTGGCCTATTTCCCGTTTCCTCCGACGATTTCGAGGCGTTTCGTGATGCATTGTCCAAGCTCACGCTGAACGACTCGTCGTTACAGTACGAGCCAGAAAACTCCGATGCGCTGGGCTTTGGCTTTCGTTGCGGCTTTCTGGGTATGCTGCACATGGAAATTATCCAAGAGCGGCTCGAGCGAGAGTATGACCTAGACCTAATCACTACCGCGCCGACTGTTGTCTACGAAGTGGTGATGAACAATGGCGACGTTGTTAAAGTCGATAGCCCGTCGCGGCTTCCGCCTGTTGCCTCCATTCAAGAAATGCGAGAGCCAATAGTCCTTGCCAATATATTGGTCCCTCACGAACATCTCGGCAGCGTCATCACGCTGTGTGTGCTTAAAAGAGGTGTGCAGCGGGATATGCAGTTTATTGGCAAGCAGGTTTCTCTGAGCTATGAGCTGCCTATGAATGAGGTTGTGCTCGACTTCTTTGATAGACTTAAATCGGTGAGCCGTGGCTATGCGTCATTAGACTATCAGTTCTTACGGTTTGACCAAGCATCGCTGGTGCGTCTCGACGTGTTAATAAACGGGGATAGGGTAGATGCATTGGCGCTGATCGTGCATCGGGATCACGCGTTGGGCAAAGGACGCGCGCTCGTTGAAAAAATGAAAGAACTGATCCCGCGACAGCTCTACGATGTGGCTATTCAGGCGGCCATCGGTGGGCAAATCATCTCGCGCCAAACAGTCAAAGCGCTGCGTAAAAATGTGACCGCGAAATGTTATGGTGGTGATATTACCCGTAAGAAAAAGCTCCTCGAGAAGCAAAAAGCGGGCAAGAAGCGCATGAAGCAAGTAGGCAATGTCGAAGTGCCGCAAGAGGCTTTCCTCGCAGTGCTTAAAGTCGACAGCTAAATAAAGGAAGTTTTTAATGGATATCGATTTTTCGCTCGTGCTCGTATGTCTTGTCGCAGGATGCGGGGTTATCTGGATACTTGATAGCCTGCTCGTAAAGGGAGGGCGAATAAAATCTGCAGAAGCCTTTGAAGCGCGTGCCAGCAACGATCCTAAATTAAGCGTTGAACAAGTCGAACAAGAGACGCAACGACTCTTGCAAGAGCCTCTGCTCACCGAATACGCGAAATCCTTTTTCCCAGTCTTGCTGTTCGTGCTAATGCTACGGTCATTTTTGTTCGAGCCTTATCAAGTGCCGACCGGATCGATGATTCCAACGATTAAAGTCGGCGATTTCATTCTCGTCAACAAATTCGCTTACGGGCTGCGTCTTCCTGTTTTGGGCACAAAAATACTCGATGTTGCCGAGCCTCAGCGCGGCGAGATTATGGTTTTCATTCCACCACACGTTGACCAATATTATATTAAGCGTGTTATCGGTCTGCCAGGTGATACGATCCGTTATGAGAACCAAAGGCTGTCGGTAAACGGCGAACTCATCCCCGAAGAATTCGTTGAAAATATTAAAGTCGACACAAGCATAGGCCCCCTCGATGGAGTGCTCAACGCAGCGACGTACAATGGCGTTACGCATTCGACACAGCATATACCAAGCGTTAATTCTTCGAGAGGGCGCACAAGCTGGATAGTGCCGCCGAAACACTATTTTATGATCGGGGATAATAGAGAGAACAGCGCAGATAGCCGCGTGTGGGGGCCAGTGTCCGAGGACAATATAGTTGGGAAAGCGATCGCGGTTTGGTTGCATAAAGACCCAGGGTTGAACTTCCCGACATTCGAAAACAACGCCTTCTTCGCGCAGCCAGAGTAGGCTGTGCGCTACTCAATGCCGAGGTCGCAGGGGAGCCGGTAACAATGACTTCAGCTAAGCAGGCAAGCCTGAGTCGATTGACTACACAGATAGGCTACCAATTTAAAGATGAATCACTCCTTCGCTTGGCGCTCACCCATCGAAGCGCAAGCGCGTCGCACAATGAGCGGCTCGAGTTTTTAGGAGACTCAGTGCTGGGCTTCGTGGTGGCAGAAATGCTTTACACTCAGCAGCCTCATTCTAGTGAGGGCGATCTTAGCCGGCTTCGAG
>LICD01000093.1 GCA_001438145.1 OM182 bacterium BACL3 MAG-120619-bin3 | reverse complement strand
CATGCGGGCGCTATTTTTATGGGGCGCTATAGCGCCGAGGCGCTTGGCGACTACTGCGCGGGTCCAAGCCACGTCTTGCCAACGTCAGGCACTGCGCGATTCTTTTCGGCGCTCGGCGTTTACGATTTTCAGAAGCGCAGCTCGATAATCTTTAGTACGCGAGAAGGGGCTAGCCGTCTGGCAAAGACCGCCGGTGAACTGGCGCGCAACGAGCATCTGCAGGCACACGCGCTGTCTGCTGAGTATCGTCTTATCAAAGCCTAGTCGAGTTAAGTTAGGGCTCGATAATAATCGCCTGGCCGAAGCCGAGAGTCGTCGGCAAGGTGAGAGTCTGGCCTTGCCGGTAGACTTCTACCTCGATCGTATCCCCCGGCTTTTTATTTCGAACCTCGGCCATAATGTTGCCGCCATCGATTACTTTGGTTCCCTGCACGCGAGTGATAACGTCTCCAGGCTGGATTCCCGCGCGCATCGCGGCACCGCCCTCATCGACGCTTTCGACAAGCATTCCTCGCACCGAATCGATGCCGAAGAAAAGTTCGCTCGAGCGCGGCCCGAGCGCTTCACCTGTAATAACGCCTAAATAGCCTGCGTTACCCTCGATCGCCTGAGCGACCATTTCTTCGAGCGCGTTCACGGCGAGGGAGGCAGGCGTTGCGAACCCTATCCCTTCGAAATTGCCCGATTTAGAGAGAATAGAAGAGTTAAGGCCGACGAGTTCGCCGTTCGAATTGATTAGCGCGCCGCCCGAGTTGCCGGGATTGATTGCGGCATCTGTTTGTATGCGCTCGATAGTGCCATCGGCGCCGCGTCGCAGCGCGCTGACAATACCTTGCGAGACAGACTGGCCAACGTTACGGGGATACCCGATAGCGAAAACAACGTCGCCAACGCGGAGGCTGCTGTCGTCGCCGCGAGGGATGGGCGTGAGTCCGTCCATATTGATGTGTAATACAGCAAGGTCACTGCCTTCATCCCACGCAACGACGGTTGCGGGTGTCTGACGACCATCGACGAGTGTGACCTGTGCATTGAACGCATCGAATAGCGTATCGACGACATGTAAATTAGTGAGAATATAGCCGTCGGCGCTGATAATAACGCCGGAGCCTAGGCTCGCGCGCTCTTCGAGGTAGAGATTAACTTTGTCTGGTGAGGCGCGTTCTACCGAACCGACATTAACGCTTGTTGCATTAATGCTCACGACCGCCGGCGAGGCATGTGCAATGACATCGGCAAAGCTCGGTGCGGCAAGCGCCCTGGCCAAAGGGGGTGGTTGGCTGCTACGCGACAATTGCGCGAGCTGGTTGTATTGCACGATGACGATCGCCAAGAGAAGCCCGCAGGCAATAGGCCACGCGAGAAAACGCAGCGTAGTCGCGAGGCGGTCGATGGCTTGCGCTCGATTGCTTGGTTTCACTGTAAGAGGTCTGCCCTAGCTTTTATTGTTATTATCTTATGCCTAGCGCCTGAAGGCGAAGTATCAATAGACGCGCATAGTCTACCAGAGGACAGGTCCATGGCGGTAAGCCTTACAGAGTTGCAATCGACAATCAGTTCGCTTCTTCGCACAGAGCAGTTTAAAGACTATGCTCCTAACGGGCTGCAGGTGGAAGGCAAGCCTACGATTGAAAAAATAGTCAGCGGGGTAACCGCAAGCAGGGCGTTTATCGAAGCTGCAATCGACGCGGGAGCCGATGCACTCCTCGTTCACCATGGCTATTTTTGGCGGGGCGAGGAGCAGACGATTGTCGGCATCAAGCGTAAGCGCATCGAGCTGTTGCTCAATAACCAAATTAGCCTGCTGGCCTATCACCTGCCACTCGATGCCCATGCCGAGCTCGGTAATAATGTGCAGTTAGGAAGGCGCCTCGGACTCGAGCAGACCGGAGAGATGGGCCGTCACAGTAATCACCCTATAGGGCTTGTAGGTCGCCTGCCGAGGCCCATGAGCTGTGCCGAATTGGCTGCGCATATAGGAGACTGTCTGGGCAGAGACCCGCTTATTATTGAAGCGAGTCTGAGTGCCGGAGGTGCCTCACAGATAGAGAGTATCGCTTGGTGTACTGGCGCCGCGCAGAGCTACATAGACTTAGCAGTGCAAGCAGGTGTCGATGCCTATCTCACTGGTGAAATATCTGAGCCCACGGTGCACATCGCGCGCGAGTCGGGGGTGCATTTCATCAGTGCGGGCCATCATGCCACCGAGCGCTATGGTGTTCAGGCGCTCGCGGCAGTGCTGGCAGATAAATTCGACTTAGCCCACCAGTTCATCGACATAGACAATCCCGTTTAGCGCTATAAAACGCCTCGTTCGCCCAGTAGCCTCATCACTTTTTCGACGCAGTCTTGCGGCGTCAGCGCTGAGGTGTCTAATTCGAGGGCAGCGTTAGTTGGGGTCTCGTATTCGAATGAAACGCCCGGAATATCTGTCGTCGACGCTGAGTAGAGCCCACTCGGATCGCGCTGTTGGCACACCGCAAGAGGGGGGTTCAAATAGACGATAAGACAATTATTTGCCCCGATAATGTTCGCTGCTCTCTCGCGGGAAGCGCGAGTCGGCGCCACAAAAGAGGCGCAGCAAATCAGACCAGAGTCATTTAAGAATTGCGCGACATGCGCACTACGGACTAGGTTCTCAGCGCGTCCTTGCGAGCTATGATCTAGGTCGCCGCTTATTCCTTGGCGCATGGTTTTTCCATCTAGTACAGCGCTGGCATGGCCTTTTTCGAATAGTTCGCGTTCGACCGCATGTGCAAGCGTCGTTTTTCCTGAGCCAGACAGTCCGATGAAGAGTAAAGTGACCGGCTGTTGCCCGAAGCGAGCGGCGCGCTCGTCAGGAGTAACATAGCTGCCATGCCCATGAGATTTATTGGAGGCAGGCTTGCTTGCCTTGTATGCAATCATCCCTGCGCCGACGGTTACGTTGGTCAGCCGGTCTATAAGAATGAAACTCCCCGTCGCTCGATTCTGCTGGTAGTCATCGAAGCTCAGTGCCTGTTCCACTTGGATTTCGACACGGCCAATCTCATTGAGTTTTAGGCTAGGCGCTGGGCTTCGGTTGAGAGTATTAACATCGACCAAATTCTGCAGCGCTTTGATTCGAGCGCCCGTGGTTTTGCTGCCTATTTTGAGGTCATAGTCGATACCTGGGCGCATCTCTGCGTCTGCCATCCACACAAGGTCTGCCTCGAACGTCGATGCAGAGCCGGGCTTGTTGTCGCTGTGGACAAGCATGTCGCCGCGGCTAATATCGATTTCGTTTTCGAGGGTAAGCGTGATCGCCATCGGAGCGAACGCGGTCTCAATCTCTTCGTCATAGGTCACAATCGATTTTATTCGGCTGCTTTTCCCCGAGGGCAGGGCGGTAATTAAGTCACCTTTACGCACCACTCCCGATGCTACTGTGCCGCAATAACCTCGAAAATTGAGGTTCGGGCGATTGACGTATTGCACCGGGAAGCGGAAGTCGACAAGATTGCGACTCGCGTTTATCGGAATGTTCTCAAGCAGAGTCATCAGCGGCTCGCCAGAAAACCAGGCCATGTTTTTGCTGACCTCGACGACATTATCGCCTTCGAGCGCCGAAAGCGGAATGAAGTGAAACTCAGCGGCCGGGAGGCTTTCACTAAACGCTTTATACTCTTCCCTAATTTCATCGAACCGTGTCTCACGGTAATCGACAAGATCCATTTTGTTGACGGCGACAATAAGCTGTTTGATACCAAGTAGAGACGCAATATAACTGTGTCTACGTGTCTGGGTTTGAACGCCATGGCGCGCATCGATAAGAATGATAGCGAGATCGCAGGTCGACGCGCCCGTTGCCATATTGCGCGTGTACTGTTCGTGACCCGGCGTGTCAGCAATAATAAATTTTCGTTTCGCAGTCGAGAAATAACGGTAGGCTACATCGATCGTGATTCCCTGCTCACGTTCGGCTTGAAGGCCGTCAACGAGCAGCGCGAGGTCGATGCGTTCGCCAGTAGTGCCCGACTTAGCACTGTCTTTTTCTATCGCCGCGAGCTGATCTTCATAGATCATTTTGGAGTCGTGGAGCAGGCGTCCAATGAGCGTGCTCTTGCCGTCATCGACGCTGCCGCAGGTTAATAGGCGCAGTAATTCTTTGCGTTCATGCTGAGCAAGGTAAGCGTCTATATCGGACTGAATCAGTTCTGAGCTGTGAGACATAATGTGCCTTAGTTTGTTTTTAGTGGCCAAGAGAAGGCATTTGGCTTGACTGAAATAGGGTTTGAATACTTTAGAAATAGCCTTTGCGTTTCTTCTCTTCCATCGAGCCAGCTTTGTCGCTATCGATCAGTCGCCCTTGTCTCTCCGAGCTTGTAGCAAGGAGCATTTCTTGAATTATCTCGGGCAGTGTCGTCGCATTAGAATCGACTGCGCCAGTCAGTGGATAGCAGCCGAGGGTTCTAAATCGAACGTTTTTTATCTCAATCTTTTGGTGTTCAGCGATGGGCATTCTGTCATCGTCGACCATAATGTCGATGCCATCAATGTTCACGACAGGTCGAGGGGCTGCAAAATATAGGCCGGGAATGTCAATATTATTGAGATGTATGTACTGCCAAATATCCAGTTCTGTCCAATTCGACAGTGGGAAGACGCGAATACTTTCGCCCTTATTTATTTTGCTGTTGTAGATATTCCACAGTTCGGGGCGCTGATTTTTTGGGTCCCATGTATGGTTGCTGTCGCGAAAGCTAAACACGCGTTCTTTCGCGCGCGATTTTTCTTCATCGCGGCGTGCGCCACCGAAAGCGGCATCGAATTTGTGTTTGTTAAGCGCCTGTTTGAGCGCTTGGGTTTTCATAATGTCAGTGTGTTTTTCACTGCCATGAGTAAACGGCCCAACGCCCGCGGCGACGCCTTCCTGATTCGTGTGCACGATAAGTTCAAGGCCCAGGTTGGCGATATGGCGGTCTCTAAACTCAATCATCTCGCGGAATTTCCAAGTCGTGTCGACGTGAAGAAGTGGGAAGGGCGGATTTCCGGGATAAAAGGCTTTGAGGGCAAGATGCAGCATGACAGCGGAATCTTTGCCGACCGAGTAGAGCATCACCGGATTGTCGAATTCGGCGACTACCTCGCGGATAATATGAATGCTCTCGGCTTCGAGTTGTTTCAGATGCGTTAGCGTGTAATCTTGCATAGCGAGCCTTGTGGTTAGTCCAGATGCAACTTGATTGAGGTGCGTAGACTCCTCAATGCGATCGCTTAAGTGACGAATAATTAATGGCTAAACGATGACCAAGTGGCGAGAGGGTTCAAGGCAATTCACATTTGATTGCCCTGCGCCGATCAAAGCAGCTGCGCCCTCGGTTTAAGATCGCGTGGATGCTTTGAGCCTTTTTTGGCTGTTAGTCGTCCGCTGGCGCCGGCTTCTCAAGGCCGAAATCTTCGGAGAGCGCGCCCTTCTGATTGGGCGTGGCCTTGGCGGCGTAGTCCTTCGGCGGCACTAGCGCGCCTAATTCACCAGCACTTGTCTCCTCGTTAAAGCCAGCGTCTGTCTTGGCGGGGAGTAATTTACCGGCAACGTCTTCGGGGCACAGGTCCTGTGCCCCGCTAGCGAGATGTTCATAGACCTCGCGATAGCTTTCTGTCATGTGGTGCACGAGATCGGCGGTCATGCTGAAGTGATCGCTGACATTGTCGCGGTATCTCCGATCGGTTTCCTTTGCCTCGCGCAGCTGTGCTTCGAGCTCTTTGACACGACTCGGGTTGGCGCTCAGTTTCCCGCCGATGAGCAAACCGATAACAACTCCCGCGAGGAGGCTACTTGCTACTATAATCCAGGTCATTCGGGGGTCCTCGGACTAAGGGGGTTCGGCAGGCAGTGGGTCCGGAGGTTAGAGGGACTTGTCACTGCCTGCGTTTCGGTGGGTAGTATAGCCTACAAGGTTAATGAGATTGAAGGTTCGTGTAGAGGGGTTGTCCGCACTGCCGTACAATCACCGGCTCGCGATTTTAGGCTTATTTTTTAGCTTTAAGGATTTGCGGGCATAAGCTAATTCGTAAAAATTCTAAGTTTAGTCAGTGAAAACACTCGATTGTTGCCCGCTGAGTTCAAGGTAACAGCAGCATAATATGAGTAAGGTCTGAGCCATCGACCCTGCCCGAAGTAAGGAAGCAAACTCTCGTGTCCAAAGGCAATGTGTTAGCAAAATACAGGGATGATGTCGCTTCAGGAAAGATCAGCGAAGATTCCGAGCAAGTTCGAATCGTAGGTGAATTGCAGCGACTCTTGAACGAGTTGAAGGAGGCTGCTCTTCAAGGCCGTGGCTTGCGGAATCAGGTTAAGCGTGCGTTCGGGCGAGCGAATGAGACACCTTGCAAGGGGCTCTACCTGTGGGGTGGGGTAGGACGGGGGAAGACCTATCTTATGGATCTTTTCTTCGACTCTGTAGATTCTGTGCCTAAGCGGCGCACGCATTTCCACCGCTTTATGCAAGAGGTTCACCAGCGTCTAGCGGTGTTGCAAGGGCACAAGAACCCGCTCGTTCGCATTGCCGATGAGTTAGCTAAAGAAGCTAAGCTGCTCTGCTTCGACGAGTTTTTTGTGCAAGACATCGCTGACGCAATGCTTCTCGCTGGGCTTTTAGACGCATTATTCGAGCGAGGGGTGGTGCTTGTGACCACGTCGAATATTCAGCCCGACGGGCTCTATCGCAATGGGCTGCAGCGCGCTCGCTTTCTTCCGGCAATAGCCTTGCTTAACGCGCAGACCAAAGTGGTCGAAATTCGATCAGGCATCGACTATCGGTTGCGCAGCCTCGAACAGGCGACGCTTTATCATAGCCCAGATGACGCGCAGGCTCGGTCAGCTATGCTTGCAAGCCTCCATGAGTTGGTGCCTTCTGAGACCCATTTAACGCACGAGACTCCCGTCGAGGTCCTCGGGCGCGAGCTTCGCGCGCTTTGGGTCGGCGACGATGTGGTCTGGTTCGAGTTTGCAGAGTTGTGCGACGGTCCGCGAAGCGCTTTCGACTATGTCGAACTGGCGAGGCTGTTCCATACAATGCTGATCAGCGGGATTCCGGTCTTCGATGAAACGCGCAATGATCAGGCCCGACGCTTTATCAATCTCATCGATGAGCTCTATGATCGCAGAGTTAAGTTGATTGCTTCGGCGACAGCGCCTATATTAGCGCTCTATACGGGAACGCAGTTGAGTTTCGAATTTGAGCGAACCGCCTCTCGGCTATTGGAAATGCAATCTTTAGATTACCTTGCGACAGCGCATCGCGGTTGAAGAGGGTGAAATCCTTTTAAATTCGCTTGAAAGATCTAATTTGCTCCGGTAGTATTCGCCCTCCTTAAAGTAAAGACCGATGACTAATCGATGAAGACTTACAGCGCAAAAACAAATGAAGTTAATCAGGACTGGCTCCTGGTTGATGCCGAAGGCCAAACACTAGGTAGAATGGCGGCTGAGATAGCGCTTCGCCTCCGTGGCAAGCATAAGCCCGAGTTCACCTCGCACATCGACACAGGGGACTTCGTCGTCGTCGTGAACTGCGAAAAAGTGAAGGTAACAGGCAACAAAGCGAAGGGTAAGATTTACCATACCCACTCGGCTTACCCCGGTGGTTTGAAATCTATTTCTTTCGAAAAGCTCATAGAGCGTGCGCCAGAGCGCGTCATTCAAAATGCAGTGAAAGGTATGCTGCCTAAGAATGCACTCGGCCGTGCCATGTTCAAAAAATTAAAAGTCTACGCAGGTGGCGAGCATCCTCACGGTGCCCAACAGCCACAAGCTGTTCAATTTTAAGAGGTTAGCTTAGTTCTATGTCTATTACGCAATACTACGGAACTGGTCGTCGCAAGACCTCGACTGCGAGGGTCTACCTCAAGAACGGCAGCGGCGCGATCACTGTCAACAAGCGTCCTCTAGACGGATACTTCGGTCGAGAAGTTGCTCGCATGATTGTTCGCCAACCATTAGAGCTGGTGGAAATGATCGAGAAGTTCGACATTAACGTGACAGTGCGTGGTGGTGGTAGCTTCGGTCAGGCCGGCGCGATCCGTCACGGCATCACGCGTGCATTGATGGAATATGACATGGAGCTAAAGCCTACACTACGTAAGGCAGGTTTCGTGACTCGCGACGCGCGAGAAGTAGAACGTAAGAAAGTGGGCCTACGCAAAGCGCGTAAGAAGCCACAGTTCTCAAAGCGCTAATTCTACGACGTTCGAGACTGACGTTAGAAAGCTACGTGCGAAAGCTACGTTCGAAAACGCCGGATTCGCAAGCGAGTCCGGCGTTTTTTTTTGCGGCTAAAAATATTTTTCTCCCTTTGA
>LICD01000092.1 GCA_001438145.1 OM182 bacterium BACL3 MAG-120619-bin3 | reverse complement strand
CGCGCCTCGGGGCAAATAGCATGAGTACACACATAGGATTCGACTTTACGCCACCAGACGTGCCCGGAAAAGTTACGGGCGAAATTAAATACGCCGAAGACTACAAGCGCGAAGGTATGGTCTTTGCTCGCTTATTAACAAGCCCTCTGCCCAGTGGCAGGGTCGTTGGCATTGATGCCACCGAAGCGCTGCGCATGGATGGCGTCCTCGGAATATTCACCGCAGACGACCTCCCACCGGTCGCCCCGCCGGGTAATCCTGCGCTTGCTTCTGAGTATGTCAGCTTTGTAGGCCAACCTATTCTCGCAGTCGCGGCTATCACCGAAGAAATCGCCGAGTCGGCAATCGAAAAAATACGAGTTGATTTCGAGCGGCGACCGTTTGTGGTTGACCCACTCGAAAGCCTCTCGCCGGGCGGTGCAAATGCCTATCCAGAGGGCAACACCCTAGTGCGAACGCAGGAGGAAGGCCCAGAGGGCACACCTATACGCGGCGCCGAAATTCGCGATATCAAATGGCCACAATCGGCAATCGATGCGCTCCGTGCGGGCAAAGAACCCGCAGGGGCTGAGTTCACAACAGAGTGGACATTCGGCGACCTAGATGCAGGCTTTGCTGAAGCTGCAGCCATTGTCGAAGAGCCGTTCGTCACTATCGGCTACCCGCACCACTCTCTCGAATCTCGCACCTGTATGGCGTATTGGGAAAACGGCAAATGCTATTTCCACGGCTCTTCGCAGAGCCAGAGTGCCAACGACAATGGTCTCGCGCGTATGCTTGACATCGATCCCGCCAATCTCATATTTATCAATGAGGCAACCGGTGGCGGTTTCGGCTCCAAGATTGGCCCCTACCCCTATATGGCGATCTCTGGCAATTTCGCCAAGCGACTAAATAGGCCGCTGCAGCTGAGAATTACGCGCGAGCAAGAATTCTATATCGGTTCCGCACGCTCCGGCATGCAGGGCTGGATACGGATGGGCGTGAAAGAAAATGGCAAAGTCTCTGCCATCGATCTTGTGGTCGTGAATGACGGCGGCATGACCGGCGCCGGCAGCGGAAATTCCTCCGCACAGCATGTTACCGTTGCCTATCAGCCAGAAAACATGCGGTTCCGCGGAATATCTGTGTATACCAACACAACCCCTCGCGGCGCGCAGCGCGGCCCGGGTCAGAACGAGATGGCAGCAGTGCTTGCCCCCATCGCCGACAAAGCCGCGAAAGCCATAGGCATGGACCGCGTCGCGTTTCGCCGCATCAATGCGATCGATAGCGGAGGCTTTCAAGGCGGCGGACAGGGACCGGTTACTAGCGCCTTCGTGCGCGAAGCATTAGACCAAGGCATGCGCACGTTTGGTTGGGCCGAGAAAAACGCCTTAGCGAAGCAGAATGGCAGCAAAGTCAGGGGACTCGGTGTCGGTATCGGCTACCATGGCGCTGGCGGCCGGGGATACGATGGCCTCGTGCGCATCGGCCCCGACGGTAGACTCTATATTCATAGCGGCGTAGGAAACTTGGGCACCTATTCCTATGCGGGCACCTGTCGCGCCGCGGCTGAAGCGCTGCAAGTGCCTTGGGAGCGATGCGAAATTCTCCGTGGCCGCACAGATAATCATCTGCCTCACAGTTCGGGACAGGGTGGCTCCAATACTATCTTTACACACACTCGAACTAACTGGGTGGCGGCGCAAGATGCCATTACCAAACTGAAAGAAATTGCTGCACAAGATCTTGGCGGCGCGCCAGAGGATTACACGATTGGCGATGAACGCGTCTTTGCAAGCGCCGAGCCGGGCCGAGGGCTAACCTATGCACAAGCCGCCGCCCGCGCGATTGAATTGGGTGGCAAGTTCAGCGGCGAGGAGTATCCGGATGATATCAATCCGATTACCCAACGAGCGGTGCAAGGCCTCGCTGGTTCTGGATTAATCGGAGTCGCTAAAGACAATATTCCCGGCGAGGGTCAACCACCCGGAATCCTCGTTGGCTTCTGCGAAATCGAACTGGACAAAGACACGGGCAAAATCGAAATTTTGGACTACACGGCGATTGCTGATTGCGGCACTGTGGTCCATCCCAAAAACTTCGAGAACGCCATGCGCGGTGGCGCTGTTTGGGGTGTTGGGCTAGCAGCATTCGAGCGTCATGTGTACGACCCGCAAAATGGTCTGCCAGCGAATACGGGTCTTTACCAGAGCAAGCCGCCGACCTATTTGGACGTCAATGTTGAGACGAAGATGGGCGCGGTAAATATCCCCGACCCACAAAACCCTACAGGCGGTCGCGGCATTGGTGAACCTACCCAAGGGGCTGCCGCTGCTGCGCTTGCCAGCGCGATTTCGGATGCCCTCGACGGTCACGTATTTAACACCGCACCGACTACAACAGACATGATTATTAACCACTTGGCTGGCAATGATTACAGTACCAAGTATCTGAAAACAAACACTTTCTGAGGTTAACTATGCCATCTTATGACGTAATGCCAAATATGGAGCTGTACCAACCGGTACGGGTTGAGGACGCCCTCGACATAGCGAGCCGCTACGCAGATCGTGGTTGGTTAGTGGGTGGCGGACAAGACACTTACGGCTGGCTCAAAGACCGCGCGAAGCGCGCCGATGCGCTCATTGACCTCAGCGCAATCGAATCTCTGCGCGGGGTGCGGGAGACCGCCGACGGAATAGAAATCGGTGCACTTACCACGCTGACCGAAATCGCCGAAAACGGTCTGCTCAAACAGAGCTACTCTCTGCTTTCGAAAGCCGCGTCTGTCGTCGCAAGCCCACAGATCCGCAATATCGGCACACTCGGCGGCAACGTCTCGCAAGATGTACGCTGCTGGTACTATCGCCGCGGGCTGTCTTGCTACAGAGCGGGCGGGAATCTTTGCTATGCCGACACGCCACAGGGCATGAACCGCGAGCATTCGCTGTTTGAAACCAGCCGCTGCGTGGCCGCAGGCGCCTCCGACACGGCCCCAGCTCTCGTCGCGCTCGACGCGACTATGGTGCTGCGTTCGATTGACGGTGAGCGCACGCTGTCCGCCGAAGAGTATTTCGTCGGGCCTGCGGTCGATATCGAGAACACCACTGCGCTCCGCGCGGGTGAAATTCTTACTGCGGTTAGGTTGCCCAAAGCCTGGGCCAATGCGACGTTCTATTATGAGAAGGTCGCCGATCGCAATGTGTGGGATTTCTCACTGGTGAATGTAGCAGCCGCGTTTCAGGTCGAGAACGGCACTATTCAAGAGTCGCGCGTCGTCTGTGGTGGAGTGCAGGCTACGCCAAAGCGCCTGCGAAGCGTTGAGCAAGCTGTTCAGGGAAAAGCCAAAGGAGCGGTAATCGCGGCGAGCGTTGCGGGCATAGCCTCTGAGGGCGCACGCGCACTCGCGCATAACGGCTTTAAGATTCCGCTAATGGAGAATTTGGTAAAGCGCGCGATTAGTGCTTAAGCGCGCAGGCTTTTCCAACCTTCATTCGATGTGTTAAGCAATAGGAAAGGGCTGGTCCATCACTGGATCAGCCCTTTTTTTTAAAACAAACTCCCAGCCCAGTAGCCAACGGCCATAATCGCTACATAACAAACCAAGATTCCTAGAATGACTGGTTGCAGGTGCGCGTGAACTTGACGGTCTTTCATGTCGTGATCTTCTAGCATCGTCTCCACTCCTTCATAATTGAATAGAGTGTTCAGAATAACCAGAACAACATTGCAAACTATGATCTAGATCACAGTTTTGTTCTCATGAATTAAACGGGAAGTTAGCCGTTAAAGCCCCTGCAATTTCTGTTTAGAAATTTGAAATACCGAATCGAACCATGTTTTATCGTCGTTGAGATTTGGCACTAACTGAAAGGCTTCGCCGCCTCCTTCCATAAACTCTTCCCGGTATTCGATACCGATTTCATGGATGGTTTCGAGGCAATCAGAGACGAAAGAAGGCGTTACGACTGCGACTTTTTTAACCCCTTTCTCGATTAGCGCTTCTAAATGATCATCGAGATAAGGTTGTATCCATGCCTGATTTCCAAACCGTGATTGAAACGCCACTGAATAACGGTCCTCACTCCACCCCATAGCAGCGACAATGCCTTTCGTTGTGGCTACACACTGTGCGCGATAGCAGAGCTTATTTTTCTCGCCGATGGTCTCGCAGCAGGCACCCATCTCACACACATTATTTTTGTCAGCCTTTTTGATATTCGACTCGGGCAATCCGTGATAACTAAAGATGACATGTTCGGCGTCTGCTTCTTCAACGTGCTTGCCTATCAGTGCTGCCCACGCATTAATGAAGGGCGGCTCGGCATACAGGTCATCGACAAACTTCAAATTTGGCGCCTGCGCCCATTTTTTTGCCGCCTCACGAACTTCGTGAAAAACGGAGGCCGTGGTTGCTGTCGAATACTGCGGAAACAACGGCATGATCAGAATATCTTGGCAGCCTAAGCGCTCAAACTCTTTCATCGAATCCCATACGAAGGGCTCGCTGTACGCCATACCGTTCAAGACAACGACATCTTCTCCGGCGTCTTTATATTCTTGCTGAACACTTGCTTGCAGCCTATCGGCGTAGACCTTCAAAGGAGAGCCATCCTCCATCCAGATCGCCGCATAGTCTTTTGCGGTTTTAGGTGCGCGGAAGGGGAGGATAATCAGGTTACGAAGTAGCCATCGCCCGATGGGATTGAAGTCGAAGACGAAGGGGTCAGAGAAAAAATATTTGTAAAACTTCCGCAGCCCTTTCGCCGTGGGCTCCTCGGGAGTGCCAAGATTGAGGAGTAGTATGCCTTTGGTCGCCATGGGGTCTTCCTTGTGTTGAGACGTGATCTCAGCGCTGCAGGGCCGAGTTATTTTGATAACTAGTGTACGATGCCGCGCCCCTAAAGGGTTTAATGCGCGGGCAGAAAGTTGGCCCTGTTTTAGTCAGCGACCTGCTTGCGGGTGTCTTCCTCAAACAGCAGCTCCAGTTCGCGGCGACCTTGACGCGCGATATTACCCAGCTCTTCCATGTCCTCTATGTGCTGGGCCGAGCGCTCGAGAAGCTCCTCGTCGTGCAGCCTAAAGCGCTTAGCCACCTCAAGCGCTTGGCCTTCGGTGTAGCCAAGTTGCTCAAGCGTGTCAGTCGCCGCCTCTAGGCTGCTTGCGAAGGTTTCGCGTACCACAGAGTCTACTTTGCGTTTGTAGAGCTCGTAGGCGTGAAACCGATCTACAGCCCGCGCGATAATCTTGATACGTGAATTTTGTTCGCGCGCGTGGTCAATTATCGCAAGAGACTGCGCTACGTCATTGACAGCGACCACGAGTATTTTCGCGTGTTTAATGCCCGCGCTTCGAAGCAGGTCAATGCGGGTTAGATCGCCATAAAACAACCGGTTGCCGAACTGTTTAACGAATTCGACATGCGCAGAGTCTTTATCCATCGCCGTGAAAGGAATATGCCGAGCCTGCAGCAGGCGTCCAATAATCTGTCCAAACCGGCCAAAACCGGCAATGATTACCTCGGGCTGATGCGAATCCCAATGCCTATCTTGATCGGGTTGCTCGACGCTGCGGCTGTGACCGACGCGTCGATAGAGGGTTACCAGCGGCGAGGTGAAAGCCATTGATAGACCAACAATCAGCGTAAGCTGCTCCGCGAGCGCCGCGTCGAATAGCATCGCTTGCTGCCCCTGAGACAGCACAACGAAGGCAAATTCGCCGCCCTGAGACAACATGAGCCCGAGTTGAACCCCTTCTTTTAGAGAAACATGTCGCCAGCGCAGAATCGCCGTGATGATTGCCGTTTTGACGAAGACCAGCCCAAGCGCTAACACGACTATACGCAGCGGATTTGCCCATAAAAGTGCGAGATTGAGCGTCATGCCAATCGCGATAAAGAACAGCCCAAGAAGCATGCCTTTAAAAGGCTCGATATCGGATTCGAGCTGATGCCGGTAGTCGGAATTGGCGAGCATAATGCCGGCGAGGAAAGCACCTAGGCCCATCGAGAGCCCCACCGAGTTCATCAACACCGCTACGCCGATGACGATAAGCAGGCTCGCCGCTGTCATCACCTCACGGTTATTCGACCGAGCCACGGCAGCTAATACCCCGCTTAGGCCGAATCGACCAAAGGCGACAACACCAACAAGCGCTAAAAGGGTGACATACCACGCAGGGGTCGTCGCACCGGTCGCGCCGGGCGCAAGTACGCTGACGGCGATAAGGATCGGGATAACCGCAAGGTCTTGCAGTAGCAGAATCGAGAAGCCTTTACGACCGAGGGGCGATGCTAAAATCCGCTCCTCACTCATCAGCTGAATCGCCAATGCAGTGGACGAAAGCGCGAGGGTTAAGCCTAAAACCAAGGCAAGAGGCAGAGCGAGCAGCATGGCTAAACCGAAACCGATAACAAGCCCGGTGAGCAGTACCTGCGACCCGCCAAGTACCAAGATGTGATTACGCATACTCCACAATTTCTCAGGAGCTAGCTCGAGTCCTATAACAAATAACAGCAGAATAACGCCGTATTCGGCAAAGTGAAGCACCGACTCGGGGTCTTCGATGATGCCTAGTGCATGCGGCCCAAGTACGACGCCTGCAAACAAATAGCCGAGTATCGAGCCTAGTCCGAGGCGCTTGAACAGGGGCACAGCAATCACCGCTGCAAGCAGATAATACAGGGCGTTAATCAGTAGGCTGTCGGTGTGCATCTAAGCTTCCCCGGGCTTTTTGGCCTGTAGTAGACATCTTCAGAAGTGCTGCAAGCGTAGTGTAACTCAGCAAAAGCACGTGACCGGCAGCTTTTGGGTGTTTTACCAATCGGCGATGCCACTTTCTGCAGTATCGGCTGAATGAAAAACGGAATCAGAATTATTTGTTACCAAAATGCTCACATTTTGCAAAAAAATGCAGTAGACTCAAGTCAGTGTCTGTTTTCGGCTAGCGGAAGACAACGGCTTTTCATGCCTTAACCAGACAAATTTTTCCATTGGGGGAATGACATTATGAACAAAACTTCTTCATTTGTACTCGCTGCGGCAATTACAGCAGCAAGCGGCACAGCCGCCGCTGGCGAGCGCGTCGGCGACTTCGCACTAATTGATCATAACGGCGCCTTTCAAAGCATGGCATGGCATGACGACGCTGCAGCCATCGCGATCTTACCGCAAGCGGTTGGCGCAACAGACACAGCCTCGCTCGCAGCTATGCAGGCGCTGCAGGCAACATACCAGGAGCAAGGAATAGAGTTCTTCTTGCTCAATCCTGGCCTTCAAACTGACCGAGCCGCAGTCGCTGCGGATATCGGGTCTGTAGACATGCCGGTGCTTATGGACGACGCACAGTTAGTGTCAGAAATGCTTGGCCTCACCCGCCTTGATGAAGCCGTACTCTACAATCCGAGTACGTTCGAGCTTCTCTACCGAGGCCCCGCCGCGGGTATCGAGAGTGCGATAGAGCAGACCCTTGCCGGTGAAAAATTTGACTTAATTAGCAGCGCCACAATGGGCAAGGCTATTGATTACCGCAATGCGTCCGCTCACGCCGACCTGTCCTATGCTAATGACATCGCACCGATCATTGCCGAAAACTGCGCCGAGTGTCACCGCGAGGGCGGAATCGCGCCTTTCGCAATGGACAATAGCCTGGCGGTGCAGGGTTGGTCGCCGATGATCCGCGAAGTGGTAATGACTAAACGTATGCCACCGGGCCAGATTGACAACAAAGTGGGCCACAAGATTAAGAACGAAATGAATCTCAGTGACGACGAGATGCAGATGCTCGTTCATTGGATTAACAACGGCTCGGTCGTCGAAGGCGACAGCGATCCTCTCACTGCGCTCACCTGGCCCAATACGAAGTGGACACTCGGCGAGCCCGACCTCATTGTTAAAGTACCGGCCCAAACTATCCCGCCAACGGGCACAGTCGATTACATGGACATTCCCATCGATCTCGGCCTGACCGAAGACCGCTGGGTTCGCGGTAGCGAAGTAGTGCCGGGCGCACCAAGTGTGCTGCACCACATCATCACGACCGTTGTGCCCCCAGAGGGCGCGCCTGATTTCCAGCAGATCTTGATGGATATTCTAGCCAAACTACCGCCCGAGAAGTCATTAGCAATTCGTACGAAGCTCTTCGCCTCGATAGCTGCCGGCGAGCGCCCCGACATCGACGCGATATTCCGTGAAGCGCCTGAGATAGACGTTAGTGCCTTTATCGGCGGTGGCGGCAGCCCAGATAGCGCAAGCGTCGCGGGCTTCGCGCCAGGCAATGCGGTTGACTTAAACCCAGAGGGCGTCGGCGGACTGCTCAGAGCAGGTTCTACACTCAACCTGCAAATGCACTACACAACCTCGGGTAAAGAGACGACAGATGAAACC
>LICD01000091.1 GCA_001438145.1 OM182 bacterium BACL3 MAG-120619-bin3 | reverse complement strand
CCCGAGCCGCTGTAAGGGATTTTCACCGTTTCTAAAAACCCTTGTATAACGCCGTCCTCACCGCCTTCTCCATGCAACATGTTAAGGGCGAAATCAGGCGCTAACGCCGCCAGCTTCTCAACTATTTTGTCATCTACATCGAGCCTGCTCGCTCGAACTCCCGACCGAATTAGACTTTGCAGGACAGCCTCACCACTCAGCAGCGAGATCTCGCGTTCGGCCGAATGGCCGCCCATGAGAACGACAACATGACCCGCATTGGTCACTGTTTGCTGCCTATTAAACGCTTTCACCCTGTTCTCCATCTCTTTACTTTTATCCTGCCTTGCCAGATTCGCTGACCGGCGTGCCGCTCGCTTAGGCGACGCGCTCGTTTGCGTAACTACGCCTCTTTACTTGCTCGTGCTGCGAGCGCTGCTGCAAGCTGTTTTGCTAACGCGCCAACGCTTCCCGCGCCTTGCGTAACAACTATGTCACCATTGGCTACTACACCGTCTAAAATCTCTAACACATCGGCTTCGTCTTGCACGAATATTGGATCTACCTTCCCGCGTAGCCGAATGCTGCGGCTCAAGCTCCGCGAGTCTGCTCCAGCGATCTTCTTTTCACCCGCGGCATAAACTTCGAGCAGAAGAAGTACGTCGACTTCGCAAAGCACGTCGACAAAATCATCATAAAGGTCGCTCGTTCTGCTATACCGATGGGGCTGAAAAAGCATAACCAAACGCTTGTCCGGCCAGCCCTCTCGCAATGCTAGGATCGTTGCCGCAACTTCTGTCGGATGGTGACCGTAATCATCGACCAACATGATTTCGCCATCGCCTAACGGGAATGTGCCCTGCACATCGAAACGCCGACCGACACCCGCGAAATTCTCGAGCCCTTGCTTTATCGCGTCTAACTCGACTCCTTCGTCAACCGCAACAGCAAGCGCCGCGGTAGCGTTAAGCGCGTTATGACGACCGGGCATGTTCAATGTTATCGGCAGCCTACTGCCAGTTTCGCGATGGTAAACTTCGAATCGCGTCTCGCTCCCACGCTGGGTTAGATTTTCGATCCGAAAATCGGCGTCCTCCGAAAAGCCATACGTCAACTTAGGCCGCGAGACGAGCGGCATAATCTCCCGCACAGAGGGATCGTCAATACAAAGCACTGCTAGTCCATAGAACGGCAGATTGTGCAGAAAGTTAATGAACGTCTCTTTTACGCGCTCGAAATCGCCGCCATAGGTACCCATATGATCGGCTTCGATATTGGTCACCACAGCGACCATAGGTTGAAGATGCATAAATGAAGCATCGCTTTCGTCTGCCTCGGCGACTAAATAGCGACTCTCACCAAGTCGCGCATTCGTCCCTGCGCTATTTAGCAGCCCGCCAATAATAAATGTTGGATCGGCGCCGCTTGCCGCCAATACCGAGGCCAGAAGGCTCGTTGTCGTGGTCTTCCCGTGGGTACCCGCGATCGCGATTGAATGACGATAGCGCATCAGTTCAGCGAGCATCTCGGCGCGCGCGAGAAGGGGCAAGTTTGCCGCCGCTGCCGCACGCATCTCTGGGTTCTTTATGGTGACGGCGCTCGAATACACGACCACGTCAGCAGACTCGATATTACTTTCTGCGTGGCCGATAAAAATCGTAGCACCCAAATCCCTAAGTCGCCGTGTGTTCGCGGACTCGGCCATATCAGATCCGGTAATGGCATAACCTTGGTTCTGCAACACCTCTGCAATGCCGCACATGCCCGCCCCACCAATGCCGATAAAGTGGAGCGTCTTGATGCGACGCATCTCGGGAATACTATGCTGCAGCCGCTTAGCGGGCATCTGCTACCTCCGTCATTATTTCAGCAATACGCGTGTCGACACGTCGCGGTGCGAGTGCATGCGCAGCGGTCGCCATAGCGAGAAGCGAGTGTCGGTCTGCATTCAGAGCCGCTATTTCAGACGCTAGTCGATCACCTGAAAGCGCCGGTTGCTCGATTATAGTCGCCGCGCTCGCTGCGCTGAGCCAGCGCGCATTATGCAGCTGTTGCTGATCTTTATGGTGTGGGTACGGCACGAGAATAGATGCGCGACCAACAACAGCAATTTCGGCCACAGTGCTCGCGCCCGAACGCCCTATAACCAGGTCTGCCCAGGCGTATGCCGCCGCCATGTCGTCGATGAATGGCGTAACCGTTAGTCCATTAGCGAGTGAAAATCCTGCGTCTGTATAGGCTGCCTGAGTTGCCTCCAGTTGCGATGCACCTGTCTGATGCCTGACCTCGGGAACCGCATAAGGGTCAGCCTCCTTTAGCCGCGCAAGGGCTTGCGGCAAAGTTTCGTTAATCGCCTTCGCTCCTTGGCTGCCGCCCAGAATTAAAAGCCGCAGAGGCCGCGTTGTAGACGCAAGCTCCGGCAGTGTTTGCCCGACCTGCTCGATGTCTGCGCGCACAGGATTGCCAACGAAAACAACCTTATCGCTCTCTGCGAAGGCGCCAGGGAATGCTTCGAAAACACGGGTAGCAATGCGCGCAAGTAGGCGATTGGTAAAACCAACCACTGCGTTCTGTTCATGTAGATACAGTTTCTTTCGCAACACTCGTGCAGCAACGCCGCCTGGGCCCGAAACATAGCCGCCCATGCCAAGCACACAGTCAGGATCGATTTCGCGCATAATGACCAGGCTCTGCCACAACGAGTGGGTTAGCATCCAAGGTGCGCCGATCAAGCGCGCGATGCCTTTGCCTTTTAGCCCTTTCGCTGCGATCCGATGAAACTCGTATCCGGTTCCCTCGAGAAGTTTCTCCTCCATGCCGCCCGGCGTTCCGAGCCAATCGACTTTAACGCCGCGCGCCTCAAGCTGACGCGCGATGGCTAATGCAGGGAACACGTGTCCACCGGTTCCTGCTGCCATAATTAGCACCCGAGAGATAGCCATTACCTCTCCCAAACCGAGGTGGTTTTTGTGGCGGCCGCGAGGCGGTCGGTTTCATATTCGATTCGAATTAGCAGCGCAGTCATCACACAGCTCATGATTAAACTTGCGCCGCCATAGCTTAGAAATGGAAGCGTCAATCCTTTCGTGGGGAGCAGGCCAATGTTGACCCCTATATTGATGAGCGCCTGCCCGGCGAATAGCAACCCTAATCCGTAGGCAAAAAAAGCCGCAAAGTAGCTTTCCTGAGATTCGGCGCGCCGACCAATGACGAAAGCTCGGTAGACCAAAATACAAAACAGTGATACCACCACAGCGACGCCAACCATGCCGAATTCTTCACCGATAATTGCCAATACAAAGTCAGTATGTGCCTCGGGCAAAAAATAGAGTTTTTGAATACTATTGCCCAACCCCGTGCCGAACCACTCGCCACGCCCGAATGCGATCAAGGCTTGTGCTAGTTGGTAGCCGTCGCCGTAAACATTCTCGATCGCCCAAGGGTCTCGGAAGGAGGTGAAACGTGCGAGTACATGTGGTTTCGTTATTGCAATCGCGGTAAAGCCAATAACCGCAACTAAAACAATGAGGAGAATTCTCCACAGCTTCGCCCCCGCCAAAAACAACAGGCAGAAAGTCGTCGCCATCAAAATAACCAACGCACCATGATCTGGTTCTCGTTGAAGCAGCCACGCAGCCACGCCAGATACACCAAGCGGAATTAAGAAATGCTTCCAGTTGTCCCTCACAGCCTGATAATTTTTTTGTAGGTAATCGGCTGTGAAGATGACTAAAAATAGCTTAGCGAGTTCCGACGGCTGTAGGTCGAAAAAGCCGAGATCTATCCAACGCGCACTCCCGTTGACGCTTTTGCCGACGCCGGGAATGAGCACTGCGATCAAGAGAATGTACGAAAGCAGGACAAGCAAAAAAGAGAACCGGCGCCAGAGCGATAGAGGAATCGCGAGTGTGATCGCTGAGGCGGCCAGACCAATTAAAGCAAAGACTGATTGCCGCTTTAAATAATAGAAAGGATCGCCGCTGCTCGAATTAGCAATTTCAACAGAGGCTGAGGTCATCATGAGAAGGCCAATGCTGAGCAAAGCGAACGCAACTAGCAACACTGTGTTAAGCGAGCGCGCCGGGGCAGCGGCAAAATCATTAGCCAGAGACAATTGGTTCGTTCGCCCTAAAATTGCCATTTAGCCTTCATCCTTACGCGCATTTTCGCGCACTCTTGCGGCGAAAGTGTCACCGCGATGTTGAAAATTATCGAACATATCGAAGCTTGCACACGCCGGAGACAAAAGCACCGCGTCACCGGCTTTCGCCGCATTCGAAGCGAGCTCGATCGCCTCCTCCATGCTTTGCGCGAACGCAATATCATGAGCCTTCGAGTCTCGCTCTAGGCAGTGCGCTATTAAATTGGCGTCGCGCCCAATCAAAATTACTTTGCGCACAAAAGCGCCTACCGCCGGCACTAGCGGCGCAAAATCTGCGCCCTTGCCTTCCCCACCCGCAATCAGCACAAGCCTCCCGCCTGTTGAGGTGGAAAAGTGTTCTCCCAAACCGACAACCGAGGCGAGTGTAGAACCGACATTTGTGCCTTTCGAGTCGTTGAAATAATCTACGCCGCGAACAGCTGCGACCCACTGACATCGATGCGGCAGTCCTTGAAAACTTTCAATGCCCGAGGCTATCGACTCAAGTGAGACTCCGACAGCATGTGCCAGTGCGCTCGCCGCAAGCGCATTAGCGAGATTATGTTCGCCCGCCACTTTGATTCGCTCAACGGCAAGAAAGGCGCGGCCGTTAAAACTGAGCGAGCGAACACCAGCCACTTCAGCTATACCGAAACCGTCTTCCAACGCATCCTGTGTCTTATAACGTACTGTGCGAACAGCTGAATCCAACGGCAGCGTTAATGGGTCGCTAAGATTGATACACACCGTTTTCGCGCCGTTGAAAATATTTTGCTTCGCGCTTAAATATTCCGTGGCGTCGGCATACCTGTCCATATGGTCTTGGCTCAGATTCAGCAGCGACACCGCCTGCGCATTCAATTCGGGGGTTGTCTCTAATTGAAAACTCGACAACTCCAGAACATAAATGTCTTTTTGTTCTTCCTTTAAGAGATCTAACGCCGGCTTGAAATTCTCGCCATCGAGATTACCCCCAACGCCAAAAGATCTGCCGTCAGCACGAAGAATCGAAGCAAGCAAAGCAACTACTGTGCTTTTGCCGTTCGAGCCCGTTACTGCAACGATAGGCTTGTTTACAACGCGCGCAAACAATGCAATATCGCCAATCACTTCAACGCCTGCTTGCCTCAGCTTCGCGATAGCCTCGGTCTTTACACTTACCCCTGGGCTTACAATCAAGCGCGTCGCAGAATTTAAAAAAGCCTCACGAAGCTCGCCGAACTCGCTCACTATTTCTGGGAACTCGTCTCTGAAAACAGCGAGCATTGCAGGCGCTGCGCGGGTATCAGCCACCGCAAAATCGGCGCCTATCGAACGGAGGAATCGAGCACAGGACAACCCCGTTGCACCCATACCGACGATCAGTGACAACCCTTCTAACCCTTTGCTTGATAATTCCTCTGCTTGCGTCACGCCTACCTCGTTACCCCTTAGCGCAGCTTCAACGTTGCCAGGCCGAACAGCACTAACATGACCGTAATAATCCAAAATCTCACTATTACTCGTGGCTCAGGCCAGCCCATTAGCTCGAAATGATGATGTATCGGTGCCATCTTGAAAATTCGTTTTCCGGTCAACTTAAACGAGCCGACCTGCAAGATTACGGAGAGCGTTTCCATGACAAACACACCGCCCATAATAACGAGGACCAATTCGTGGCGAGCGATTATCGCCATCGTGCCAAGCGCAGCGCCGAGCGCGAGCGCGCCAACGTCGCCCATGAATATTTGTGCAGGGTAAGTATTAAACCAAAGGAACCCAAGACCGGCGCCAAGAAGACCACCCGCAAAGATAACCACCTCTCCCGAGCCCGCAACATAAGGAATCTGCAAGTAGCTCGCAAATTCGACATGTCCCGCTAGATAAGCGATGGCGCCGAGCGCTCCACCAACCAATACTGAGGGCAGGATCGCTAGCCCATCGAGACCGTCCGTTAGGTTCACTGCATTACTAAACCCAACGATAAAAAAGTAGCTTATGACTATATAAAAGAGGCCTAGGTCGAGCGCTACACTCTTGAAAAACGGTAAAATATACTGCGTTTCGGCGGGCCCCAAAGCCGACTTGTAAAGCACTACGGCAGCAGCAATACCGATAAGCGATTGCCAAAAATATTTCCAGCGTGCAGGGAGACCTACTGCATTTTTGCGAAAGACTTTACGATAGTCATCGACCCATCCCACCGCGCCGAATGCGAGCGTGACAAGGAGTAGAACCCAAACGTAGTGATTGGTCAGATCTGACCACAGCAGCGTGCTTACCGTGATCCCCACTAGAATGAGAACGCCACCCATAGTTGGCGTACCCGCCTTGCTCAGATGCGACTGAGGGCCATCGTCGCGTATCACCTGTCCGATCTGATTCGCGTTGAGCGCTCGAATCAAGATCGGGCCAACGAGCAGAGAAACGCCCAATGCTGTCAGCACGCTGAAGATGCCGCGAACGGTAATGTATTGCAGCACAGCGAACGCGCTGTTGAACTGCATCAAATAATCCGACAGCCATACTAGCATTGAGATAGTTCCCTATTTTTACTTCTTGTTATGAACAGCCCTCTCTGGAGCCGGTAATTTTCGTGCTAGCCTTCGGCACTCAATGCTGCGACAACGGTCTCCATCCTCGCCCCTCGAGAGCCTTTTACGAGGAAAACCGTTTCACTGTTAGCCAAATCAACACAGTCTTTTTCTAAAGCCTCGCGATCGCTGTAATGCTTAGCCCTCAAACCACCGGCCTCAAGATAGGCTTCCACCATCGCAGTGCAGTCGCTACCCAAAGCGAGAAGCAATGGCACCCCATGCCTGGCCGCATACTCACCGACCTCTCGATGGGAGGATTCAGTTTCATCACCGAGTTCCCGCATTTCACCTGCGACCATGACCTTTTCGCCTTCGGCAGACATCAGCACGTCGATCGCCGCATGGAAGGAATCAGGGTTCGCATTGTAGGTATCATCAAGTAATCGGCATCCTTCTCGACCTATTGAGGGAAATAGTCTGCCTGGCACAGGTGTGGCCTGTTTAAGCCCAATCCGAACGTCATCTAGGCTCGCGCCAGCTTCCAACGCACAGGCCGCTGCCGAAAGGGCATTCTCGGCGTTATGGCTCCCTAAGAGCTGAATTTCAGCGTCGATTTCGCCCTGCGGCGTATACAGAGTGAATGCCACGCTTCCCCCTGCGAGCAGACGTGTAGCCGAACATCGATAGTCGGCCTCGGGGACTTTATTGCCGTAACTGAACAGCCTCACCTGACGCTGACCGGCGCGCTTAACCCATTGCTGGCAATTGGGGTCGTTAGCATTCAGCACCGCGACGCCTTTGTCAGAAAGTCCGTCGATAATCTCGCCCTTCGCCAGAACGATGCCTTGGAGAGAGCCGAAGCCTTCGATATGCGCAGCGCTCGCCTTGGTAATTAGCGCAATGTCTGGCTTCGTAGCCGAGACACTCACGGCTATTTCGCCGGCGCCATTCGCGCCCATTTCGATAACGGCGAATTCATGCCGCGCCTCGAGCCGAAGCAGCGTAAGTGGCACCCCGATGGTGTTATTTAGATTTTCGGCGGTTATGAGCGTTGGGGCTTTTGCCTTGAGAATACTGCCGATCATCTCCTTGACCGAGGTCTTGCCCTGACTGCCAGTGAGCGCAATTACTTTAGCCGAACTTCTGTCCCTGTTGAGCCTCGCTAGCGTAGCCAGCGCACTAAGCGTGTCATCGACGACCAGGCGCTGCGCATCGGCTCGCGCATCGGACTGGTGTGTCACAGCAGCCACAGCGCCTTTGGTGAGCGCCTCTTCGACGAATTCATCGCCGTTAAACCGCTCGCCTTTCAACGCAACGTAAAGGTCGCCTGCGCTCATGTTTCGAGAGTCGGTGGTGACAGTGGAAAATGTCGCGTCTTTTCTGAGCGCTGACAAGGTCACAGATAGCCCAAGCTCACTGGCCAGTTCGCTCAGCGTGAATGCGCCAATCATGTTGCACCTCTCATAAGGCTGCGCTTTAGGATCGCCGCGCGCGCGTGTTCAACATCACTAAATGGCTGACGTTCGCCATTAATCTCTTGATAATTCTCATGGCCTTTACCTGCAATAAGGATTACCGCACCGGGTTTGGCCGCAGCAATGACCGTGGCGATAGCCTCTGCGCGATCCCTCATTCTGACCACTGCATCTGGACCGGCGAATCCGGAGAGGATTTGATCGATTATGGCGCCGCCCTCTTCAGCACGAGGGTTATCGTCGGTAAGAATCACGCGGTCGGCATAATGTTCGGCGACCTCACCCATCAGAGGCCTCTTGCCTGCATCGCGGTTACCGCC
>LICD01000090.1 GCA_001438145.1 OM182 bacterium BACL3 MAG-120619-bin3 | reverse complement strand
GTTGAGGAGTATTGCATGTCTGATACGCGCCTTGTTACCTGCCCCCATTGCCACCGCAGCAACCGCGTGCCGTCAGCTCGACTAACCGGCGAAGGCAACTGCGGTGCCTGTAAGAAACTACTGTTTGCAGGCAAGCCAGTGCAACTCACCGCTGCAAATTTCAGCAAGCATTCAAATTCAGATTTACCCCTTGTGGTAGATTTCTGGGCTTCTTGGTGTGGCCCCTGTCGGCAGTTCGCCCCGGTGTTCGAGGCCGCTGCGAAGGAACTAGAACCCAATGTGCGTTTGGGTAAACTGGATACGGAGCAGGAACAAGCCTTGGCACAACGGTTTGGTATTCGCAGTATCCCCACCCTAATGATTTTCCATAAAGGCAAAGAGATTAATCGCATTTCGGGAGCATTACCTGCGGGTCAATTCAAACAGTGGGTTGCCGCTAATATCTAATAGCGTAAATAGGCAGCGGTAGACCACGGTTTTGTCCCTAATTTATTGCGACCACTGCTAGTGCATTTTGTTGTGATTAAAATAAAAGCGCTGAGCCAGTAGTCAGCGCATTCAATTGCTCTAGAGTTCCTCCGGCTACAACATCAGCATAATTGCCTGCTCAATTTATGCCATCTGCAGATCGTGATTTTTATGCATGGCGCCAGCGCTTCGTCTCATACTAAGGCGGCACACTCCAGGTATGACCAACAGGGTTAACACGGTTGATGCCAGCAACCCCGAGATGATGGCCCAAGCCATGGGAGGCCACAGAGTGGATGACGAAAAAGCGAGCGGCAGCAGGCCTGTGACTGTTGTCGCGGTGGTGAGCAGAATAGGGCGAGTACGCCGAATTACGGCTTCATCAACAGCATCATCCAGCGACATACCTGCCAGCAGCTGTTGATCCATTCTATCTACTAAAACGATAGCATTGTTTACCACAATACCTACCAACGCGATGATGCCAAGCAGCGGCTGAAAACCAAACGGTGAATCGGTCAACACCAGGCCGGGGAAAATTCCAGCGGCGGCTAAGGGCACTGAAATCAGAATGATGCCTACTCGCTTAAACGAATTGAATTGCAGCAATAAGAAGAACAGCAACAGCAGAATGCCGATGGGGGCAGTAGCAAGAATCGCGTTGTTGGCATCACCCGAGCTCTCCTGATCTCCCCCTGTCTCGAGACGGGTTCCTGCGGGCAGTGGCTCTTGGGCTAAGAGGGCATTAAGGCCTGCTAAAATTTGGCTGTAACTGTAGCCCTCCGCGAGACCGCCAGTGACTGTGAGCACTCGCACTCCGTTGCGATGTTTAATACTCGCCACCTGCCAATCCGCTTGCGTTTGCGCTATTTGAGTTAACGGAATAGCCTCTCCGTTGGCATTGTAAATATAACTAGAGAGTAGGCTGGCCACCTCTAGCTGTGTCCCTTCCCTCGAGCGCAAGACAATGGGTAGCGGATCTAGTTCTTGCCGATATTGTTCAACCGGGACACCGAAGCTGCGGGAAAAAAGGGTGTTAGCCACGTCAGCTCGGCTTAATCCAGCGCGTTGTGCGCTGGCATCATCCACATTAAGCCGCAATACCGGTACTCCAGTATCAATGTCATGGCGAACATCGACGGCTCCTGGCACCGACTTCAATAGGCGGAATAATTGCTCAGTGGCTTGGCTATATGTGGTGGCTAAGCGGATCTTATCATCGCTGTGATACAGGCGAATTTCTATTGGTGCTACTCGAGGCGGGCCCTGTGCTAACGTGCCCGCAACAATTTCATATTCTGGATGATTGTTGGCGCTATAGGCCCTTACCCAGTCAATAATTGGCCCAGATTCATCCAGTGATGTGGTGTTAACAACTAACCGAGCTCGATTGGGTGATTGAGTCGCGTTGGGTAAGTTGTAATAAAAACCGGGGCCGGTAAACCCAACGAATCGATGAATACTTAACACGCCTGGGCGCTGGCGTAACTGTTGTTCAAGGTCTTGCGACAGCTGATTGGTCCGGCTAATGTCATTGCCTTCAGGTAAGAACATTTCAATCACTACTTGAGGGCGGTCTGCATTGGGGAAAAACTGAAAATTCAAAAATGGAAATAACGCCATGCTTGCGCCGGCAAGTGCCACCCCAGCGATGACCATGGCGCGAGGAAAGCGCCGCGAAAGTTTAGCCAAGCTCGTGGCTAAATTTTCGATGGCGGCGCTTCTTTTAATTTGCGCTGGCTTGAGAAACCAAGCAGACAACAAGGGTGCCAGCGTTACGGCAAGGATGAAACTAACGGTTAGGGTTAGCATAATCATAACCGGTATGCCGCGCGTAAAATCGGCAGTGCCGCCCTTTGACAACAGTAGCGGCATAAATGCCGCCAGCGTGGTACCAGTTGAGGCGCCTAAGGGGCCAGCCAATTCTTTGATAGCATTGCCCATGGCCTGTTGGCGAGTTTCACCGTCGTTTAGGCGGTATTGAATGTTTTCGACAATAACAATAGCGTTGTCTATCAATATCCCTAACGAGATCACCACGCCGATAACAGCTATTTGATGCAGCACCCCGCCACCAAAATCGTAAATACCTAAACTAATTAAACTCACCACGGGCAACATGCCGGCGACCAACACACCCATCCGCCAACCCATACCAACAAATAAAATCGCGGTGATAATTAACATGCTTAGTAAAAGGCTAGCTTGTAAACCGTCCAAGCGTTCCTTAACCTGATCTGGCTGGAAAAACAGCTCTCTAATTTCTAAGGGCGCATAGGCTGCTTGAAGCTGCTCGATACGCTTTCGCACGCTTACCCCAAATGCAATAGCATCGACCTGATTTTTAATGGTGTAAAGGTTCAGAGCAACAACCTGTTCGCCATCTTGCCAAGTGCTGGGCTCCGCTGGCTCAACCGCCGAGCGCCATACATCCGCGATGGCGGCGAGGGGCACACTGCCACCGTCGGGCAAAGGTATTTGGGTTTCGCGAATGGAATCAATGTTCACAAATTCATTGTTGGAAAGCAGGTTCAGGCGGCGGTCGTCTACAACTAAAAACCCTCCGGGCGAGACCTGATTACGCTGCCCTATCAATGTTGCCAGCTGGTTTGGGGTGACCCCTAACCTTACTAACTCGGCATCCCGCAGGGCTATATTTATTTGTTCACGGCTGTCGCCTTCAATTTCGATCCTAGACAGGCCGGGTAAATCCATTAAGTCGCGTTTAAGCTGTTCGGCGGCCAACGATAAAGTGACCACCGAGGCGTCTGCTGCCAGCGCGAGCACCACGGCGGGTAACCCAGACAGACGATCGTCAAGGGTTATCTCTGTGATGCCAGCAGGGAACTCGGTTTGTGCTCGGTCCATCGCAATTCGAACCCTATCCCAGCCGATATCAGTGTCGTACATAGTATCCAGCAGCGCAACAGACACCAAAGCCACGCCTGTGCGAGCCGTTGCTGTGTAGTCTTGTACTTCTTCTACTTGGGAGATTTCATCTTGCAGTGGTTCCAGTACAAGCCGTTCCATAACCTCAGCCGTAGCGCCTGGGTAAAGCACCGTAATCAAGCCGTTTCTGTCAGGAAACACAGGATCTTCTTGCCGAGACATGCTGCCAAAAGATGCCACTCCTGCTAGGGCCAACATAGCTACTATTAACAATATAAGTCGGGGCCGAGCTACCAATGCGACTATTGCGTTTCCAAAATTCATTGCAGCAGCTCCACCTTGTCGCCATCGGCTAAGCGAGTAATGCCTGCGTAGACAACCTGATCATCAACAGTCAAACTGCCCGCAGCCAGGATCACCTGATCACCGTTAATTTGATTCACCTTTACATCAACTCGCTGCACCCGATCATTGTGTAGTTTAAAAACGGTTAAGCCTTGTGCCGAGCGCATAACCGCATTGAGGGGTATGCTAAGATCTTTGGATTGCGGCTGACTTACGCCTACTTGCAAGGCTTCGCCGCTGCGCAATCCGGCTTCCGACAATGCGACGATCAACGGATACAGCGCGCTATTGCCTGAGCTAGATTCACCGATTTCAGAAATTGAACCAGAAAACTTTTCTCCAGATAGGCTGTGCCAGAGGGGCACGGTTTGCCCCGTGACTAAACTTGCTAACAAATGCGGGGGCACTCGAACCTCCACTTCCAACCCGTCCTCTGCAGCCATGCGAATCGCCGGTTGGCCCGGTTGTGCGAACTCCCCTGGCTCTAGCAACACCGCCTCAATGCGGCCATTAAATGGCGCGCGCAGCTCGCTTTCTTGCTGCAGTTGTTGGTTTTGCGACAACAAGGCCCGCGCGTTGTCGATGGCAGAGAGAGTGCTTTGTAGCTTGGTGCGTTGGGTTTCTAACTCTTGAATCGACAGCAAGTCGCGCTCATAAATTTGTTGTAGCCTACTCAAATCGCGGCGGTCTTGTTCGGCATCGGATTGCAGTTGCTCGAGCCTGGCTTGGGCTGCATTAGCTGCAGGTTGCAGTTGAGGGTTGTAAAGCCGCGCGACGATATCGCCTTTGCTCACCCGCTGACCGATCTCGGCTAGCCGCACTTCGATTGTGCCGCCCACTTGAAAGCTAAGGTTGGCCCTTTGTCGTGGCCGCGATACGCCAGCAAAACGCAGAACTTGCTCGCTGCCCTGTAGTTTTACCCGTGCCACCCGCACAGGCACCGCCGAATCGCTTGGGCTTAGCTCTGCTTGCGCAGCTGCTATGCCCGCATTGTCGCTACAGCGAACTAACACCATTAATATCAGCAAGCTGATGAAAATTCGCGGATAATACGCACGGTAGTTTTGGTTAAACTGGCGTCTGGCTGTTACGACGTGGTGGAACATAGCAGGTTCCTCGCTAGCTCATAGTTGGAAAGACTGAAAAAACAGAGCGATTGACAGTTTGTCATACTTTGACATATTGTCAATAACAGTAGATTGAACGTGAAAATCGAGAGAATGGATCAATGGCACTAAATGCGCGCAGAGAAAAAGAAAAGCAACAAAGGGCTGAGGACATAGTTGCTGCGGCGGAAAAGGTGTTCTTCGAAAAAGGTTTCGCCAATAGCTCAATGGATGAAATAGCCACCGAGGCCCAGCTGAGCCGCGCGCTTTTATATGTCTATTTCAAAGACAAGGCGGCGATTATGCGCGCCGTGATGCTCAATGCGTTGCTCGCCCTAGAGAAGACTTTTCAAGAGGCATTGCAGGCAGGTGATACCGGTTTGGCCCAAATTTCAGGCATCGGCAGGGCCTATTATCAGTATTCAATTGACCATTCGGATTATTTTGACGTGAAGACCGAACTTAATACCTTTCCCTTTGCGGAGGAAGATACTGAAGTGGCCGCTAACATGTCGGCCTGCCGTCTTCGCATCACTGAGCTTATGATCACCGCGCTGGAAAACGGCATTAAAGACGGCAGTTTAAGCAGCAAGCGTATTCCCAATACATCGCTAACTGCCCACATGCTTCAAGGCGCCCTGCACGGTGTAATTATGTCAACTCGAGAGCAGCGGGAAGAAGGCTTTGCCTATCCGGATGGCGAGGCCTTAGTGCACTACAGTATCGACATGATGTCCGAGGCAATGAGAGGGTAGTAGCACTGCAGGCCTTGCTTCGTGGCCGGTTTAAAGGGTGTAGGTGCCCTTGATCCTGTTAAGCTATGAAACGATTAAATTAGCAGTGTCCCCATCTAGTTCCGCTTTTTGAACATAACAGTGGGCTTGAAGCTCATCACCAGTTCGTCTTTCTGGTTTAGCACTTCGTTGAGCATAAACACAATGCCCATTTCAGGCCGCGACTTGGATTCTTTTTTGCCGGCAACGGTGCTTTTCATGCGCAAGGTATCGCCTGGGAATACCGGCTTTATCCAACGCAGTTCATCAATGCCCGGCGAGCCCAAGCCCGCTGAGTCTGCTGGCATATTGTCCACCGTCATGCGCATGGCTATGGCACCGGTGTGCCAGCCGCTGGCGCACAGGCCGCCAAAGATCATTGCCTTGCCCGCTTCATCAGACAAATGAAACGGCTGCGGATCATACTTTGACGCAAACTCGATTATCTCCTCTTCGGAGACAAAGTAGCTGCCGTATTCCTGAGAGTAGCCTACTGAGTAATCTATATCGACTACTCGTTCTCAATGTTTATTCTCTAAGGAAATATCCAATACGATCACCGGTGTAGGTAGAAATGGACCCCATAAATTGGACAGTGCGATAAGTGCCCCTCGGGGTTATGCCGCCATCTTGGCGACGTGGTGTTAATAGTAGACATTGTCTGGTGTCTGCCGGTCAAGTGATTGAAGTCGTCTTTCAGTGTTGTAGAACTCAAAATATCGCCCTAGCGAAGCGCGTGCTGTAAGGATGTTTTCGTAGGCGCTCAGGTACACTTCCTCATACTTCACACTGCGCCACAAGCGCTCAATAAAAACACAGTAACCCCGTGCGTCAAGCGGACTCAGACCCCACCACCTAAAATTGTCCCACCCTTGGGAATCTGGCAACGTGGATTGGATTGGCTTAATGATGGCTAAAATGGTCTTCAAGATCGAGGATGGGAAGGCGAAAGAAGTAAGGCGGAAAATAATATTAATGTGGGAATAGATGTGGGAACTTATAATAAATAAATATAAGCTATTGATATTATTAGTGTATTAAGTCCACTTTGAGACCCGCATTGGCGAGACGATTGGTAGCCATGCCTCCGCCCGCGCCCGAGCCCACTATAATGACGTCGTATTCTACTTGCGCCATAAACTGTTATCTCACGCGCTCAGGCGATACCAAAACCTGGCCGGTAATCTTTGTCGAGGTGGGCGTTTGCTCCCTCATCATTGGTAAAGCGCATGGTCGCGCCGTCATATTCCAGCACCTTGTGTTCACTGGCCCGCATTGTGGCGATATTGCCTAACAACATGGTCTCGGTGAGTCGACCGGAGTAGTCAAAACCGGAAGTCGTGCGCTTGCTGCGATCCTTGATCGCATCAATCCATTCCTGATAGATGCCTGGGGAGCGCGCCAATGTTTTGGCCGGGGCAGGAGTCGCGAGATGAACAGATTCCGGTATCAGTTGCGGGTTGCGACCGTAAACCCCGTGCATCAATGTTTTCTTGTCGCCGACAATCAAGACACCGCCATCGTTGTCACCCATCTGGCGCCCGTTCTCCAAACCAGCCGGGCGCTCTGGCAACAGACCACCGTCGTACCAGGTCATTTTTACGGGAGGTCGGCCATTTTTGGCGGGGAATTCAAAATGAATCTTGGAAGCGATCGGAAAGGTTTCCATATCGCGACCGAAGCGGGATGAACTGGCGGACACTTTAGTCGGCAGGTCAAGGTCCAGCGCCCAATAGGGATGGTCAATAATATGCGCACCCATGTCGCCCACCACGCCGGTGCCGAAATCCAGCCAACCGCGCCAATTGAACGGATGGTAGGCACGTTCGACATAGGGTCGATGTCGCGCAGCGCCGAGCCATAGATCCCAGCCCACAGTGTCAGGAACCAGCATTTCTCCGTCAGGCCTCCCGATACCCTGGGGCCAAACGGGACGATTGGTCCAGCAATGCACTTCACGAATTGGACCCATTTCGCCAGAAGCCACCCATTCATTGATCAGGCGGGCACCTTCTTCGGCATGGCCCTGGTTGCCCATCTGCGTGACAACGTTGTTGCGCTGAGCTGCGCTGGCAAGAACGCGGCATTCATTCACCGTGTGGCATAGTGGTTTTTGTACAAACACGTGTTTGCCCATGTTCATGGCGTGCATCGCAATGGGCGCATGCATATGATCCGGGGTGCTGATCAAGACCGCATCAATCTCCGGCTCGTTATCCAGCATCTCGCGGTAATCGCGATAAACTTTGGCTTTCTCGCGAAATCCAGCTGCAAATTCCTGCTGCAAGGTTTCCGCGAGACGCCCATCATCAATGTCACAAATAGCATAGATATTTTCGTGCGCTACGTTTTCAATATCTGAGCGCCCCTTGCCGCCCGCACCAACGGCGGCGATATTCAGGCGATCGCTGGGAGCAAGGTAATTCTCTCCCCCAAGTACAGCGCGGGGTACGATCATGAAG
Source organism: OM182 bacterium BACL3 MAG-120619-bin3 (assembly GCA_001438145.1). Taxonomy (GTDB): domain Bacteria; phylum Pseudomonadota; class Gammaproteobacteria; order Pseudomonadales; family Pseudohongiellaceae; genus UBA9145. Next base: position 402 of record LICD01000090.1, on the reverse strand, counting down.
ACTGAGGCAGCTCCGGATTTTTTGAGAAATCCGCGACGGGAATCAGAGGTCAGTTGATCAGGACGGTTTGATTTTTTATTCATGCAGGGCATCCCCTATTTTATCGCCAGAGATTTCCAGCATATAAGCTATGGGTACGGGAGTCTATTGAGAAAACAAAGCGACAGTGAATTCAATAGTAGTCGCTCCTGTTCACCATCGGTCCAGTAGGCCAGCCCACGAGTCATGAAGCCATGCACAGCGGGTCGGCCATCCACATACAACACTGGGTCATAGCTCCAGAGGGTTTCACCGGAGCAGCGCAGGAAGGAGGAAAACCTTATGGCTTGTTCAGCTCACTAACTGAAAGCTATACTGCAAATGTCTCCTTTAGTTTTTGAGGCGAGTAGTCCCAAATCATCC
>LICD01000089.1 GCA_001438145.1 OM182 bacterium BACL3 MAG-120619-bin3 | reverse complement strand
AACGAAACAGCGATTGACGATTTCGTCGGCGATGCCAACTGCTTCGAATATCTGTGCGCCTTTATACGATTGCAGCGTCGAGATGCCCATTTTCGCCATCACTTTGAGCATGCCCTTGGCGACACTCTTCTTATAGCCATAAACGAGCGCTTCCTCGCTTTCGGCGTTGCTCGATACCAAGCCTTCCTTGCTCGCTTGCCACAGAGACTCGAAGGCGAGGTAAGGGTTTACTGCGTCTGCGCCGTAGCCCGTTAAGAGGCAGAAGTGGTGAACCTCGCGCGCCTCGCCTGTTTCGATCACGATGCCGATCTGCGAGCGCTTGCGTGCGGCGACCAGATGGTGGTGTACAGCGCCACAGGCAATAAGCGCGCTTATCGCCATTCGCTGCGATGACATTGCGCGGTCTGACAGCACAACGAACGAGAAGCCGTCGGCGATGGCCTGCTCGGCTTCGGCACAGGCGCGGTCGAGCGCATCGAGATAGCCGCTCGCTGAGTCTGTGTCGAAGGTAATGTCGATTGTCTTCGAGCTCATCCCGTGCGTCTCTAAATCACGAATGTCGGCGAGTTCTTTATTAGACAGAATAGGGTGGCTCAGGCTCAGGCGATGTGCCTGCTCCGGCGCTGTGTCGAGCATATTGCCTTCGGGGCCAATAAAGCATTCGAGCGACATCACCACCTCTTCGCGAATCGAGTCGATTGGCGGATTAGTGACCTGCGCGAACAGCTGCTTAAAGTAGTCGTAAATCATGCGCGGTTTGTCTGACAAACAGGCAAGCGCCGAGTCATTACCCATGGATCCCAGCGGATCACGCGCCTCAGTGACGAGAGGAATGAGCATGAACTGCATGGTTTCGGTGGTGTAGCCAAACGCCTGCATACGACGCAGCAAGGCATCTTCGCCCTCGGCGTCCTCTAACGACAACACATTGTCGCTTTTCGCGATATCGGCTAGCGTGACTTTCTGTTCGGCGAGCCAGTCGCCATAGGGGCGTTTGGCGCTGATTGTCTGCTTGAGTTCCTCGTCAGGAATCAGGCGGCCCTGTTCGAAGTCGATGAGAAACATTTTGCCCGGCTGTAGACGGCCTTTTAGCAACACGTTAGCGGGGTCAACGTGAACCACACCAACCTCTGAAGCCATGATTACCTTGTCGTCTTTGGTCACGTAATAGCGGCTAGGTCGCAGGCCATTGCGGTCGAGCACGGCGCCAATGTAATGACCGTCCGAGAACACGATCGAGGCGGGGCCGTCCCAGGGTTCCATAATGGCCGAGTTGAATTCGTAGAAGTCGCGCTTCTGCTGATCCATGTTGGCGTCTGATTGCCACGCCTCGGGGATCATCATCATGACAGATTCTTGCAGTGAGCGACCCGACATGAGCATAAACTCTAGGACGGCATCGAAGCTGCCCGAGTCGCTGCAGTCTGCGTCGATAACAGGGAACAACGATTCAAGCTTGTCGCCAAAAACGTCGGTTTTCGCCGTGCCCTGACGGGCGACCATTGCGTTTACGTTGCCGCGCAGGGTGTTGATCTCGCCGTTGTGGCTCATGAAGCGGTTTGGCTGCGCGCGATCCCACGATGGGAAGGTGTTGGTGCTGAAGCGCGAGTGAACCATCGCTAGATGCGTTTCAAACTTAGGGCTCATCAAATCCTTATAGAAAGGAAACAGCTGACCCGGCGTGAGCATACCTTTATAGACAATGACTTTGGTCGAGAGGCTGCAGGCATAGAGCTGTTTGGCTTCGGTGAGGCTCGTGTCGCCGCGCAGCATGTGTGAGAAGCGCTTACGGATCACGTACAGCTTGCGCTCGAACTCTTCTTGGCTAAGGCCTTCGGCAGCGCCTATAAATAGCTGCTCAATACGCGGCTGTGCTGCGAGCGCTGCGGGTCCGACGTCGGCGCCAACCGCGTCGATGGGGACGTCGCGCCAGCCCAGTAACGTCTGGCCTTCCTCGCTGATAATGCGGTTGATTGTCGTGCGGCAAATCTCACGCTCGGCATCGACCTGAGGCAGGAAAATATTACCCACAGCGTATTGGCCCGCTGCGGGAAGCGTCACGCCAAACGACTTGGCGGCGATCTCGCTGAAGAAGCTGTGTGGTAGCGCCATGAGTATGCCCGCGCCGTCGCCCGTGTTGGCTTCGAAACCGCAACCGCCGCGATGGTCCATGCGTGAGTTGAGATGATACGCATCGAGCATTATTTGATGGCTTGGCTTGCCTTTTATATTGGCGACGAAGCCAACGCCACAGGAGTCCTTCTCTTGGGCAGGATCGTACAGACCCTGCTTAGGGGGAAAGCCAAACTTTAAGGGCACTCGGTTGTCATTGCTCATGGTTACATCTCTCAAAATTCTTGCACTTAACATCGCTTGCACGCCGCCTGTGTTTTCCACAGCAGTGTCGCAATGAGCGCGTTTCTTACATCGAAGCTCAAGCGTCCGACACGCGAGTGAATCGGATAATTTGAGCCAACTATGCTTATTCTGCAGCTTGTTTTGCGGCCTCAACTAGGTGTCGAACTGACGCAAGGTAGGTCGTCTAATTCGTGCTGCTACGGCATTTTGTGCAGCCTGCAGCGTCCCTGTTTGCACGGTCGCGTGCTTGGTGAGCAGCACGGAAACGGTCGACAACAATACCATTGCACTAACTATTGTCAAGAATTCGGCTGCGCGGAAACCGCTTGTGCAAAGTAAACTGACAAGGGTTTGTCAGTAGTCGAATACCGTCTTGTAATTAGTGACAAAATTCTGGCAGGAGGCGACGAATTTTCAACCTCAAATGTCACAGTTTGTGTCGCAAAATTTTTTGAAAAACTGACGTCACGCGGCTAACAGTTTTTCACTTGCTCTGCGATTTGCCCAATGAGAGATACACGCTTTGCTCGCTTGATAAAACACAAAGGGTGGATTACTCTCTAACGTCGTATTTACTATGCTTGTGCGAAGCTACGCCTCTTAAAGGCAGGTGTTTCGACTCGCTTGCATCAACCGGCGCCTAACAGACTTTCGGCGATGCAACTCTCATTCCCAACAACGGAGGCGAATGTAACCCGTGAACCTAAACCTAACCCGTAGACGCTTTATCAAGGGCGTAATCGCCTCTGGCGCAGCGGCAACCACGACTGGCGTCTGGGTTGCAGCGAATGGTGCCGCGAGGCCCGCCGGCGCGGTCGAACGTATGATCCGCATCAACATCAATGGTCAAGTGCGCACAGTCGACGTAGCGCCGCAGGAGACGCTAGCGTCGACACTGCGTTACAAGCTCGGCCTTACTGGCACTAAACTTGGCTGTAATCGCGGCGAGTGCGGCGCTTGCACTGTGCTTGTCGACGACGTGTCGACCTATGCCTGCTCGGTTCTAACCCACTCGGTTAAAAACGGGCGCGTCGAAACAGTCGAAGGCCTCGAGTCTGCCGATGGCACGTTGCACCCTGTGCAGCAGGCCTTCGTTGAAGAGCTGGCGCCGCAATGTGGTTACTGCACGCCTGGCCAGATCATGGCCGCTGTAGGGCTACTCCGCGAGAACCCAAATCCGACGCGTGAAGAAGCGCGGCAGGGACTGTCGGGCAATATCTGCCGCTGTGGTTCTTATGACTCTTACCTCGATGGCGTAATGCGCGCCGCGCAAATAGGATAATCAACATGGCTTATATGCACATTGGTAAAGACTTCGTGCCACCAGATGTTAACGGTAAAGTCACCGGTCGCATCAAATATGCCGAAGATTACACGCGCGAAGGCATGGTCTATGCGCGCCTATTAACGAGCCCGATTCCCCATGCGCGCGTCGTCAACATTGACGCGACTGAAGCACTGGCGATGGACGGTGTTTTTGGCCTTCTCACGGCAGACGATGTCTATCCCGACGGCGAGCCGCAGAGCACTGGTCTTAAGGTGCTTACAAACGAGCCCACGCTAGTCGGCGAGCCGATTCTTGCGTTAGCTGCAATCGACGAAAAGACGGCAGAGACTGCAATTAGCAAGATCTCTGTGACGTTCGAGCGTCTTCCATTCGTATTAGACCCGCTCGACAGCCTTGCCGAAGGCGGCCCCGATGCTTACAACGGTGGCAATACTTACGTCTTCCGCCAGGGCTTTGCCTCTGAGAAGTGGAGCGCCGATCAGGTGGCTAGCTTCCGTGCGGGCAACGAGCCGACAGCCGAGCCGCAGCAGACTTTCGCGTACGGCGATCTTGATGCAGCACTCGGTGAGTCTGCATTTGTTTACGAGACTGCTTTCACAACAGCGGGCTATCCACACCAGTCAATGGAGCCTCGCAGCGCCATGGCTTATTGGGAAAACGGCAAGCTGTATCTCCACGGTACGTCGCAGTCACTGTCGGCTCTCGCCGATGGCATGGCGAGCATCGTTGGTGTTCCGCAAGAAGACTTTGTATTTATTAACGAAGCGACAGGCGGCGGATTCGGTCAGCGCGCCCGCGCAAACAGCATTCCCAGTATGGCGATCCCTGCGAAAATGTCGCAGAAGATTAACCGTCCCGTCATGATGCGCGTAACGCGCGACGAAGAAACGGCAATCGGTGGCGCGCGTCAGGGCTTCCAAGGTTGGATCAAGTGTGGATTTAAAGCCGACGGCACGATGGCGGCGGCAGACCTCTACATTATTTCCGACAATGGCGGTAAAGGCGGCGGCGGCGATGCCTACTCAGCGGCCGACTGTATCTCTATCCTTTATCAGACCGAAGCAGTTCGTTTCCGCGGCACGTCTATCGGGAGTAATACCGGGCACCGTGGCGCGCAGCGTGGACCAGGCCAGAATCAGATTGCCGCGATTATCGCGCCAATCCTCGACAAAGCGGCCGAGGAACTCGGCATCGATCGCCTGAAGATTCGTCAGATCAACACGCCACAAAATGGCGATGTGGGTGGCGCACGGCAGATTCCGTTTACCAGTGCTTACATGCCAGAGGCCCTTAAAATGGGCGCCGAACAGTTTAACCTTGAAGAGCGCATGGCGCGTTCGCGCAAGCGTAACGGCACGAAGGTTACTGGTATTGGAATCGGTCAGGGCTATCACGATGCGGGCCGTAGCGGCATGGACGGTATCGTTCGCCTCACCGCAGACGGTCGCCTGAAAGTGCATAACGGTGTTGGTAACCTCGGTACTTACTCGTACGCATCGACTTCGCGTGCGGCCGCAGAAGTATTGCAAATGCCTTGGGAGCACGTTGATATCGTTACGGGTCGTACCGACCGCCACCTGCCGATCACTTCTCCGCAAGATGGCAGTAACTCGATATTTACTAACACGCGTACAAACTACGGCGCAGCGATGGACCTTCTCAATAAGATGAAGGAACTCGCAGCCATGGAGTTAGGCGGTGATGCAGCCGACTACGACTTCGCAGACGAACGTGTGTTTAAGACTGCAGCGCCAAGCGAAGGAATGACCTTTGCTGAAATTGCGCAAAAGGGAATTGCACTCGGTGGTAAGTTTACCGGTGCCTCAGATCTTCCCGAAGAGCTTAACGATTTCACTAAGATTTCTGTGAATCGCCTCGCTGGCGAATCGCTTATGGGTATCTATCACGATACGCCTCACAACAATAATCCTCCTGGATTCACTGTGACCTTCACAGAGATCGAGATGGACATTGAAACAGGCAAATACGATATCGTTGAAATGGTCACGATAGGCGATTGCGGAACGGTCGTTCACCCACAGGGTTTGAAAAACCAGTTGGTCGGTGGCGCAGTTTGGGGCATCGGTCTTGCAGGTTATGAACGTCATCTTTATGACCCGCAAAACGGACTCCCAGCAAGCACGGGTTATTGGCAGAGCAAGATCCCAACAATGATGGACACACCGGCTAAGATTAAAACCGGCTGGGTTGATCTTCCGGATCCCGAAAACCCTGTCGGTGCGCGCGGTATCGGTGAGCCTGCGATGGGCGCAGTGGCAGCGGCACTTGCCTCTGCAATTAGCGACTCGCTCGATGGCCACCTGTTTAGCGCCGCGCCAGTTACAGCAGACATGATCATTAACCACGTAGCAGGGGTAACGTCTGAAGCCGTTCCTCTGGCTCAAAACAACTTCCGAGGTTGATATGGTAGCCACATCACATGACGTAATGCTCGACATTGAGCTCTATCAGCCTACCGACGAAGCTAACGCGCTCGCCTTGGCTGCAAGCCTTGGCAAAGACGGATGGTTGCTCGGCGGTGGTCAGGACACTTACGGTTGGTTAAAAGACCGAAACAAAACCGCGAGTGCCATGATCGAGTTGACTCAGGTCGACGCCTGGAAAGGCATTAAAGAAACTAGCGATGGAATCGAAATCGGCGCAGTGACTACGCTGACCGAAATTTCGAAGAACCCGTTGGTTAAAGAAAAATTCGCTCTACTCGCGAAAGCCGCTGGCGTTGTTGCTAGCCCGCAAATCCGCAATGTGGGAACCCTCGCGGGCAACCTCGCTCAGGATGCGCGCTGCTGGTATTACCGCCGTGGTCTCGACTGCTACCGTGCCGGCGGCAACATCTGCTACGCGGATTCGCCCGAAGGCTTAAACCGAGAACACGCCATCTTTGGTGCTAGCCGCTGTGTCGCGGTAAGCCCCTCGGATACTGCGCCTGCCTTGGTTGCGCTCGACGCTACAATGGTTATCACGAGCGCAAAAGGTCAGCGCCTTGTGTCAGCGCAAGACTTCTTTGTTGGCCCCGACGTGAATATCACGAGCATGACTTCTCTCGAAGAGGGTGAGATCCTCACCGCCGTGCGTCTCCCTAATGAGTGGGCGAACGCTGAGTACTATTTCGAGAAAGTCGCAGATCGCAACGTGTGGGATTTCGCGCTCGTCAGCATCTCGGCAGCGATGAAAGTGTCGAACGGCGTGATCGAAGATTCGCGCATTGCGTGCGGCGCCGTCGAATGTGTGCCGCGTCGACTCGACGATGTTGAGAATGCGTTACGCGGCCAGCAGCGCTCGGAGCAATTGGCCGAACAAGTTGCTGCCATTGCATCTGAAGGCGCAGAGCCACTTAACTACAATCATTTCAAGATTCCACTGATCGAGAATTTGGTTAAGCGCGCGGTGCGCGGCTAGTCGTCTTGCGCGATTTAAGCCTTGTGCGGCTATCACCGCCGTCAGGGCTTAAACGCAAAAACCGACTCGCAGTTGTAGAACAGTAAAATCTAGGGATTAAAGAAGGAGTGCGACTGTTGTTTTGCCGCCTTTGCAGCGGAAAACGAGAGCGACATTCCTCGATCGAGAACAGCGCGGCTTGACGAACAGGTAGGTACCTTCTATTTACCCGAAGGCGCCGCTTCTTAGGAGGCGCCGCTTCGTTAAGCTAACTAAAAAGAATAAACTTTGAGAGGTGCAAGGTGGGAGAAATAGTCCGCTATAAACGCGACGTCTGGGGTGAGGAAGTCATACTCGGCGTTTCATGGGATCTACTCTGGGTTGTGGCCGTTGCGGTGCTCGTGCTTTTAGCCGCGCACGCAACCGTGATGGCAGTGTTGGCCAATAAAAAGATGGACATGCCTTCGGGCGAAGGCAAACGCGTCGTGCGCCATGAGTCTATTGACCGTTGGTTTCACTGGGTTATGGCGCTGTCAATTTTCGCTTTGATCCTCACAGGGATCGCGCCAATTGTTGGGCTGCGATTTGCCTGGCTGAATTGGCACTGGATGGCCGGCTTACTATTGAGCTTTATCACCGTCGTTCATATTGTTCGCTCTTTATTCTGGCAAGACTTTAAGTCGATGATTCTGGGTCCACGCGACTTCGCAGAGCCTTTCGATTCTACGCGTCTTCCGGGCAAATATTCTTTCGAACAGAAAGGCATGCACTGGGCTGTCACCGTTGTTGTGATGACCGTTATCGCTACGGGCCTGCTCATGTTCCTGCAAATCGACTCGCCGTTTTGGGAGCGCACTAACAGCATGCCCGAGAGCCAGCTTGGCCTCGTGTTTTTGTTGCATGGGCTTTCTACGTTAGCGCTCGTTGCCCTTGCGGCAACGCATATCTACTTCGCTATTCGTCCCGAAAAACTCTTCTATACGCGGTCGATGTTTAAGGGTTGGATTTCAGAAGATGAGATGAAGGCGAACCACGATCCAAACCTATGGTCGCCTAAGCAAGCCGATTAAACGACTCGCGCTAGTCTATCGACTGCGCGCAAGTTAATGAGACAAAACGGGGTCAGCTCTTCCTGCGCAAGCAACGAGGGTCTGGCCCCATTTAATAGTGACACCACAGAAAGTAGTTGAGAGGCATAAAGTGACCGACAAAAACACATTAGAAAGCGCGATCGAGACTATCGAAGCAGGCTACGAATTTTTACTCGCGTATGCAGCACAAGGACGACCTGCCGGTGTTGAATCGGGCCCAGGCCCGCATGCGCAGCCTACAATTCATGGGATGGCGACGGCCATGCAATCGCTTATTACTGCGTTCGAGTCTAGTAGCGATGCGTTTGAGAAAGTCATTGCTGAGGACTGCGTCAAGGCAAGCGCGGCGCTTAACTTTATTCT
>LICD01000088.1 GCA_001438145.1 OM182 bacterium BACL3 MAG-120619-bin3 | reverse complement strand
CGCCCCTATATGGAATGGGTCCAATGTCCATTCGTAGCGGTTTCGGAGAGTAATATGTACGCGGTAATAGTTAGTGGCGGAAAGCAGCACAGGGTCAAGGAAGGCGAAACGCTGAAGCTTGAAAAACTGGAAGTCGCCACAGGCGAAGTCATTCAGTTCGACAAGGTTCTGATGGTAGGCGAAGGCGAATCTGTAAAGATTGGCGCACCCTATGTCGAAGGCGGTCAGGTTACTGCTGAGGTTCTCGCGCAAGGCCGTGCGAAGAAAGTTCAGATCATCAAGTTCAACCGCCGCAAGCATTTCCGCAAGCAGCAGGGACACAGGCAGTGGTTCACGGAAGTGAAGATCACTGGTATTAAAGGTTAAGTAGGAGTTAAGTCATGGCGCATAAGAAAGCAGGCGGTAGTACTAATAACGGCCGCGATTCCATATCCAAACGCCTCGGCGTGAAGCTCTTCGGCGGCCAAGCAGCCCGTGCTGGTAACATTATCGTGCGTCAGCGCGGTACACGTTTCCATCCAGGAGAGAACGTAGGTTGTGGTAAAGACCACACGCTCTTCGCGAAGGCTGACGGCGTGGTCAAGTTCATAGTGAAAGGACCACATAACCGCAAATTCGTTACTATCGAAGCGGTTTAAGATTTCGCAGTCCTAGCGGACTAAGCGAGATAACCTAAAGAGCCTCGTCACCGGACGGGGCTTTTTTGTATCGGGCGAAAAAATGAAATTCGTAGATGAAGCAGAAATCGTAGCTGAGGCTGGACGCGGCGGCAGTGGCGCGCTGAGTTTTAGGCGCGAAAAATATATAGAGCGGGGCGGGCCCGACGGTGGCGATGGCGGCCACGGTGGCAGCGTGTTCCTGCAGGCAGACGCAAGCTTGAATACGCTTGTCGACTTCCGCTTTCAGCCTCGTTACCGCGCGCAGGCTGGCCAAGCTGGTCAGAGCCGCAACTGCACAGGTCGCGGCGGCGATGACCTGATTGTGAAAGTGCCTGTTGGCACGACTGTTATCGATGTTGATACCGAAGAGCTTATTGCTGATCTTAAGCTTGCAGATGAGCCGGTTATGGTTGCGAAGGGCGGCTTTCACGGTTTGGGCAACACACGATTCAAGTCGAGCACGAACCGCGCGCCACGCAAAACGACCAAGGGTACGCCTGGTGAGGTGCGTAAGCTGCAATTGCAGCTGCGTCTTGTCGCCGATGTGGGGCTTTTGGGGCTGCCCAACGCGGGTAAGTCGACGCTCATTCGTGCTGTCTCTGCGGCGACACCGAAGGTTGCCAATTACCCGTTTACGACGCTTGTACCCAATCTCGGCGTTGTGAGTCTGGGTATGGAGCGTAGCTTCGTGATGGCCGATATACCTGGCTTAATAGAAGGTGCCTCCGAAGGAGCAGGGCTGGGCTTTAGATTCCTTAAGCATCTCTCGCGCACGCGTCTGCTGCTGCATCTCGTTGATGTGCTGCCGATGGATCAGGAAGACCCCGTGGAGACTGCGGTAAAAATTGCGGCCGAGCTCGCTAAGTTTAGCCCAACGCTCGCGGCGAAAGACCGTTGGCTGGTACTGAATAAAATCGACATTATCGAGCCTGAAGCTCTGGCAGAGATAAAGACGAGAATACGCGAGGCGCTAAGCTGGGAAGGGAAGATTTACGAGATTTCCGGCATTAACGGCCATGGCTGCGATGAGCTGTGTAATGCACTGATGGATGAAATAATCCTGCATCGAGAAAAGCTGCTTAACGATGAAGAGTATGCCGAGGCGCAGCAGGCACTCGAGGCCGAAATGGCATTCGAAATTCGCCGTACCATCGAAAGTAGCAAAGCGGCACGACGTGCGTTGCGCGAGCAAGCCGATGCTGATTTAGATGATTTCGATGACGACTGGGACGATTGGGATGACGAAGACTAGCAGGTTGTTTTATGAGCGCCTGATAGTGACCTTGGCTGCGGCGAAGAGAGACCTTTAATGAGAGACAAGATACGCCAGGCGAAACGTTGGGTCGTGAAAGTTGGCAGCTCCTTGGTAACAAACGACGGGCGCGGGCTAGATCTCGCAGCGATCGAAACCTGGGCCGAGCAGCTCGTGGCTATGCGAGCGCAAGGTATTCAGGTGGTACTGGTGTCCTCAGGCGCGGTCGCAGAGGGTGTTTCGCGCCTTGGTCTTAGCAAACGACCAACTCAGGTCAATTTGCAGCAGGCGGCCGCTGCAGTAGGTCAGATGGGGTTGATTCAGGCCTACGAAAGCTGTTTCAACCGTCATGACGTGCGTGCGGCGCAGATTTTACTTACCCACGAAGACCTCTCAGACCGCACGCGGTATCTCAATGCACGCTCGACGCTAACCACCCTGCTTGATCTGGGTGTGGTGCCGGTCGTTAACGAAAACGACACGGTAGCGACCGCCGAAATTTGCCTAGGCGACAACGACACGCTCGCAGGCTTGGTGGCGAATCTTATTAATGCCGATGCCATGGTCTTGCTGACAGATCAGGACGGCCTCTATAGCGCCGATCCTCGATTCGACAAAAGTGCCCAACTTATCTCTGTTGGCTCTGCACTCGATCCAAGTCTTACGGCGATGGCAGGCGGCGGCGGCAGCTTGGGGCGCGGAGGAATGCGCACTAAGCTCTCTGCGGCACGGCTCGCGGCACGTTCGGGCACTAACACCATTATCGCTAATGGCCGCGAAGCCGAGATTCTAGGCAGGCTAAGTCGCGGCGAAGATTTAGGAACGCTTCTGGAAGCCGACAGTGAGCCTGTGGGCGCACGCAAGCAATGGTTGGCAAGTCAGCTAAGTACGCAGGGAGAGGTCGTTCTCGATGCAGGTGCTGTGCGTGTTCTCAAAGAGGCGGGCAAAAGCCTTCTCGCCGTGGGAATCGTCGGGGTGGCTGGTGCCTTTAATCGCGGCGAAGTAATCGTTTGTTTAGATGGAGAAGGCCGAGAAGTGGCGCGCGGTCTCAGCAACTACAGCGCCGCCGAGGTCGAAAGACTGATGGGAAAGAGCAGTGAGAGGATTGTCGAGCTGTTGGGGTATGCAGGAGACGATGAAATTATTCATCGTGATAACCTGATTCTCTCAGAAACTTAGCGTTCACGGCGGTCAGTTCCGGCCGCGGCAACTAACCTGAACACTTAGCTGCGGATACGTCAGGATAAAAATCGAGACAACAAAAAAGCCGGCTTAGCGCCGGCTTCTTCGTTTTTACTGCCTTAACCACGAGACCCTAATACAGAGGCTGTGACGTTTATTAGGCTTGAAGCGCCTTAATAGCAGTATTCAGACGGCTCTTGTGGCGAGCGGCCTTGTTCTTATGGATGATGCCACGGTCGGCCATGCGGTCGAGTACAGGCACTGCCGTGTTGTAAGCGGTTGTTGCTGCGGCGTGGTCGCCTCCGATGATGGCTGCGTCGACTTTCTTAATGTAAGTACGAACCATTGAACGGAATGACGCGTTGTGACGGCGACGGACTTCGCTTTGCTTAGCGCGCTTACGGGCTTGTGCTGAATTAGCCAATTGTGACTCCTTGGTTTTTCAAGTATCTGTTTTAACTTCAGAAAATATTTATGTAGCGAGTTTTTTGTGTCTGGTTTCTGTCGGGACACTTTCCAAGCGTAGCCAAAATAAGCTCGCAAGCAGCGCCTAACCTTAGGGTCGATCTGGTTGAATGACGCCCTAATTTAAGAGCGCGACACTATGCCGCCTAGGGGGCTTATTGTCAAGCGTTGCTCGCGGTGCGCCGGCCGCGCCGCTTGCGATTTGAGGCAGAGTTGCGCCTATTTAGGCTATTGAATCGTCACGAAATCGCTGTAGTTATCACCAACTCGATCCGATAAGCTTGGCAAGCTCAGCCCAATGTCCTCGCAGCGGACCGCAGATGGCGTCTGCCCAGAGAAAATACCGACACATGACACACAACCAAGAACAGGCCTCCCCGCAGCAGGGAAATGTCGAAAGGCCTCCGGATAAGGACCCAAGCCTTCTCGGAGCAAGCGGCATCACCGGGTCGATGACTCTCGTCTCGCGCTTTCTCGGTCTGGCGCGTGATATCGTTATCGCGCGCTTGTTTGGTGCAAGTGATGCCTCGGATGTCTTTTTCCTCGCCAATAAAATTCCCAATTTCCTGCGCAGACTTTTTGCCGAGGGCGCGTTCAATCAGGCCTTTGTGCCGGTGCTCTCCGAATACCGCAGCCTAAGGAGTCACGATGATGTCCGTGAGCTAATCGCGGCGGTCGCTGCGAGCCTGGGTGGGCTGCTGACGGTGATTAGTGTTGTGGTCATGGTTGCTGCGCCCCTCATCGCTGTACCAATTGCCTACGGATTCACAGACAACCCTGCGAAGTTCGACCTGTTTGTGGAGATGCTGCGAATAACCTTTCCCTACCTTCTGCTGATTTCGCTAACCGCCCTTTGCGGTGCGGTACTCAATAGTTACGGGCGCTTCGCGGCGCCCGCAGTAACGCCTGCGCTTCTCAATATTTGCTTGATTGGCAGTGCCTTTTTGCTCGCACCTTACCTGCATACGCCAGAACTGGCGCTCGCGTGGGGCGTGCTCATCGCAGGCATCGCGCAGCTCCTATTTCAGTTGCCGTTTTTGCTGCAGATGCGCCTTTTGCCGGTCCCCAAGCATAGCCCGGGTCACGAGGGTGTTGCGCGGATCAAAAAACTGATGCTACCTGCGCTTTTTGGTGTATCGGTCAATCAGATCAATTTGTTGCTCGACTCATTTATTGCGTCGCTGCTGGTTACAGGCAGCGTCTCGTGGTTGTATTTTTCGGACCGCTTGATGGAGTTACCACTCGGTATATTCGGTGTCGCTCTCGCGATTGTGGTGCTGCCAAGCCTTTCACGCTCCCACGCTGACAAGTCTCCAGAGCAGTTTAGTGACACTATCGATTGGGCGCTGCGGCTTGTTTTCCTTGTTGCATTGCCTGCAACGCTAGCCTTGGTATTACTCGCAAAACCGCTGCTTATTACGCTGTTTTTTAATGAAAACTTTACTGTAGTCGATGTGCAGCAAGCATCGGCTAGTCTCCAGGCTTATGCTTTGGGGCTGCTTGGTTTTATGTCAGTCAAAATTTTCGCGCCGGGCTTTTATGCACGACAAGACACGCGAACGCCCGTGCGCATTGGTGTGATCGCAATGGCGGTGAACATGGTGCTCAATGTCGTTTTTTATTGGCAGGGCTATGGCCATGTAGGTTTGGCAACAGCCACGAGTATTGCCGCCTGCGTGAATGCCGGGCTGCTCTTACGCGGACTAATTAGAGAGGGCGCGTTTAGCTTCGCCGGCGGCTGGGGAGTTTGGGGGCTGCGGCTGTTGCTCGCGAATACCTGCATGGGGCTGTTTCTCTATTTTAGGGCAGGGGAATGGGCTCAATGGCTGAGCTGGAGTGTTGGCGAACAGATTCTCGAAATGGCGATTTTAGTCTGCGTTGGCATAGCGCTCTATGTTGGAATTTTGTTTGCGGCGGGCCTACGTTGGCGCGAGGTTTACCGCTAATGTCATCGCGCTTTACTCGGCGGGTTTACATCGGGGACACCCCGGCTGAGGCATGGCATATTCGCAATGTGTTAGACCAGCATGGCATCACAGCCCAGCTGCGTAACGAGACGCTGTTTGGTGCGACCGGCGAAATACCAGTATTGGAATCGTTGCCTGAGGTGTGGGTAAGCGAGGGTAATTCGGCCGCGGCAGAGGCCCTGATTAAAGAAATTCGCAGCGCGCCGGCGCACAGTGATGACTGGGAGTGTGGCGATTGCCATGAGCTTGTTGAGAGCGTGTTCGCAGTCTGCTGGCGCTGCGGCGCGCCAGCGGGTGACAGCGTTTAGGCGCGCGACATGAATTTGCCAGTGACGGTGTTTACCTTAATCGTCTCGCCCACTGACAGGTATTCGGGCACCTGAACCTCGAGCCCCGTCGACAGCCGCGCAGTCTTGCTGCGATTGGTGGCCGACGAGCCTGTTACAGCCGGAGGGGTGTCCTCTACGACCAGGTTTACCGACTGCGGTAATTCGATACCTAATGGCAACCCATCCATTAATAGCGCGACGATGTCTTCTTGCTGTTCGACTAAATACTCGCTCTGACCTTCGAGTGAATCGGCATCGACCGTGTATTGGCTGTAGTCTTCAAGATTCATAAAAACAAAACTTTCGCCGTCTTTGTAAGAATACTGAACGCGGACGCGCTGACAGTCGGCCTCTTTTAAATGGTCATCACCTTTCAGTGACAGGTCGAGCTTCTGGCGTGTCTTGAGATTGTTAAAGCGCACTTTATAGAGGGTGGTTGCACCGCGGGAGGAGGGGCTTTTGCTTTCGAATTGCCTAACGACATGGGGAATGCCTTCAATGTCGACGATCATTCCGCGTTTCAGTTCGCTGGCTTTAGGCATTCTAAGGTTCCTTGTTAGGTGGCTTTTCTGTCCGCTAAGGACAGTGAGATTAGCGCCGCGATGTCGACACTGAACATGCCGAATTCGAGCAGCGCAAAGGTACAGAATGCGCCGCCAACTGTAAACACTGGCCTAGGGGGAGTGTATGCGCCTCCGAGGAAGATAGACTTCGATTCTTAGCCTCTTTGAGTTCGCCGTTGAGTTCGCGCATAATTGCGCCTCGCCGAAAAATTGAGAATACCAACATGGTTGAACGCGTTAAGGAAATAGACGACTTGCACATCATTCGACACGAGGAGCTTGTGACGCCTCAGCAGCTCAAGGCAGAGCTGGTACTCGAGGGTGCTGCGCTTGAGACCGTGCTTGCGGGGCATCGCGCTGTGAAGGCCGTATTGGATCGTGAAGATCCGCGTCTCATCGTGGTGGTCGGGCCGTGCTCGATACATAATCCTGAAGAGGCGCTGGCCTACGCGCGCAAGCTCAAGCCAATCGCCGATGAATTGGCAGGCAGTCTACTCATTGTCATGCGCGTCTATTTCGAGAAGCCGCGCACCTCGGTTGGCTGGGAAGGGCTGATCTATGACCCTCATCTGGACGGCAGCCATCGTATCGATCACGGCTTGAAAATCGGCCGCAGACTTATGCTCGACATCGCAGACATTGGCTTACCGATCGGTATCGAAGCGCTAGACCTGATCACCCCGCAGTATTTACAAGACCTCGTTACGTGGACAGCTGTTGGCGCGCGCACTACGGAGTCTCCGACACACCGTAAACTTGCAAGCGGCATTTCTTCGGCAGTAGGTTTTAAGAACAATATTGATGGCAGCCTCACGGTCGCAGTCAACGCGATCCGATCGGCGGCGGCTAATAACAGTTTTATCAGTGTTACCGACGAAGGCAAGGTGGCGCATTTCCGCACAGACGGTAACCCTCACTGCCACGTGATTCTGCGCGGCGGAAAAGAGCCCAATTACGATCGCGAAAGTGTCGCGGCTTGCGAGACCGAGCTGCAAAAGGCGGGGTTGGTTGATAATCTCATGATCGACTGCAGTCACGGCAATTCTCGCAAGGATCCGCAAAATCAGATACCGGTGCTGCGCGATATTGCCGAGCAGATTGCCGAAGGCAATAAGTCGATAATTGGGGTGATGCTCGAGAGTAATCTCGAGGCGGGCAATCAGCCGATACCTGATGATCTGACCGACTTAAAACCGGGCGTATCGATTACCGATGCGTGTATCGATTGGGTGACGACTGAGTCGCTGCTCAGAGAGTTTGCGGCAAGCGTTGCACCGGCGCTTAAAACGCGGAAGTAATCGCGCGAGGCGAAGCGATTGCACAGGCCTTTTTTAATGACCTGTGCAATCAATGTCGAACTAGGCTTTAATTACAGCTGCGAGGCTGTCGGCTAGGTATTCAACATTGGCGTCGTTTATTCCAGCGACATTGATGCGGCTCGAGTCGACAAGATAGATGCTGTAGTCGCGCACGAGCGTCTGTACTTGCTCGACATTGACTCCTAAGAAAGAAAACATCCCCTTCTCGTTCTGAATAAAACCAAAGTCGCGGTCGATGCCGGCCTTGCGCGTTTGTTCTACCAGCTTTGCGCGTAAACCATTGATGCGATCGCGCATTCCTGTGAGCTCAGCATCCCACTCGCTGCGAAGGGCAGGGTTGTTGAGAATAAGCTGCACGACTTCGGCGCCGTGATCGGGTGGCATCGAGTACATGGCGCGCGCTGAGGCGGCGATTAAGGTTGTTGCAGTCGCTGTCTGCGTGTCGGTTTCGCAAATCAACGTCATGGCGCCCGTACGCTCGCGGTAGAGACCAAAGTTCTTTGAGCACGAACTTACCAAGACGAGTTCTGGCAAGGACTCAGCCATGAGGCGTGTGCCGACCATGTCCTCTTCGAGGCCATCGCCGAGGCCCTGATAGGCGAGGTCAATAAAGACAGTGAAGCCCTGTACGAGGGCTACGTCGCGCACCGCCTGCCACTGAGCAAGAGTGAGGTCGGCGCCGCAGGGGTTATGACAGCAGCCGTGGAGCAGAACGATGTCACCCTTAGGCACAGTTTTGAGGCAGTCGAGCATTTCATCGAAACGGACGCTGTGCGTGGTGTAGTCGTAGTAAG
>LICD01000087.1 GCA_001438145.1 OM182 bacterium BACL3 MAG-120619-bin3 | reverse complement strand
ACACCGGAGCTCTCGATGACATAGTCTACGCCGAGTTCGCGCCACGGCAATTTGGCAGGGTCGCGTTCGCTTAACACGCTAAACGGATCGCCGTTAATTTCCATACGGTCGCCGGTGACACTAACCTCGCCAGGAAAGATGCCATGCGTGCTGTCATATTTAAACGCGTAGGCTAATTGTTCGGGGCTCGCTAAATCGTTCACAGCGACGACATCGTAGTGGCCGCGTAGCTTCGCGATACGCATAATAGTGCGGCCAATTCGGCCGAAGCCATTGATCGCAACGCGGGGGAGTCGAGCATTCGTGCTGGCGGTAGTCATCTAGTTACCTCATTCGGTGATGGTGTGACCAAGAGAAACATGTGTGCTTACTAACTATGACCCTTACTTTAACGAATAGCTCTCACTCAGCTGGCGATTAGGTGATAAAAATTCAATCTACTAGGCAGTCGCAGATTCGCTTAGTTCCCACAGCTGGTTTGCCAGCTCAGGATCAACCGCCCACTGCGCAACACCAAAGTAACGAGGCGACGCCTCATCAGCCAAGTCAGCGACATCGCAGTCTTCGCAATACAATCCGCCCTTACCTTGCAGCATCTCGCTTGTCGCCGCCCACAGCGTTGTCGTACACCCCTGCGTCGTAGATTTAAAAAGCGAGGCGGCGAGCTCTGAAAGATTGCCATTTTCATCAATCCATCCAAGCGCAACCATCTCTTGATTATCCAAGTGACGTTGAAGAGGTGTCATGATTCCGCCTGGGTGCACAGAGAAAGCGCGCAGACCTTTATCTGCGTATTTCATATCCAGGCCGAGCGCAAATAAGGCGTTGGCGGTTTTTGCCTGAGCGTAAGCCGTCCATTTTTCGTAAGGAGTTTGTTCAAAATTTATATCGTCAAAATTGACGCCACCTCGCCGATGGCCAATCGATGAAAGGCACACCACTCGCGGCGCGTCGGCTGCAAGCAAGGCGGGCAACAAGCCTTTAGTCAGAATAAAGTGACCCAAATGATTAATCCCAAACTGCGATTCCCACCCGCCCTCGATCTTCGCCTGAGGGCATGCCATGATGCCAGCATTGTTGATCAACAGGTCTATCTGCTCTTCGCTCTCAAGCATTTCGTCGACGAAGCGGCGCACGCTTGCAAAGTCACCGAGGTCCATCGGTAAGGGAATAACTTCACCTATCTCTATTGTGCCAAGCGTCTCTGCCGCCTTATCAAAGTTGCGCACGGGAACATAGACTTTGGCGCCTGCCCGCGCGAGGGCACGAGTCGTCTCCAGACCGATGCCAGAATAGCCCCCTGTAACCACGGCAACTTTCCCGCTTAGGTCTTTTCCTGCCAGAATGTCTGAAGGCTCGCTTTTAGGGTCTAAGCCCGATCCTAGTTTCGCCTGAACTCGTCTAGTCACGTTCTCAGTCGCGTTCTCAGTCATGGTCTCTCCGTTTTCTTTTGTTGGGCGGAAGTGCAATACAGTGAAATACAAGGGTGAATTAAAAAAACGATTTACGAAAATTGAAAGAGATTAGCGCCTTCAGCAGCTGCGCCTGTGGTGACTCTGCCAGCTCTTTCTAGCATTTCTTCGGCTAACATTCGACTCAGCGTTTCCGTATCGTTCGCTGTATTTGCAATAAAACGGACGTTATCCTCGATAAGTCTGCCGATCACGATACCACGCACCGGCACACCACGCTCATGTATAACGGTATAGGTTTCGACTTTCGCGTCGCCTTCGGGCGTTTCAGTAAACCGGGGACTCAACATGGCGTCAATCTCGCCTTGATAACTCGCAGGGTTCTCGCATCGCCATTCACCTTCAACAGGGGTTGACGAATAGATGCCCGTCGCGTGTTTGCTCAAATAACCGCCGTTCGCTGTGATCATGCCGAATGCCACTCGCCCGGTAGTTGAATCATTTTTGCGGCGATCACGCAGCAAAGAAACGAGCGTCGCAATCGCATGCATCGAATAATTATTTCCGGGACCGCCGAAGAACGGCAAGCCACCAGTGAGCGTTAATCCCCGAGAATCATCAGTCTGTATGCCCAACGCTGCGCAGGCGACTTCAACTGCAGACGGGAAACACGAATAAATATCGATGAGGTCGATATCACTCATTTCTTTGCCCGCCATGGCTAATGCTCTGGCGGTATTGATCTGCATCGCAGGAGAGCTGTAGTAATTGACGCGCTCGGTGACCAACAGCTTTTCGCTAGCTTCGGCGCAACCATGCAGGAATACCCACCGCGCAGGATCGATACCCAATTCGCGCGCACGGCCGACCGAGGTCATTACCACTGCTGCACCTTGATCGACGCCGTCCATAGCGTTCATCCATTTCGGATAGGGAAAGCCGATGAATCGATTCTCAGCGCTAACGCGCGCGAGTTCTTGTGCACTGCGACGTGTTCCGTAAAGGGCAAAAGGATTCGCGGCAGCGACTTCGGTGAAAGGCGCGAACAGCTCGCCCATTGCGAGCAAATGCTGTTCGACCGAGTTTTCGAGCCTGCCGCGAATCGCATTCTCGAATAGCGGATAGGTGTTAACGGGAACGCCAATGCCGTGCGCAAACTCGTGAGCGCTGGCAAGCGTAGGACCAATACCGCGGTCCTCTATGCTGCCAGCATCCTCTTCTTGCCAGTTGAGTGTCACGCCTGCCCGCAGTGCACGCTGCGCCGTTTTTATTGCTTCTGAGCCCGTGATTAAGGCGACGCCAACCTCGCCCTCGGCGATCCGTTGTGCCATCTCGTTAATCATCGTTTGCGGCGTGTTACCGCCTACATGACCGTAAATAGCCCTGCTTGGATTCGCGTTGAGTCGGCGAGCTACCGCTCGCGGCGGGTTCTCAGCGCGGCCGAAGGGGTTGGGCATGCGTGGTCGATTAAACGAGTCAGGGAAAATGCGAATAACGGCAAGGGTATCGATCAGCTGGGCAACCCTGCTCGCATCGAGCCCGGTGTCTGCCAGTGCGACGCGCGCAGCCTCAGCGGCAATATCCATGGGCGAGAATGCCTTAAGCGGGTCGTCTTCACGCCTAGTAAACTGCCCTGCCCCAACAAGAATTGGCGTGTTGTCGCGCATGCTTTGCTCCTTTGATGCCCTGTGATGCCCTGTGATGCGCTCTGATGAGTGCTCGCGCTGAATAATAGTGCGAAACACAGCCTGCAGAAACAGTCGAGGCTTGCCTAAAATCCGGTTGCCTTGTAAAAAGGAGGCGAGTCGACAGGACTCATCGCCCAATTTCTGTTATGAAGACGCACCATCCACACAAACAATGACAAAGAGAGCCAGATGATGCAAAAAATATCGATGAGGAAATCCAACGCTCCCAACATCTCGCTGTTCACACTCTTGTTCGGCGCCATCGTTTCTCTAACACCCACAAGCTTTGCTGCAGAGCTCGCGGGCGGTTTCGAAATCGTGCAGCTTGCCGACATGAGCTGGGATGAATCGAGCGACCGCGTTCAGCAAAAAGTGCTCTACGGCAATCCTGCCGAAGAAGGGCTCTATATTATTCGCGTGCGTTTCCCTGCCGGGGGAACAAGCCGTCCGCATTTCCACTCGCAGGACAGGTTTGTCACAGTAATCGAAGGCACGTGGAATGCCGGTATCGATGCGAGCCACGACATGACCACAACGACACCTATTCCTGCCGGTGGCTATATGATGCATCCAGCAGGCGCAGTGCACTATGACGGTTCGCGCGGAGGGCCGGTGGTGGTCGAGATTCGCGGCTTCGGTCCCGTGTCGACTACCGGCGTCGACATTCAGCCGTAAAGGCGGCAAAAAAGATCAGTTGACTCAATTTCTTACTAACTTTGTCGCGTTTTGGGCGCCTGCAGCCTCGACCTAGAGGCTGCAACTCTTTATAGTACGCACCTTCTGTAAATCCCCAATAAAGAACCCTCGGCGATCGCGTGCTAGAGCATCGTTCAGCCGTCGAAAAAGGAATACCCTCAGTGATCTCTGCCGCCAACGTCACCATGCAATTCGCCGCCAAGCCACTCTTCGAGAACATCTCGGTCAAATTTGGCGACGGCAACCGTTACGGCCTCATCGGCGCGAATGGCTGTGGCAAATCGACGTTTATGAAAATTCTCGACGGCAGCCTAATCCCCTCGACTGGCAATGTTTCTACCTCGCCTAACGAGCGCGTCGGCAGACTCAATCAGGACCAGTTTGCCTTCGAAGAGTTCTCGGTAATCGACACCGTGATCATGGGACACAAAGAACTGTGGGAGGTTAAGCAGGAGCGCGACCGCATCTATGGCCTGCCAGAGATGAGCGAAGAGGACGGTATGAAAGTCGCCGAGCTTGAGATCGAGTTCGCCGAGATGGACGGCTACAGCGCCGAGAGCCGTGCCGGTGAATTACTGAGCGGCGCCGGTATCGAAGAAGAGATGCACTTCGGCCCAATGTCGGAGATCGCACCCGGCTGGAAGCTGCGTGTACTCCTCGCTCAAGCTTTATTTTCAGATCCGGATCTACTGCTACTCGACGAACCAACCAACAACCTCGACATCAACGCCATTCGCTGGCTCGAAGAGGTGCTCAACCAGCGCCGCTCGACGATGATTATCATCTCGCACGATCGTCACTTCCTCAATTCTGTGTGCACACACATGGCGGATATCGACTACGGTGAGCTGAGGGTTTACCCCGGCAACTACGATGACTTCATGATCGCAGCCACCGCCGCGCGCGAGCGTCTGCAGTCGATCAATGCGAAAAAATCGGCACAAATCGCCGACCTCCAGCAGTTTGTGAGCCGCTTCTCGGCCAACGCCTCGAAAGCGAAACAGGCAACTTCGCGCGCTAAGCGCATCGAGAAGATTCAGCTCGAGGACATTAAACCCTCGAGCCGCGTAAGCCCCTATATTCGCTTCGAGCAGGACAAGAAACTGCATCGACAGGCGGTAGTGATCGAAAACCTAAAGCATGGTTTCGACGGCGAGACGCTGTTTAAAGACGGCAACCTAATCATCCCCGCCGGTCAGAAATTGGCAGTTATCGGCGAGAATGGCGCGGGCAAGTCGACATTCTTGCGCTGCTTGGTCGATGCTATCAAACCCGAGTCGGGCAAGATTGCTTGGGCTGAGAATGCGAGCATCGGTTATTGCCCGCAAGACAGCACCGCTGACTTTAGCAACGACATGACAATCTTCGAGTGGATGACCCAGTGGCGCAAGCCGACCCATGACGACCTGATTGTGAGAGCAACGCTCGGCCGCCTATTGTTTCCAGCGGACGACGCCAACAAGAAGGTCAAAGTGTGTTCGGGAGGGGAGAAAAACCGCCTCTTGTTCGGCAAGATGATCATGCAAGACCACAACGTGCTGATTATGGATGAGCCGACTAACCATATGGATATGGAAGCGATCGAGGCACTTAACCTCGCGCTGGAATACTACGAAGGCACACTCATCTTCGTCAGCCACGACCGCGAGTTTGTGTCGTCACTCGCCGATCGCATCGTTGAGATAAAAGACCAGTCGCTCAACGACTATCAGGGCAACTACGAAGAATTCTTGGCAATGCAATTGGCAGCTAAGTAATTTTGGGGTAAACGCCTTAAGGGCTCTCGCAATGCGCTATACTCTTAAGGAATGAACAACGCTCAAGACATTCTGCAATCAGTCTTTGGATTCCAGTCCTTTCGTCCGCCCCAAGACCAGATTATCGATTCCGTTATCGCCGGCGATGATGCCATGGTGATTATGCCAACGGGCGGCGGAAAGTCCCTGTGCTATCAGATTCCCTCGCTCGTGCGCGAAGGGTGTGGCGTGGTGGTTTCACCTCTTATTGCCCTGATGCAAGATCAAGTGAGCGCACTCAAGCTCTTAGGTGTCCGTGCTGCGTTCCTAAACTCAACTCTCGACCCCTCGGAAGCGGCCGAAATTGAGTCTGATTTGCGCAACGGCACTCTCGATTTGCTCTATATCGCCCCCGAGCGCCTCAATCAGAATCGCACCATCGCCCTTTTGCAAAGCGCAACAATCTCGCTCTTTGCGATCGATGAGGCCCATTGCGTCTCGCAGTGGGGTCACGATTTCCGCGCCGATTATCTGCAGCTTTCGATGCTCGCCGAACTCTTTCCTGAAGTTCCCCGCATCGCACTCACGGCAACCGCCGACGAGCGGACGCGAGGCGAGATAATCAACAGGCTTGGCTTAGAGCACGGCGGCCACTTTATCGCCGGCTTCGACCGTCCTAACATTCGCTACCGAATCGCGCTCAAACACAATGCCAAAACGCAGCTTCTCAAGTTTTTAAAAGAAGAACACCCGCGCGATGCGGGCATTGTCTATTGCCTGTCGCGCAAAAAAACCGAAGAGATCGCCCACTGGCTAACGCTGCAGGGTTTCAATGCACTTCCCTATCATGCGGGCCTACCGACGCAGACTCGCGCCACGAATCAGGCGCGCTTCCTCCGCGAAGAGGGCGTCATCGTCGTCGCGACAATCGCCTTCGGTATGGGAATCGACAAACCCGACGTCCGCTTCGTCGCACATCTCGACCTGCCGAAAACCGTCGAGTCTTACTATCAGGAAACCGGCCGCGCGGGGCGTGATGGCATGCCTGCCGATGCGTGGATGGTTTATGGGCTTCAAGACGTCATTAAGCTGCGGCAGATGATGTCTACCTCCGAAGGCAGTGAAGAGCACAAGCGAGCTGAGCAGCATCGCCTCAATGCTATGCTCGGGTTCTGCGAAATAACTTCCTGCCGGCGCCAGGCGCTACTCGCCTATTTCGACGATCACATGCCGAATCCCTGCGGCAACTGTGATACCTGCCTGGAACCAGCGGACACGTGGGATGGTACTGAGTCTGCGCGCATGGCGCTCAGTACTGCATACCTCACCGGTCAGCGCTTCGGTGTAAACCACCTCATCGATGTGCTCCGCGGCTCGGAGGGTGAGAAAATTTTTCAGTTCGAGCATCACACCATCAGTGTCTACGGAATAGGCAAAGCGTTAAGCAACGACCAATGGCGTTCGGTCTTCCGCCAACTCGTTGCCCGTGGATTGCTGAGTGTCGATCTCGAGCGTTTTGGCGCATTGCGGCTAGAAGAGCGCTGTCGACCCCTGCTTCGTGGCGAAGAAACTATAGAGCTAAGGCGAGACTTAAAACAGAAAACAACCAAACGTCAGACGCGCTCGCCTCTGCCTAATGATATCGATGTAACGCTCTGGGAGGCGCTGAGGGACTGCCGCCGCGGATTCGCCGAGGAGCAAAACGTGCCACCCTACGTAATTTTTCACGACAGCACGCTTCAAGAGATGTGCGTCTCACTCCCCTCTTCACTCGAGCGGTTAGCCGAGATAAGCGGCGTCGGTGAGCGCAAGCTAGAGAAATACGGCCCCGCTTTTGTTGGCGTTATTAACCAGCACCTCGTTGGCTAAGCCAGATTTGCAACATTCGGTCACAATTGAGGCGTTGCTTTACGCATCGGCTATTGGCAACCTCTGCTGATGAGGTTCGCACCTCCGCTTGCACTTGCTGCGCCCTAGGCCGCAGCGGTTAGCTAGTTCATCCGCTAAGTGCGAATCGAAATACCTTCACTCGTTACAGGAGCGAGAAACGATGCGTACCTATCCCGCGTTAGCCTCTTTGCAGGCAGCCATGCTCATGATAATCAGCACCGGTGTGCTTGCGGCCGAACATGAGTCAATCGGCACGTTCGATTTCCCCACATCGGGCTCGCCTCAGGCTCAGGTTCATTTCGAGCTAGGCGTGGGTTACCTCCACAGTTTTGGCTTCATTCAAGCGCAGCGTGAATTCAAGCTCGCACAGGAAATCGAGCCCGATTTCGCCATGGCCTATTGGGGAGAGACATTTACTTATAATCACCCCTTCATCGGTGAGTGGGACGCACAGTCGCCCATGGACACGCTCAACCGCCTCGGCGCGACGACTGAAGAGCGTCTAAGCAAAGCTCCTACCGAACGCGAGAAAGGCTTTCTTCGCGCAGCGGAGGCCTATGCCTTTACACCCGGCACCGTAGGCAAACGCCGTACGGCTTGGATGAATGCGATGCAGGAGGTCTATGCAGACTTTGGCGATGATGATGAGGTGGCAGCATTTGCCGCTGTATCGATGTTAGCCGGTGCAACCGTCGCAGGAGAAGCGAGAGAAAGACTCAACATGCGCGCCGGCGCTATTGCGCTAGAACTGTTCAAGAAAAACGAAGACCATCCCGGTGCAGCGCACTATGTCATCCACGCATTCGATGATCCTATTCACGCGCCCATTGCGCTCGAGGCAGCATTTAAATACGCAGACACGGCTCCCGCGGTCGCTCACGCCCGACATATGCCCACCCATATTTTTATTCAGCACGGCATGTGGCCAGAGGTGGCGAAATGGAACGTCGCTGCTTTCGATGCAGGCGCAGCACTTTGGATGCCAGGCGACAGACCGAATGATCAGAATCATGCCGCCGACTGGGGGCAGTATGGAGATCTACAGATGGGAGATGCCGCACGTTCAATGTGGTGGATCGCGCGTTCCGAAAAAGTACTTCAGGAAAACCCAAATGACGCACAA
>LICD01000086.1 GCA_001438145.1 OM182 bacterium BACL3 MAG-120619-bin3 | reverse complement strand
GTTGCTACCCGACCCATCGAAGACCTCGAGGCATACAAGCAAAAGCTGCATGAATTTGTGAATCAGGCTGGGCTGTTTATGCAGCCGCTGATCGAGGTGGCGAAAAAATCCCCAGCGCGAATCGTTTATGCCGAAGGCGATAATGACGATGTGCTAATGGCCGTGCAGGCGGTGGTTGATGAAAACATCGCTAAGCCGATTCTTATCGGTCACCGAGGCAGCATGGAGCGCAAGATCGACAGACTCGGACTGCGCATTGATCTCGACAACGAAGTAGAAGTGTTTGACCCACTGCATTACGAACAGCACGACGACTTCGCTTCTTTCTATCATGAAGCGGTTGGCCGGCATGGTGTGTCTGTCGATGCGGCACGAAAAATAATGCGCAATGACAATACGGCCATTGCTGCTGTGATGGTCGCGCGCGGCGATGCCGACGGCTTGATCTGCGGCAAGGTTGGTCGCTTCGACTTCCACCTGCGTGAAATTATGCATCTGCTCGGCCCTGCGAATAGGTCCGAGACTCGCGAGCAGTTGGTGTCGTCTACCGCGGTTCTTTTGCTGCCAGATGGTCCTCTGTTCTTGGCAGACACCTCTATGAATGTCGACCCGACGTCGGATGAGCTGGTGAAAATTACCGAAGCGAGTATCGACCTCGTGAAGCGCTTTGGTATCGAGCCCAAGGTAGCGCTGCTGTCTCATTCGAATTTCGGCACCGCGAACAATCCTTCGGCGCGCAAGGTAAGACTTGCGGGTGAGATTCTGCGTGATACGTATCCTTCGCTACAGGTTGATGGCGAAATGCATGTGCTCAGTGCGCTTAATCCTAAGCTGCGCGAGACAATCTACTCGAAGGCGAATATCAAAGGCCGCGCGAATGTTTTAGTGATGCCAAACCTCGACGCGGCGAATATCGCGATGGGGCTAATACGCTCGATGACAGACGCGCTGTTGATTGGCCCGTTCATCAATGGCTTCCGCAAGCCTGCGCATATCGTGATTCCTTCGGTGACCTCGCGCGGCATATTTAATATGACAGCGGTCACGGTTGCGGACATTCATAGCGCAGGCTTAGCCGCTGAAAAATAGGGTAAAGCGAGCGCTACGGCAACGCGAAGGTGAGAATTAAATCGCCTCCGCGCCTGCCGCGGCTGCCTCCGCCCGAGGCGACAGTAACGTATTCTTTACCGTCGATCACATACAGGGCAGGGGAGGCGAAAATGCCCGACCCGGTGTTGAATTTCCATAGCTCCTCGCCTGTTGCCGCATCATAGGCATAGAAGTAGCCGGCGGTATTACTCCCCGCGCCAACAAAGACCACCCCTCCTGCTGTCACCACCGCACCTGCTTGGCCATAGCCCTCGAATATTTGCCGCCATACCAGCTCTCCGGTTGTCGGGTCGTAGGCCGAAAAATAGCCCATCGGGTCGCGGCCCGAGCGAAACGGCTGGTCAATCGCATTCACGTACAGCAGTCCCGTGAGCGGGCTAAACGCGATGGGTGCATAGTTGGAGCCGCCGCCATAGCCCGGGGCAAAAATCTGAT
Source organism: OM182 bacterium BACL3 MAG-120619-bin3 (assembly GCA_001438145.1). Classification (GTDB taxonomy): domain Bacteria; phylum Pseudomonadota; class Gammaproteobacteria; order Pseudomonadales; family Pseudohongiellaceae; genus UBA9145. The sequence continues at coordinate 7,021 of LICD01000086.1, read as the reverse complement.
TAGGGCCGATAGGCGTGAACTGCTCGACTAAGTGATATTCCTCGAGCTGTTCGGCGGGAATATTAATTGGATAGACAGGCGACACGGGCTCCATACGCTCGCCGTTAGCCTTGTGTGGGATTGGCTGCGTAGGCCAAGGCTCTTCGCCCTCGGTCGCGGTCTCGGTCGACACGGCAATCTCCGGAATCGGATGCACGGGTTGTCCTGTCTCGCGGTCGAGTATATAGAGCCAGCCATTTTTGCTTGCCTGTGCCAGCGCCTTCACTTGATTGCCGTCGACTAACATATCAAACAGCACAGGCTGATTGCCGGAATCGTAATCCCACACGTCGTGATGCACTTGCTGGTAAAACCACTCGAGTTTTCCCGTATCGAGCGAAAGCGCGATGATCGCGTTAGTGAATAAATTAATGCCGTCGCGCTTGGTGCTATTTCCAAAAGGATTGCCGACCGCAAAATAGACGAGGCCGAGCTCGGGATCTATCGAGGGCGTCTCCCAAATGCCGCCGCCGTTGCGCTCGCCACCGACCCACGTTGGACCGGCGATCTCCCAGCCCTGATCGGTTTCGTCCTGCGGCACGGTATTAAAGTGCCATTCGACTTCGCCGGTTTTCGCATTCACTGCCAGCACATAGCCGCCGGCGATGTGGCTTTCGCTGCGCGTGGTCCCGATATAGAGCATGCCATTGTGAATCTGCGGTGCTGTTGTAAACCAGTAGCCGACCGAGATCGCGGTGTCGATGCTGGGGTCTTTTAAATGCAACACGTCGAGGATCACCGGCGCCATGCCATCATCGCCGAAGCCTTCGATTGGTTCGCCGGTTTTCGCATCGAGCGCAAAAATGAAAGAACCTGCGGCGGTATACACAATGCCGTCGTCGACGACGACACCGCGGTGCCTAAAAATATAGCCTTCGCGGCGGCCACCGCCGAGTTTGCCGCTGACATTGTATTCCCAAAGCAGATGGCCGTCGGTGGCATTGGTTGCGTAGACGCTGCCGCGCGCGTCGGTCACGTACATAATCCCGTCGACAATAATGGGCGTCGTTTGATTACTCACGCCATCGATAACCCCATGCTGGAAAAGCCACGCGGGCTTTAACGAGGCGACATTCTCGGGAGTGATCTGATCGCTCGGCGTGAAACGCGTGCCGGCTAAGTCGAAATTGTGCAGGGGCCATTCGAGAGTGCGGACAGTCGACGCTTTAGGCGGGCTATCTGTTTCGATGACAAGGCTCGCTGTGCAACCGCTGAGCGCGGTAAAAGCGATAAGAGTAAGTCGTGTGGCGAGAGTTTTAGCGACGCGTGCGTTCATTATTTGTGGCCCACGATGTTAAAGAAATCGACAAATTTCTGCATGTTGGCGGCGTCCTGCGAGATAAGCAGCGAATGGTCACCCCCTTCAATCTCGACATACAGGTGCTGCATACCGCGCGCGGCCATCCCAGCGACCCACGTACGCGTCGCAAAAACGGGTACTAGATCATCTTGATCGCCCTGCAAAATAAAGATCGGGAGGTGCGCAATCTTGTCGAGTATTTCATCCATAGGTGCTGAGATTGCAGGGGCGGGTGCCGCGACGCCTAGCCCTGCGAATACGTCGGGGTGTTTTGCGGCTATATGATAGGTGCCGCCTCCTCCCATCGAGTGCCCCCAGAGAAAGATGCGGTCGCTGTCTATGCGCAGCTCGTCGCGCACCAGTTCCAGTACGTTCATTACATCTTGCTCGCTATAGACGCCGTCCTGAGGGTCTTCGGCCGGGCGCGATCCGAACCAGCCTTCGCGAATATAGCCAAGGGGTGTCACTACTGCGTAGCCGCTTTCTTCTGCTTGGTCGAGCAGGCCGTGATAGCCCATCAGCCAGTCGTAGCTGCGGCCAAGTCCGTGCAGAGAAACGAGAAGCGGGAGCGCTTCTGTCCCCTTGGGGTCATAAGAGGAGGGCACAAAAATAGCGTAAGGAATAGACTCGCCAGTAGGCTCGAAGGTGTAGCTGCGATGCTGAACGCGGGGGTCGTCGATGTGGCTTTCGTCGTCAGCTGCGGTGCGGTCAGCAAACGCTGCCGGCGCAAAACAGAGCATCGCGGTTGTCAGGGCTGCAGACACGAAGGCTGCAGGAGAAAGGGCTACGAACAATCGTGAATAAAACGACATAGGGTTGCTCCTTGATTAACGAACGCGTTAATTGACTAGCGCGGTAAACGAATTATTCTCTGCCATTACTCTAATCAGTTTAATCGCATCGGTGTCGAGCCGGACATAGGCTGCTTTCAGATGCTCGCCGACATCTACAGCGCGATGTTCGTCTGGCAATTCGCGGCGATAGCGAAAGCGCACAAACAGATAGCCTTCTTCAGGCTCCTCGATCGACGCTTCGCTTTCGGCGTGTATCTGCGGCTTATCGCGCTGGGTTTTAGTGAGCACGCGCGATTCGTGTTCGAGCGTCACGTCTTCGTAAAAGTGGGCATCGCCCGCGCTTATTTCGCGAACAAAACCAGCGCCGTTCTGAGGGTGCGAGAAGCAGTCGATGCCTTCGATAAATCGCTGAGGGCTTCGCGCCCGAAGCACCAGACCTTCCCAGAGATGTGCGCGGCTTATATCGGCGCTCGTTGGATTCGCCGGCTCATTTACTTGTACGATATGCTCGAATTCGAGAAAGCCTTGTTCAGGCATCTCGATTTCATTAGTTAAATCAGTCAATCGCTAATCCCCAGGTTTCGATTTCGCTCAGCATTTCATGGGCGGTCCAATCGAATTTAAGTGGAGTGATGGTGGCGTAACCGTTTTGATAGGCATAGGTATCGCTTGTGGAATCTAGCGCCCGATTGCCTACATACGAGGCCTCGAATTCACTGACCTCGCCGTCGGTGCGCGTGAGCTCGTAGGGAGAAAATTTGAGATAGGACTCGCCCATGGGCCTAACCGCAACGCCTTTTAACTCGCCGCCGGGGACATTAATCGAGATGACCAAGCCCTCGGGTGCGCCTTCGCGTTGATATTTCGCCACCAGCTGACGGGTAAGATTTACAGTGACCGAGGTATCGACATTGGCGGTGTCTTGCGACACGGCGATGGCTGGGATGCCCTGATAAATAGCCTCCATCGCTGCACCTACAGTGCCCGAAAGATGCGAGACGTCACCGACATTGGCGCCTTGATTGATGCCAGAGACGACGAGATCGAACGGCTCGTCTTTGCCAAGGTGCAAGAGCCCGAAGCGCACAGCATCGGCTGGGCGGCCGTCGACGGCGTAGCCAAAAAATTCGCCGTTAGCAAAAATGTGTTCGACCGTGCGCGCGCCGCCGTCGGTCGATTGACTGCTTCCAGATTTGTTTGCGTCGGGCGCCGAAACCACAATCTCGACATCGTCGAGTGTCGCAAGTCCGTCGCGTAGCGCATGAATAAGTGGCGAATTGATGCCGTCGTCGTTCGAAATTAGTATGCGATAGGAATCGGCAAAGGCCGAAGCACTTGCCAGTAGCCCTGAAGACAGAGCGAGCAATCTAACGAATTGAATGGATTTAAAGGAGAGGCGCATAGCGATAGTATTCCTTGAACGCAGGGTCAGATGTTGTAAGCAATATAGACCAACTATGCGTATTATTACCACCCACGAGGCGCCAAGTGCGCGTGCAGCGGGATGAACGGTCGAACAAACAGCAGGAAGAACAATGCTTAACAGAATACTTAGAACAGGAGTCGCAGCCGCGGCAATACTGGGCGCGCTGGCAACACCTGTCACGGCTGCCGAGTCGGAGCGTGAATCAGCCAACGCGGCGCTCACCAATCCTTTGCTCTACGCAATCGCGTGGCGCCAAACCGCGGCTGAATTTCGTGCGCTGTATTACCAAGGCTTCGCGCTCGCGCAGCTGCGGGTCGAGCAGGCACTTGCCGCGCGTGGGGCGAGCGCTTCGAACGATACGCGTCCGCTTGCAGTAATCACCGACGTCGATGAAACCGTGCTTTTGTCCGGCGCCTACTGGGGCCAGCTAATAGCAGAGGGTGGCGACTTCTTTGACGACGCCACGTGGGACGCCTGGGTGCCAAATAACGAATTCGTCGCCAGCCCGGGTGCGCGCGAGTTCGCAGCATTTTGTGAGGCAAACGGCGTGACGCTGTTTTTCGTCACGAATCGCGATCAGGGCGAGGCGACCTTCGAGCTTGCGCTCGGTAATCTGCGCGCTGCTGGCTTCGAAAACGTCCGCGCCGAAAACCTTCGCGTGCTGCGAGAGACGTCAAACAAAGAGGCTGTGCAGGCGCAGATTCGCAGCGACTACCGCGTGATCGCCTCGTTGGGTGACAACCTCAACGATTTTGCGCGGCGCTATTACGTCATCGATGTCGCAGAGCGCGAGGCATTAATGCACGCAGATGCCGCGCGTTTTGGCACCGACTATATCGTATTCCCCAATCCGACAGACGGGCACTGGATTCGCGCGATATTCGGCGAATCCGAACCCGCGCCAACCGAGGCGAATCGACGAATATTGCGCGCTGCTGCCGTGGGACGCTAGAACTCGACAGCAATCTATCAGCGCCCTATTATGTGGATCACACACATGACGACCACACGCTTTTTATACAATTAACGCAGAGACCGCTCGATGAATCCCGATATTCTCTTTACCCCGTTTACCAGCCCCAAACTTACCCTCAAGAACCGCGTTGCTATGGCGCCAATGACCCGGCAGTTTTCGCCCGACGGCGTGCCCGACGACGCGGTACTGCAGTATTACAAACGCCGTGCCGAAAACGATGTTGGCCTCATCATCACCGAAGGCACGACGGTCAATCACAAGGCAGCGTCCAACGAGGTGCGCATTCCGGGCTTTCACGGCAAAGCGCTCGATAGCTGGCATAAAATTGTTGAAACAGTTCACGCAGCAGGTGGCAAGATAGCGCCTCAGCTGTGGCATCAGGGTGGTATGCGTCGTCCTGGCGAAGGCGCGTATCCTGAATATCCGTCGGCTACGCCATCGGGTTTAGTAGGGCCGGGCAAGAAGGTTTATGACGCACTGAGTAATGCCGAGGTCGATGAACTGATCGCCGCATTTACGCAGGCGGCGAAAGATTCTAAAGACTTAGGCTTCGATACACTCGAGCTTCACGGCGCACATGGCTACCTCATCGATAACTTTTTTTGGGAAGGTACGAACCAGCGTGACGATCAGTACGGTGGATCGCTCGTTAAGCGCACGCGTTTCGCCACCGATATTGTGCAAAGTATCCGCGCCGAGATCGGCGATGATTATCCGATCATTTTGCGATTCTCGCAGTGGAAGCAGCAAGACTTTACTGCGCGTCTCGCGCCGAGCCTCGAAGAACTTGAGCAGTTTGTTAAGCCGCTTTCCGACGCAGGCGTCGACATATTCCACTGCAGCACTCGTCGTTTCTGGGAACCCGAATTCGAAGGCTCTGACCTCAACCTGGCTGGCTGGGTAAAAAAGATTACCGGTAAGCCAACTATCAGCGTTGGCAGCGTGGGTCTGACTGAGGAATTTATTGCGACTTACCGCGGCGGCGAAGCCGAAGTTGCAAGCATCGACGATCTGATCACGCGCATGGAAGCCGATGAATTCGACATGATCGCTGTGGGTCGCGCGCTTATCGCAAACCCCGACTGGGTCACCAAAGTTCGCGCGGGCAAATTTGATGAACTGGTCACGTATAACCAAGAGATGTTGAGTCAGCTCATCTAATATCACGGTGTCTATCTAGACGCTAGAAGGAGACGAGTGAAATGAATCAATGGTCGCTACGCATGAGAATACTCACGTTTTGCGTAGCGGTCATTTTGGCCATCGCCTATTTTTCGCTTACGCCCGTATCTGTTGATAACAATGCAGTAATTTCAAACGACGACGACGCTATCGCCCGCGGCGCCTATCTGGTTAACGCTGGTGGCTGTGTGAGTTGTCACCTCGCGGTCGAAGACGATGGGTCAACCAACCCCGCGATTCTTAGTGGCGGCCATGCATTGGTTACCGATTTTGGTACTTTCTATGCGCCCAACATTACGCCGGATGTCGATACGGGCATTGGTGATTGGCGCGCTCAGGATTTTTTACGCGCGCTTAAACATGGGCGCTCGCCCGAAGGCAGTTTCTATTTTCCTGCGTTTCCCTATCGTTCTTATGCCGGCCTAAATGACGAGGATGTTCTCGACATCGGCGCGTATCTCTTGTCACTTAATCCGGTAAACAATGCCGTCCCCGAGCATGAAACACCGTGGTGGCTTTCGCGGTTTGCACTCGTGGGCTGGAATCTGTTGGCTGATTTAACTGGCGGCAGAGAACCCGAATTGATGACAGCGCAAGAAGAGTCTTTGCTGATGCAGCGCGGCGCCTACCTTGCCCGAAATCTCGGGCACTGCGGTGAGTGCCATACGCCGCGCAATGGGCTGGGCATTTCGCAACTCGCACGGGAATTTGCAGGCGCACAAATCGGCGAAGACACCATCGAGGCAATCGATAGCGAGGCGTTAGAAGAATGGGACCGTAACAGCTTCGACTTGTTTTTACTGCTCGGTATGAAGCCCGATGCAGATTTCGTTGGCGGCGACATGAGCGACGTTATCGAACACAACACGTCTCGCCTTACCGACGCCGACCGCCTTGCGCTAGCCGCGTTTTTCACGCGGTAGCGCTAGAGGGTCGATGTAGAGGTGCAAGGTAGGGGTTAAATGCAGGGGTTAAATGGAGAGATCAGTCGTTGTCGACACGGAATGTGTCGTGACAGTCACCACATGAGCCGCCTAGCGCTCTAAAAGCACCGAGTGTCTGACCGCGATCGCCAGTTGCTGCAAGATCTGCAAAGGCATTGGCGTTATTCATTAAGGCCATGGCTTTGTTTTCGAACTCTGCCTTATCTTCCCAGATTACATCGAGAGCTTCGGTTTCGACATCGAAGTCGCGAGTATCGTGCATAAAAACATCGGGAATAGAGGGCGCGAGTGCTGCAATGCGGCGGCCGTTTTTCTCTGCCAGCTCTGCATCAAAAGGCGCGCCGCGCGCCATGCCCACAA